>JAFIGF010000210.1 GCA_020831535.1 Opitutales bacterium | reverse complement strand
GGGTGAGCGCCCGCACCATAGAGCATTTAAAGCGTCGCTTTGTCGAAGAAGGTTTGGAATCCGCTTTGGTTCGAAAACCGCAAACCAAGCCGAGGGAGGTCACTTTCAACGGCGCTTTCGACGCACGTCTGACGGCCTTGGCCTGCTCGGAGCCGCCGGAAGGGCACAGGAGATGGACGGTTCGACTGCTGGCCGACAAGGCGGTCGAGTTGAAACTCGCCGACTCCGTCTCGACGATGACCGTGCAGCGGTCTCTAAAAAAAACAAACTGCGTCCTCACCTGATTAGTGCTTTTGGCTGTTCGTAGCGTTGGCTTTGTTTGGGAAACCGGATCAGGGGGGAAGGATGCGACCGCGCAGGGATTTAAGGTGGCCGCGCTGCGTTTTTTGATCCATGCGCCGGGCTTTTGCTCGTCGGGATGGTTTGGTGGAATGTCGTTTTTTGGGTTTGTGGATAGCCTTTTCCAAGAGAGATTGTAAGCGTTGCAAAGCTTCCCGGTAATTTTTTTACTGAGTGCGGTGAGCCTTTGATTTGATAATTAGAACACCCTCGGTGGTAATACGTTTGTCAGTCCGACGCAGAAGAGTTTGTTTGACCTCTTCGGGCAAGGAGGATTCCCTAATGGGGAAAAAAAGCTGCACCGCGCTGGAAACTTTGTTTACATTCTGCCCGCCGGGTCCTTGTGTGCGAACGGCGTGCCATTGGATCTCTGCAAGAGGGATCCGTATGGTTGGGGAAATGCGAAGAAAAGATTCCATATAAGAGGAGCAATAGAGTATTTCGTCCGAAACGGCAAAATGAAACCCGCTGACCGCCCCGGGATAACGGTTGATGAGAAACAATAGATTTGACTTGCTTAAAGGCTTTCCATGGGTACTCAAATTCCCTCAGTAGCCTGATAAGCCGTCACCGCTGCGCCAATGTAAATTCCCATAAATCATGGAAGAAACTGCAAAATCAATAATTCGTGGACTGGTGCTTTGGCTGCGCCCGGAATTTAGGATTATGCCCAATATCGCCCGGGGGACCTGTCGGCGCTCGCCTTTGTCTTCGCCCTTCGGGCTACGCCGTGACAGGGAGCTCGCTGGCCAGGGGCGATTTTTGACATGAATGCGATCTGAATGGTGTGGGACATTCGGCAAGTCAGCGTCCGCCTTCGCCTTGCTTCGGCGCGACAGAGGGGGGCTGAAGCGGGCGAGGCAGTTGCAAAAGACTAAAAAGCGAAAATTTCCCGTTTGCCGGAAGCTGGTTTTTGTTCATAGGGTGGCAGGATGAATTTCGTTATTCTTGGAGCGGGTGCCTGGGGCACCGCGATGGCCATTCATTTGGAAAAGGCGGGGCATACCGTGAGCTTGTCTCCCCGGCGATTGGCGCAGGCGCTGGACATGTCCTCGCGCCGGGAAAATCGTGACTACCTGGAGGGGATTGCCATCTCGCAGTCATTGCAAATTGGTTGGCAGTTGGAACCCTTGCTCCTCGAAGCGGATGCGGTTCTGTTGGCTTGCCCCTCCCACGGACTCCGGGAGGCCTGCCAAAGAGTGCAGTCCGCGCGGGAAGGGAGTCGCCGTTTGCAGGCGGTCATCAGTTTGGCCAAGGGCTTGGAGGAGAAAACCGGGGCGCTGAGTTCGGACATCATTCAGGAGGAAATCCCGGACTGTTTGGCGGGTTCACTGACCGGCCCGACCTATGCCCGGGAGGTGGCCGAAGGAAAGCCCGCCGCCATGGTCTTGGGCATGAAGGGCTCCGACGAATTGCGCAACCGCTATCGGGATGCCTTTAGCGGAGGAAATGTACGGGTTTACAGCAGTGAAGATTGCCGTGGGGTGGAGTTGGGAGGCTGCTTAAAAAATATCTATGCGATTGCCAGCGGGGTGGCCGACGGGTTGCAACTGGGAGACAATGCAAAAGCGGCTTTGTTGACCCGGTCCCTGGCCGAGATGATTCGTTTGGGAGAGAATCTCGGGGCAAACCGGGAAACCTTTTATGGGCTTTCGGGCTTTGGTGATTTGGTGGCCACTTGTTTTGGTCCCTGGAGTCGCAACCGGGAATTCGGGGAAAAAATCGGTTCCGGTCAAACGTCCGAGGATCTGCTGGCCAACCGAAAAACGGTGGTGGAAGGGTACCGGGCAACGTTGAATTTTTACGACCTCTGCCAGGGAAAAGGATTGGAAGCGCCCATCCTGGAGCAGACCCATGCCATTCTCAAGGGGCAGAAAAAACCGATGGAAGCGCTGGCCGAACTCATGCAGCGTGATTTGAAGGCGGAATCGCCCACCTAAGGGTCCTTTCAAAGGAATCAGGACTCTTTGGCCAAGGGGAGGTTGATCGTAAACGTCGTTCCCTGCTCGGCTTTACTGGAGTATTCAATCTTGCCTCCCATCTCTTGGCAGAGGTGTTGGACAATCGATAAACCCAACCCCAGAGAGGGTTCCCCTTCGGTTGGTTGGGGGGTGAGTTTGGTAAAACGCTCGAAAAGTTTCTTTTGATCTTTTTCCGGAATGCCTGGTCCACTGTCGGATATGGAGGCGAAACCGTATGACTCATTCTTTCCGACCTGCAAAGAAATTCTCCCTCCGCGAGGGGTGAATTTGAGAGCGTTGGAGAGCAGGTTTTCAAAAATCCGCAGCAAGGCCTCCGGGTCGGCGATGACAGGAAAATCCTCCCGGGGGAATTTTCCTTCCAGTTTGATCTCCTTGTTTTTGGCCAAGGCCTGGTGGTTTTGGTAGGAAATTCGAACCCAGCGGGAGAATGGGGTCGGCTTGCAGTTAATCGGGTCACCTCTGTTCTCCATCGCATCAAGATCATTGAGTTTCTCCACGAGGGAGGAAATACGTCTTACTTGAAACTCGGTCTCCTTGATCAGTTTGCGGACTGTTGGAGATAGCTTTTCCTTCTCGGCCAATGACTGCAAGCGGTCCAGATGCAAGTTGGCGTGGGTTAGGGGGGAGCGTAGGTCATGCGCCACCATTCGCAGAAGACGGTCTTTCTCATCTACGGGGGGACTTTTTATTTTAACACTACGAGAAGGCATTGTTGCGGAGAGAGAAAATCAAAGGGAAACCATGAGCGGTTTTTGCAACTGAATTAAAGATAGATGACCATTTAAATAAAGAAAATCTTAAAATTTCACAATTTAACATTTTTTCAATATAATTCCAGGCGTCTTACCTTTCTATTATCGTCTCTTTTTCAAAGCGGATGTTCCTTGTTGTTGTGGGGGTGTTTTATTTTCGCCCTCTAAAAGAAGTTTTGACCTGCGCGGGACGTTGCGTTTGTTTGTTCGTTTTGCCATGAAAAGAACTCATACCTGTGGAGCCCTTACCGATCAGCACATTGGCCAAACTGCAAACCTTTGCGGTTGGGTTGATTCCATCCGCGATCATGGCGGAATCACTTTCATCGATATCCGGGACCGGGCGGGGCTTACCCAGTTGGTTTTCAATCCGGAGAACGATCAAGCCCTGGCCGAGCGAGCTTCCCGGTTGAAGCCGGAATCGGTCATTGGCGTTCACGGCGAGGTGCGTCCCCGGCCTGCCGAGACGGTCAATCCCCGCCTCCCTACCGGGACCATCGAAGTAGTGGGCCGCGAGCTCGAGATTTTTAATATTTCCGACACCCCGCCTTTCCCGATTGATGATGCGAAAGGGGATAAGGTAAATGAAGACCTCCGGCTGACCCACCGGTACCTCGATTTGCGCCGCCCCCGTTTGCGGAAGGCGATGGAGGTTCGCCACAAGGCTTCAAAAACCGTTCGCGAGGTTCTGGATGAGGAGGGCTTCTACGAAATCGAAACCCCGTTTCTTTTCAAAAGCACCCCGGAGGGGGCCCGCGAGTATTTGGTCCCCAGCCGTTTGAATCCGGGAGAGTTTTATGCGCTGACCCAATCCCCCCAACAATTTAAGCAGATGCTTATGGTGGCTGGAATGGAGCGCTACTATCAAATGGCCCGTTGCTTCCGCGACGAGGATTTGCGCAGTGACCGGCAGCCGGAGTTTACCCAGGTTGATCTGGAAATGTCCTTCATTGATCGGGAGGATATGTATGCCCTCATCGAAAAGCTGGTGGCCCGGGTTTGGAAGGAAGTTCTCGACATCGACATCCCCACCCCCTTCCCGCGTATGCCCTATGCGGAGGTGATGAACCGCTACGGTATCGATAAGCCGGATACCCGGTTCGGGATGGAATTGGTCGATGTGGGAGAGATTTTTGGGGAAACCGAATTCAAGGTTTTCCGTGGAGTCCTGGACAAGGGCGGTGCCATCAAGGCCTTTAACGCCAAAGGGCTCGCCGATCTAACCCAGGGCGAGTTGACCCATTTGACGGAAATCGCCCAGTCTCTGGGCGCGAAGGGGCTGGCCTTTATCAAAGCTGACAAGGGTCAGTGGAAGTCGCCGATTCTTAAATTCTTCACCGACGCGGAAAAAGCTGCCTTGGCCGAGGTCCTGGAGATTGAGGACGGCGATATGGTTTTCTTCGCGGCAGACCAATGGACTCGTGCCTGCACTATTTTGGGACGTATCCGTCTGGAAGCGGCCAACCTTTTGAAAAAGCGGGAGCGTCTGGTCATTCCGGCGGATGCGTATAATTTTCTCTGGGTGGTCGAATTTCCCCTGCTCATTTACGAGGAGGAGGAGCAACGCTTTGTGGCCGCTCACCACCCCTTCACCGCACCCGTGCCGGAGGATATCGGTCTCTTGCAAAAAGATCCCAAAGCGGTTCGGGGCCAGCACTACGATCTGGTGCTCAACGGTGTCGAATTGGGCGGGGGAAGTATTCGTGTGCACCAGCCGGATCTGCAGAAAACACTTTTCGAGGATATTTTTGCGATCCCTCCTGAAACTGTTCAGGAGCGGTTTGGCTACATGCTCAAATCCTTCCGTTACGGAGCGCCCCCGCATGGTGGAATCGCGCTGGGCTTTGACCGGATGGTGGCGATTCTCACTGGAACAACCAGCATTCGGGATGTCATCGCCTTCCCGAAAACGCAAAAAGGGCAATGTCTGATGACCGATAGCCCCGGCCCCGTGACCGATCGCCAATTGCGCGACCTGCATATCCAAACCTTGGTGCAAGAAGATTGATTCCCGAGAGCTTTCGGAAATCCAGATCATCCAGGAGCCTTGCCGGTCAAGTCGGAGCCTGACCCTCCAGACAGAGGAGGTTTTCGCCGTTTTAGTGCTTTTCACGAAAATTGCGATAAGCTCATTGCCATGAGCAATCCCTCCTTAAGTACCCCCAAAGTCGAAAGGACTTGAGAACTCAGACATCGAACGCTATGAACGAAGAATGGTATCTTCGACTTCACAAAAACCGGTCGCTTTGGTGACCGGAGGTTCCCGGGGCATTGGCTTCGGGGTGGCGGAACATCTGGCCAAGGCCGGATTCAATGTGGCGATCAACGGCATGCGCCCCGAAGACGCGGTCGGTGAGGTGCTGGAAAAGCTCCGGGCCCATGGGGCCGACGTGATTTATTGCCAGGGCGATATCGGTTCCCGTGAATCGCGTCAGGGCATGATCGATAAAATCCGTGAGTCTTTCGGTAAGCTGAATGTTCTGGTCAACAACGCCGGCGTGGCCCCCAAGGAGAGGAAGGATATCCTCGAGGCCTCGGAGGAAAGTTTTGCTTACGTTGTGGGAACCAATTTGCAAGGGCCCTATTTCCTCTCGCAAGCGGTTGCCAACTGGATGGTTTCCCAAAAGCAAGCCGATCCTGAATGGCAAGGCTGTATCATCAACGTAGGCAGTATTTCGGCGACCGTTGCTTCAGTCAACCGGGGCGAATATTGCGTCGCCAAGGCGGGCATTGCCATGATGACCTCTCTGTTTGCCGCCCGCCTCGGGGAATACCAGATCCCGGTGTATGAAATCCGCCCCGGGGTGACCAAAACCGATATGACTTCCGGGGTGCAGGAAAAATATGACAAGTTGATTGCCGACGGCCTCTGCGTGACCCCTCGTTGGGGATTTCCCGAGGATGTTGGCAAAGCGGCCACCGCTTTGGCCCGGGGTGATTTTCCTTATTCCACCGGCCAAGTGATTATGGTCGACGGAGGCTTAACCCTGCCTCGCCTGTGATTCGCTCTCCCGCGAAAGTCATCCCTCTGGCTTTTGCGGTACTTGCCTTGGCAAAAGAGTGAAGATCAAGCCCCGACGGCTAGAATTCGGGGCTGACGATTTGGAATTGCGACAACCGTGATTCTTTCCTTTGATCGGAAAATGGTCAATTTTCTGCTTTTGGTAGGGGAGGATACGGGGCGTCATTTGGGATGTTATGGTGAGTCCTATGCCCGTACGCCGA
>JAFIGF010000195.1 GCA_020831535.1 Opitutales bacterium | reverse complement strand
CGGTCCGGGAAACCATAAAACCGGTAACCCCTCGTGCCGCAGGCACCTTGGACTGCGGCAAGCTCTTGCCGCTTTCTCCAGCCGCAGCCTGCTGCGGGCGTTACCCTGGGGCAACATTCTACGACGCCTCCCACCGCGACGGCATTGCGCAAGCGCAAGCCCTACCGGAAGGTGTCCATACAGTCCATCCTGTCCATCCGCGTCCATCCCTGGTCCCCGGTGGGAAACAGGGTCTCAGGTTCTTCAAACCGCGGGAACTCAGGCCATCAACGATCCCGCAGGCGTTCCCAGGCTTCGCGGTACCGTTGGTGGGTGCCCCGGACCACGTCCTCCGGCAACCGGGGGACGGGTTGGCCTTTTTGCCAGCCGGATTGGCGCAGGAAATCGCGAACAAACTGCTTGTCGAAACTCGGCTGGGGGCGCCCCGGGGAAAAGTGATCGGCAGGCCAGAAACGGCTGGAGTCCGGGGTTAACACCTCATCGATCAGGGTGATGTGGTTGTCGGCATCGAACCCGAATTCAAATTTGGTATCGGCCAGTATCAGGTCGGCTTGGGAAGCTCTTTCGCGGCCTTTGGCGAAAATCCGAAAGCTCAGGTCGCGTAAGGTGGCGTAAAGGTCTTTCCCAACATGCTCTTCCCCTTCGGCGGGGGTGAGGGGGCGGTCTTCTTTTTCTTTGGTGGTTGGCGTGAACAGGGGTTCCGGAAGTTTTTCACTCTCGGTGAGCCCGGCGGGGAGGGGATGGCCCTGCACGTTTCCGGATTTCTGGTATTCCGCCCAGCCGCTTCCAGCCAGGTATGCGCGAACCACACATTCGAGAGGGATGGGACGGCATTTCTTGACCAAGAGCGAGCGCCAAAAAAGAGCGGGCGGCAGGTCCAGGGCCCGGCGTTGTTCTTCCTCGTCTTCGGCCACCTGCACATTCACCAAATCCCTGAGTTCCCGGAACCAGAGACGACTGATCTCGTTGAGAAAAATCCCCTTGCCCGGAATGCCGGGCTGGAGGGCGTGGTCGTAGGCGGAGATGCGGTCCGTCGCCACCAGTAAAAGAGAGGCTCCGAGGTCAAAAATTTCCCTTACTTTTCCACTGGCCACATGGGGAAACGGGAGTTTGGGAATTTCAACAAGGGTTTCTTGGCAAAGGGCTTCGGGCGGGTTGGCAAAATCCATGGGCCAAGGATGAAGAGGAATTCTGAAAAAAGAAACGCATTTTTTTGAAAAAATAACTTGCCTGCCAGAATGAGAAATGATCTATTGGAAACTTCCCTGAGCGTCCCCTTCGTCTAGCCCGGCCTAGGACACCAGGTTTTCATCCTGGCGACAGGGGTTCGAATCCCCTAGGGGACGCCATTTTTATTTTCCTCCCTCCCTAAGCCCGGTTTTGTTTCGACAGAACCGGGCTTTTTTTGGGGTGGAGATGGTGGGTGGTCATCTCCCCGTGCGGCAGGCACCTTGGACTGCGGCAAGCTCTTGCCGCTTTCTCCAGCCGCAGCCTGCGGCGAGCGTTACCCTTTGCGAGAACCACAAATTTCCGTTGAGGGAAGGTCGCTTTTGTAGGGCCTCCACTTGTGGAGTGCCGCCCGTGAAGACTTACGCTCTGGCGAAAGGTTTGCGAAGGGCATCGGAAAGGGCGGTCCCCATCACAAGATTTCAACGGTCCCACCGTGACGGCATTGCGCAAGCGCAAGCCCTACAAGAAGGAGCTGGGCGGTTGGCCATCCACTCGGTTGACGGGGCGGAACCTCTTGCCGCTTTCTTCGAGCCGCAGCCTGCGCCGAGCGTTAGCCCGTGGGAAAACCTTTCCACCCGTCCATGCCGTCCATCCCATTACCTTTCTTCTCGCCACCCGGTTTGAACAGCCGAATTCGCATGAAAAGTTTGTCCCTTGCGAAGTTTCCGTGCAGTTTTGAGACAATGCCATCGAACCAAAAAGCAAAAGTCCAAACGCCGCCGGGTCTCTGGGGTGGCATTGCTCCGGCGGCCCAGGGCTGGGTGGCGTATGGCGTGGGCTCGCAACAAAAAGGGTTTCCGCGGATGGTCTTGGTCTCCTCGCCGGGGCGGGCCCGGGAACTGGCCCGGCAGATGGAGACCCCGGCCTCGGCCGAGCGTCCGGTACCCGGAAAGGTTCTGGTGTATTTGGGGTTTTCGGCTTTGGGCGCCGAGTGGGAGACACCCGATTGGGCGCAAGCCTTGGACAGTATGGCGGTCTTGCAAAGCTTGCGGGAAACCTCGGGCGGATCGGTGTTTTTGGTAACCACCCCGGAGGCCTTGCTCAGCCCGGCACCGAATCCCAAGTGGTTTGAGGCGAAAACCAAGGTTTTCCAAGCGGGGAAGGCGTACGATTTCGGCCGCTTGCCTTCGCAATTGGTGGAGTCCCAGTATGAATCGGCGGCGGTGGTGGAGCATCCCTGCCAGTTTGCCGTGCGGGGAGGGATTGTTGATCTTTACCCTGCCGGGGCGCAGGAGCCGTACCGGCTGGACTTTTTCGGCGACGAATTGGAGTCGATTCATACCTTCGATCCGGTGACGCAACGAACCTTGGCGAAGGTGGATGATTTGGTCCTGGTGCCGTCCCCGGCGGCGGCTCTCGGGGCGATGGATCAGGATGCCCTCGGGTGGTTGGGCACAAAAGCCTCCTGGACGTTAGTGGAACCGGAGGAGTTGGAGACGGTTTTTTCCGCCAGGGGAGGCGATGCGGAAAAGAAGAAGTTAGGGGGGCGTTTAGCGGAAATGATCCGGGCGGCGAATCCCGCCGGGATTGCCGAGATTGCCTCGCCGGGATGGTTTTTTCCCGAACCGGACCAGTTGCGCGAGGAGGAGGCGGTGGGGCTGGACCTTTACGAGGAGTTTGCCTTGGGCGAAGAGGTTTTGGCGGAAAAGCGTTTGGCTCATGAAGAGATGCGTCGGTCCGCCTTTTGGCAGAAGCTCAGGGAATGGCAAGCGTCCGGCGATCGGTTGGTGTTTGTGTACGGAACGTCCGGTGACCGAGCGCGGTTGCAGGAAATTCTGGAGGCAGACGAAACGACCAAACCCTTGTTGCAGGATTCTTTCTGGCGGGAAGGGTACTTGCGTGGGGGCTTTCGGTTGGGAGCGAATCTGCGCAAGGCTTTCAAGCCTTTTGCCAAGGGTTCACGCAAAGGCGGATTGGTGGTGATCAGCGAGGTGGAGGTCTTTGGCCGGCGGCGCAAAGCCCCTCACCAGAAGAGCCGGAAAGAGGCCCACCATGCGGAGATCGAACAGTTGTTGGATTTTTCGGAATTGGTGGAAGGTGATTTGTTGGTGCATTTGGAACACGGCATTTGCCGGTTTCGCGGCATTGGCAAAATCCCTGTGGGAGAGGAAGCCGAGCGGGAAGTGATTACCCTGGCGTTTGAGGATTCGGTGGAACTGCATCTGCCTTTGGCCGAATCGCATTTATTGACCCGTTATGTCGGCTTGCAAAAAGGACGGCCGCAGTTGGCCCGCCTCGGCAGTGGGAAATGGGAAAAGACCCGCCGGGAGGCCGAAAAAGCGACCATGGACTTTGCCGCCGAAATGCTGCGGATGCATGCGGTGCGGGAATCCGGCGAAGGGTTTGCCTTTCCGCCGGACACTCCGTGGCAGAAGGAATTTGAACTGGCTTTTCCCTATCGCGAAACGCCGGGGCAGGAAAAAGCGATTGACGAGTGTAAGCAAGATATGGAGACGGGCAAACCGATGGATCGCTTGCTCTGTGGTGATGTCGGTTTCGGGAAAACCGAGATTGCCTTGCGGGCGGCGTTCAAGGCGGTCATGGGAGGAAAACAGGTGGCGATCCTGGCCCCGACCACGGTTTTGGCGCAGCAACACTTTGAAACCTTCCTCGACCGGACGGCCGAATTTCCGGTGGTCGTGGAAATGCTGAGCCGTTTTCGCACGGGGCGTCAGGCGCGGGAGATTCTGCGATCCTTGCGGGAAGGGAAAATCGATATTCTGGTCGGCACCCATCGTCTTTTGGGGAAAGATGTCACCTTCAAAGATCTCGGTCTGGTGGTCATTGATGAGGAGCATCGTTTTGGGCTCAAGCACAAGGATGCCATCAAGAGCATGCGGGTGACGGTGGATGTCTTGACGATGAGTGCCACGCCGATCCCCCGCACCCTTCATCTGGCGCTCAGCGGGGCAAGGGATTTATCGGTGATCGAAACGCCGCCGGTCAACCGGTTGCCGATCCAAACCGTCGTAAAGACTTTTGATCTCGAACTGGTCAAAAAGGCCATCCAGTTTGAAATTGATAGGGGCGGCCAGGTCTTTTACCTGCACAACCGGGTGGAGACCATCACCTCGCTGACGGCGCGTTTGCAGGAATTGATGCCGGAGGTTCGTTTTGTTTGCGGGCATGGACAGATGAGAGAAAACGAGTTGGAGAAAGTCATGCATGACTTCGTCGAGCGCCGCTACGATGTCCTGGTGTGCACCACCATCATCGAAAGCGGAATTGATATCCCCAATTGCAATACCCTCATTGTCGAAGCGGCCGATCGTTTCGGTCTCTCGCAGCTCTATCAGTTGCGGGGACGGGTGGGAAGGTTTACCCGGCAGGCCTACGCCTATCTCTTCCTGCACCGGCACGGAAGAGTACTGGAGAATGCCCGCAAGCGGTTGAATGTTTTGCGCCAATACAATCAACTGGGCTCCGGCTTTCGAATTGCCATGCGGGACCTCGAATTACGCGGGGCGGGCAATTTGCTCGGGGTCAAGCAGAGTGGTCATATCGCCGGGGTCGGTTTTGACCTGTATTGTCAGCTCTTGCGGCACAGCATTGCGCGCCTTAAGGGGGAGCCCTCCGCTCTGGTTCCGCGGGCCCGGGTAAACCTTGATTTTGTCGTGACCGGCGGCCAGGGGGAACGGCGGGCGGTCGGAGATCGTTATCAGGCCTTGCGGGAAGAAGAGGTCCAAACGCTCGGCTCCGCCACCATCCAGGCGGAAATCCCGCCCACCTATCTCACCGAGCCGCGGTTGCGAATTGATTTTTATCGCCGGCTCTCTCTCCTGGAGAAGCCCGGCGAGGTCAAAAAAGTGCGGGAAGAGATGGAAGATCGTTTTGGCAAGGTTCCCGAAGCCGTGCAGGCGCTTTTGTGGGTGACCTTGATCCGCACCTTGGCTCAGCAAGCCGGTTTGGCGGAAATTGAAAGTCATGGGGATCGGCTCAGAGGCCGGTTTTCCGAGCAAAAAGGAGGGGGGTATTGGAAGATTGGCGGACGCTTTCCCCGCTTGACCCAATGCGATCCATTGCGCAGACTGGAGGAAATAGCACATGGTCTGCAAAAAACGTCGTTTTAAGAGCCTTTTTATGAATTTTCTTACATCTCTCTGTCGCCCTCTTTTCCTTGGGGTTCTGCTTTCTCTGGTCGCGACAAGTGCCCAAGCGGTACAAAGCCCGAATGAAGGACAAGTGGCCAATCAGGTTGTGGCGATTGTCGAGGACCGGGTCATTACCTTGCAGGAGGTCCGGCAGCAAATGAGCCGGTTGATCCCCGATTTGCAGAGGATGAGCCGGAGCCAAGACGAATTTCGCCGGAACTACGAACAGACCAAGAGGGAAATCGTGGAGGGTATGGTGGATCGTATTCTCGTGGTCAAGGAATTTGAGCGACGCGGTTGGGAAATTCCCCAAAGTGCCATCGAGCGTCGGATCGAGAGCATTATCGAAGAAGATTTCAACGGAAGTCGGGTCGAGTTTCTGCGCTATTTGCAAGATGCAGGGGAAACCAGCCGGTCTTTTCGTCGGCGCATCAAAGAAGGTTTTATTGTGCAGGAAATGGAAGGCCAGAGAAGGCATTCCCGTACGACCGTCAGCCCTGTCTTAATGCAGGAGTTTTATGAGGAAAATCCGCATCTTTTCACCGAAGATGAAGCGGTGCAACTACGGTTGATTGAATTGAAGGTAATTACCGCCGAGCCCGAGGAGGTGTTGGAGCAAACTGCAGAGACTATTTTTGCGGAGCTCGAAGAGGGGACCTCTTTCGGCGATTTGTCCCGTCGCTATAGCCAACACCGCAGCCGTGAGGATGGTGGGTTTTTGGGCTGGATTGCGATGCAGGATCTTCGGGAGGACTGGCGGGAAGAAATCCGTGATTTGTCGGAAGGGGAGACCAGTGGTTTGATTCGTACCGGTGATTCATTTTTCATTCTGCATTTGGAGCAGCATCGTCAGGATGGGGTGCAGCCGATACACAAGGTTCGGGACCGCATTGAGGAAGAATTGGTGAACAAGACCATGAGGCAGGACATGGAACGTTGGTTCGAGCGTCTGAGAAACCGCTATTTTGTGCGGTATTTTTAGTAACCACCGTCTCTTCTTCCATGAGTTTATACCTTCTCCCGCTGGAGTTATGGGGAACTCGACTTTGGTTTCTGGGGAGTCATCAGGGGGTGCAAAGGGTCGAATTTACTCAACCCGAGGCCTCTTTGGCTTTCTCTGAAAAAAAACCGCCCTGGGGTGACGAAGGGCAAAGGCAAGTGGAGGATTTTCAATCCGGGAAAAGGCAGGAAATTGTCGTACCCCTGGACTGGTCGCCCAAGGCGGTGTTTGCCGAAAAGGTGTTGGCGGAAGTTCGGGCGATCCCCCCCGGGGATCGCCGGACCTACGGGGAAATTGCCGCCAGGTGTGGGAGCCCCGGTGCAGCCCGGGCGGTGGGCAGGCTTATGGCCCGGAATCCATTGCCCATCTTGATCCCCTGCCATCGGGTGATCGGAGCCAACGGAAAGCTCACCGGCTATTCCGGTCCCGGCGGAATCACATTTAAGAAGTGGCTGTTGGAGAAGGAGAAAAGCGTTTTCAACAAAACCTAAATAAGCCTTTTTTTGTCAATAGTCTAGGGACGTACCCTCTAAAATGAGCTTCTGTAGGGCTCGCGCTTGCGCGATGCCGTCGCGGTGGAGACAAGCGAAGGTTTTGTAGGGGGACCGTCTTTTTCGATGGCCGGCGCAAACCTCTGTCCAGGGCGTACGTCTTAACGGGCGGCACTCCCCAAGGGGAGGCCCTACAAAAGCTACCTTCCTCAGCGTAAATATTCGTGTCTATTGGTTGAGCCACAGCGAAATCCCGCTAAGCGGTGATGTTTACTCGTGGTTCTGTAATTCCGACGGCGAAGCCGTCTTTGGACGGTGGCCAGCCTGCTGGCGAACCGTTAGGTTCGGTAACGCCGCAGCAGGCTGCGGCTGGAAAAAGCGTCCCATCTTTCTGTAGGGCTCGCGCTTGCGCGATGCCGTCGCGGTGGAGCCGATGGAAGATTTCTGAAGGGACTGCCTTGTCCAATAGTCGGCGGCAACCTTATCAGTCTTATTCCCTTGCGGTGGTGGGGTCGCCTGGATCGAAGAGGTCGAGGGTTGTCCAGGTGAGGTCCTCTTCGGGGGTTTTCGGAGGAGAGTCGAGAAGGGGAAGGGTGAGGTCGGCTTCGGTGTTGAAACCAACGGTGATGGGCATGCTGACCAGGTGATGACGGGCACCGACGCCTCCGGAATGAACGGCAAACGCGGCGTTGAAAACATCGCCTTCGGCAAAGGTTTTGCTGTCCAGCGGATTCGGGCTTTCCAGGGAACGGCGGAGGGCGATGCGCCAGGCTCCGTCGTGGTAACTGCCTTCAGCGCGAATGGCGCCGCGGCTGCCGTTCGGTTCCCGTAAGAGACGTTGGGGAATGGCGTCGCCTTCCTGCCAGTTGGCCTCGGGGTCAAAAGGAACGGCCAAGGCCTCGCTCAAATAATAGTAGTCCTCTTGACCGTAGTCCCGGTTGCGCAGGCCTTCGAGGGTCAGTGCGGTTTGGCCGGTTTTTTCGGCGTCGAACATCAGCAGCGGTTTTCCCGTCTCCGGGTCCTGGTTGGTGGTGTACATGCCTTGGCCTTCCGAACTGTGGCGGTATTCCAAAACATACCCGTTGTCGGCGAAGCCCATAGGGTGGGAACGATGGGCCCGCCATTGCCAAAGGTCGAGAAAGAGGCCCTCCTCGCGCATTTCCCGGAGTTCCTCCTCCGAGCGAACGGCGGCCCAGAGTGGTTCATCGGAGGACTCGTCACGGGATTCCCGGATAAACTTCCGCACATCCGAGCGGCCCAGTTCCTCGCCGAGATAGGGATGGCTTTCGACTTCTTCGGCAGGTACTTCACTGCGGGTACTGCGGATTCCGTCGTGAACGGCGGTATACCCGCCGGTTTGGGCAAATTGGTCCACTTTTCCGTCATCCCACATGACCGAGATGCGATCTTCGTAAAGACCGTCCGGGTCGGGCCCTTCGCCTCCCGAGCCGTAGCGAATCCATTCGCCGCCCTCGTACACCCAGTATTGGTGATACCAATGCGGTTGCTCGGTTTCGAAAACAAAGTGGAGATGAATCTCGTCGTCGTAGAGGTATCCGGCGACCTGCAATGTTTGTTGGCTTTCGCCGTTGGATTCAGAGTCTTGGGAAATTTCCCGCCGGAGATCTTCGATATGTTCATCATCCCCGCAGCCTGAGGTCAGGGCAAAAGCGAAAATGGCCAGAACGGGTACCAGGAACCGGGAAATTTTCTCGCCGAGAAGGGAGGAGTTTAAGGATTTCATGGTATTGTGGACAGAGTCGAGGCGACATTGTTCCGGGATGGTCGGGACGTACCCTCTAAACTCAGCTTCTGTAGGGCTCGCGCTTGCGCGATGCCGTCGCCGGGCTAAGCTCGATGGCCCTGGAGAGGGCGGCTTCTGTAGGGCTCGCGCTTGCGCGATGCCGTCGCGGGGGATGGGTGACGGGGCATGGATAACCGGACCGACACTTCCGGCGGCGAAGCCGTCTTTGGACTGCGCCAGCCTGCTGGCGCTTTGCGTGAGCTAGCCCTGCTGGCGAACCGGATAGGTTCGGTAACGCCGCAGCAGGCTGCGGCTGGAAAAAGCGGCAAGGGGCTTGCCGCAGTCCAAGGTGCCTTCGGCACTGGAAAACCAAGGAACGATTCACCCGTTACGCGATACGTGTGGTTCTCCGGCTTTGCCGGAAAAAGCGTCCCATCTTTCTGTAGGGCTCGCGCTTGCGCGATGCCGTCGCATGAGTGTCGGCTCCTGGAAGGAGGTGGCGGGTTGTAGGGCTCGCGCTTGCGCGATGCCGTCGCAGGATCGTTGCCCAGGCAACTGCGGCTCCGACCTTGTAGGGCTCGCGCTTGCGCGATGCCGTCGCGGTGGAGACAAGCTACCTTCCTCAGCGTAAATATTCGTGTCTATTGGTTGAGCCACAGCGAAATCCCGCTAAGCGGTGATGTTTATTCGTGGTTCTGTAATTCCGACGGCGAAGCCGTCTTTGGACGGTGGCCAGGTGATCCTTCGTGAGGCGAGACCGATCTCCGCGGGCGATAAAAATTTACGGGATTGAAATCTTGGGCGCAAAAGGTTTTGCTGGATCGCTTATGAAGGAAACGAGCAAGCAGGCAACGAACGATTTATTCGCCGTCCGAAAGGCAAAACTGGATGAGCTTAGGGCGGCGGGGCAGGACCCGTTTCAGGCGGAATTCGCCCCCACGCATACTTCGGCGGAAGCTCTGGCGGCGTATCGGCCTGAGGAAGACGCGGAACAACCGGAGGTCGCAGTGGCGGGCCGGCTGATGGTGATGCGGGTCATGGGGAAGAGCATTTTTGCCAAACTGCGGGATCGCAAGGGGTTGATTCAGATCTACGCCAAGAAGGACACTCTCGGGGAAGACGCTTTTAAAGCCTTCAAAAAATTGGACCTGGGCGATATTCTCGGCGTTCGCGGGGATTTGTTTGTGACCAAAACCGGGGAGATCACCGTGCGGGTGGTGAGCTATGTTCTCGTTTGCAAATCCTTGCGGCCTCTTCCGGAAAAATGGCACGGGCTGAGTGACAGCGAGCAGATTTACCGCCAACGCTACCTCGATCTACTAGTCAACGAGGAATCCCGAACCCGCTTTTTGCAGCGTTCGCAAATCATTGCGCGGATTCGGAATTTCCTGCAGACGCGGGATTTCGTCGAGGTGGAAACGCCCGTTTTGCAGTCTGTCGCCGGCGGCGCGGCGGCCCGTCCGTTTACGACCCATCACAATGCTCTGAATGCGCCCTTTGTTCTACGGATTGCCTTGGAGCTTTATCTGAAACGAATGCTGGTGGGTGGTTTTGACCGGGTGTTCGAGATTGGGAAAAATTTCCGCAACGAAGGCTTGTCCCGTCGGCATAATCCGGAATTCACCATGTTGGAAGTTTATCAGGCCTATTCCGATTACCGTGGAATGATGGAGTTGATCCGTGAGATGATTCAGGACTTGTGCACTTCGGTCCTTGGGACCACGACGATTTCCCGGCCCGGCGGTGAGACCATCGAGCTTGGGGGCGAATGGCCCGAAAAACGGTATCATGATCTGATTCGTGAAGCGACCGGAGAGTCCGAGTGGTTTAGTAAGTCCAAGGAAGAAAAACTGGCCTGGTGTGAGAAAGAGGGCATTGAGGTGAATCCGGCACTGGAAGATTTTGAGGTGACCAATGATGTTTTTGAAAAACGGGTGGAGCCTTCGCTGATTCAGCCCACCTTTGTGACGCATCTTCCGAAGGAGCTTTGTCCGCTTGCCAAAATCAGTCCTGACAATCCGGATACGATTGAGGTGTTTGAGTTATGCATCAATGGGCAGGAAATTGCTCCGGCGTATTCCGAGCAGAATGACCCGCTGGTGCAGCGGGAGATGTTTGCCGCACAAGCGGGAGAGGATGTGCAAAAGATCGATGAGGACTTCCTTCTTTCCCTGGAACATGGGATGCCCCCCGCCGGTGGTATGGGCGTGGGGATCGACCGTTTGTTGATCCTCCTGACCGGTGCGGAGAGCATTCGCGATGTGATTCTTTTCCCCCAGCTTCGCAGCCAGGGAAGCGCGGCGGCAAAAGAAACCCCCGAAGCCGAGAGCTGATTGGGGTCATGGGTTCGTTGATGGCGTGTTGGCGTAGTCATTCCGACGGCGCAGCCGTCTTTGGACTGCGGCAGCCTGCTGCCGCTTTCCGTGAGTCAGCCTTGCTGGCGAACCGTATAGGTTCGCTACCGCCGCAGCAGGCTGCGGCTGGAGAAAGCGGCAAGGGGCTTGCCGCAGTCCAAGGTGCCTTCGGCACGAAGGGTGACTGGGTTCATGGTTTGCCGGACCTGCACTTCCGACGGCGAAGCCGTCTTTGGAGTGCGGCAGCCTGCTGCCGCTTTCCGTGAAGCCAGCCCTGCTGGCGAACCGTTAGGTTCGGTAACGCCGCCGCAGGCCATTTCCACCGGGAAAAATCGTCCCATCTTTTTGTAGGGCTTGCGCTTGCGCAATGCCGTCGCGGTTCGCTAACGCCGCAGCAGGCTGCGGCTGGAGAAAGCGGCAAGAGGCTTGCCGCAGTCCAAGGTGCCTACGGCACGAAGATGACCGGGGTCATTGGTAGCCGAAATCGTAAGATTTTGGACCGAGTGGGGGCGAGACTTCCAAATCGTCCAAAGACTCACGTCTTCGGCTACGGCGTTTCGTTTCCTGCAGCCGAAATCGTAAGATTTTGGACGCGGCTAGAAAAAGAAAAGGGCGGCCAGTATTCCGAAGAAACCGATGAGGGCCAGGGTGTACACCGCTTTGGCGGGCATTTGGCCGTCGTTTTCCATGGCTTTGCCAAAGAGGAAAAAGACCAGCGGATGAACCAGAAACGGCATGGCGAAGACAAAGGCGATCAGGCCGGCGGCTTCGGGTCCGGCCATGCCCTCCTGGATGGCCGCAAAAAGACCAAAGTGCGAGAGCGACGAGCTGGTGGCCATCATGGCATAGCCAACGGGCATTTGCGACAAGGCCAGCAAAACGAGCCCTCCGAAAACGGCGGTCAATTGCCAGCCGAAGGAGAATTGCATCAAGGCTTTGACCTCGCGGGAATCCTCTCCTCCCGCGTTGGCCATGCCGCGCAGGGACCAAATGGTCAGGGCGATGCCAATGAAGGCAATGAGGAGCGAGGGGATCATCAAAAGTTCTCCCCGGGAGGCACTCATGGCGAGGACCGAAAAGACGAAGATATGACCGAAGAAGGGGATGTTGATCATGATCGGCGCGCGGCGGGCGGCTCCGTCGCCCAAATCTCCGGCGGTGCAGGCTCCGGTCAGGCCGGCGTGGGAAAGGGCGCCCGCCATACCGGGGCCGACATTGCGAACCAAGCCCGTGCGTCCGGCCAGCATCAGCAAAGCGATGCCGCCGAACATCCAGAAAATTTGCCCGAAGAAGCCGTAGGCCAGCACGGCATTCATGCCCGGCAGGTCAAAGGCCCCGCCAATGCGGGAACCGCCGATAATGAAATTTGCGGCGAGGACCACCGGAATACCGGCAAAGAGGAGGCAGCGGATGGTGGGGCCGTGGTACCAGCGGAAAAGGACGGCGCCCAGTCCCGAGGCAGCCAGCATGACAAAAAAGATCTGTGGTAAAGCGATCACCGGCTCGACCAGGGTGGCGACGAAGTAGCCGATGAGAAGGACTACAATGACGCCCACAATTTCCCATAACCCTTTGCGCAGGTAGTCTCGTTTGTTGGCGATGGTAGCTTTGTGGTCGATCAGAATCACCGCGATAATCAGTCCCATATAGGCGATCAGGGGATAGTAACGTCCCAAGGGGGTCTCCGGAACAGTTCCAGTGAGCAATCTAGCGGTGGCGGCGATCCCCAGCAGGAGAAAAAACGCCCGGGCAATAAAAATGACTTGGGTGCGTCCGGTCCCGAAGAAAATTTGCTCCATGGCATAGGCAACGGTTTGGTCCGGTGGGACTTTGACGTCGGAGAAAATTCTACGAAGTTCCTGCCCCCCGACAAAAAACGAGGCCGCCAGCGCGATGATGGTGGACTGGGCAATGAGCCCCAACATGGGCAAGTCTCCCAAGCCCGGTTGGGACAGTCCGGTGGCAACCAGGAGAAAGCCCATCATAAGGCCAAAAATGACAATAATCAAAATGGCCGAATACCGGGTTCCCGCAACGACGGCCCGGGCGACAAGGATCATCGGAATGATGAAGAAGAGGGACAACCAGAATTGATTGAAAAGGTGTTGGTGGGCAATTTCCTGGATGAGGGAGGGGTCGTTCATGGGGATTTGTTTTAGAAAAACTAATACCTATTCGAGTCTTGATTAAGCTTAGGTGTCAAGCAAGACCGTAAAACGATTAATGTCCGGGGTGTCTTTTCGATTTTCCGGAGGTCCAGATTGTGCTATATCTCCCTCTATGAGGAAAATCTTGGTTACGGGCGCAAATCGGGGGATCGGGCTGGCGATGGTCAAAGAATTTTTGGTGGCCGGGGAGTTTGTCCTGGCGGTGGCCCGTCATCCGGAACGGTCTGCTGAATTGCGGGAAATTCGTGAGGGGGAAAATGGCGACCGGCTGAAAATCTATGCGGGGGACTTGGCCTCGGAGGAAAGTTTGCGGTCGCTGGCGAGGGAAATCACTTCCTTCCCGGGGCAACTCGATACCTTGGTGAACAATGCCGGGGTTTTTCCGGAGGAGGGAAACGAAGCCTTTGCCGACCTCGATTTACGGTGTTTGGAAACCGCCTGGCAGGTAAATGTCCGTGGAACTCTCCGCCTGACCCAATTGCTGTTGCCGCTTTTAGGGAAGGGTCATTCGCCGACCATCGTCAACGTTTCCTCGGGGGCGGCGTCGATCTCCACCAAGGATCATTCCCGCCAGTATTGCTATGGGTTGACCAAAGCGGCGTTGAATCATTTCACCCGGGGCCTGGCCGCGGAGCTGCGTTCGCAGGGGATCACCGTGGTGGCGATCAGTCCCGGGTGGGTGCGGACCGATATGGGGGGAGATAAAGCGGAAATCTCGGCGGAGGAAAGTGCCAAAGCGATGGTCCGGACGATGGGGAAGCTCACGCTGGCGCAAAGCGGGCAGTTTCTGGACCGTCAGGGAAAAACCGGTGTTTACGCCTGGTGAAGGCGGAAAAATGGCGAAATCGTTGAAGGGCAAAGGAGCCTTTTGCTTGCTCCCCAAGTTTGGCGCGCCATTCTAAGGGGTATGAGCATTCATGAAACAGCTTTGGTTCCCGCGTCGGTGGTTTTAGGCAAGGACGCGCGGATTGGGCCTTTTTCTCTGGTCGAGGAAGGGGTTGTGGTGGGGGAACAAGTCACTCTACACAGCCATGTCGTGGTCCATCGCGGAACGGTTTTGGGGAAGGCGGTGGAGCTTTATCCGCAAGCCGTGGTGGGAGGCGATCCGCAGGATCTGGGGTTTGACCGGAAGCTCGAATCGGGTGTCGTCCTGGGAGCGGAGACGATTCTTCGCGAAGGCGTGACCATTCACCGTTCGACGCAGCCGGGGCATAACACATTTATCGGTGCGCGGGCTTACCTGATGGCGGGGTCGCATGTGGGGCATGATTGTCAGGTGGGGGATGGGGTTATCCTGGCCAATGACGCTCTTCTGGCGGGCTTTGTGACGTTGGGGGAAAATACGTTTGTCGGGGGCGGGGCTGCGTTCCATCAATTTGTCCGCGTTGGGGCGGGAGCGATGATTTCGGGTCATGCCTCCATTACGCGGGATGTGCCACCGTATTGTATGGCGGCGGAGCGGGATCGTTTGGTGGGCTTGAATTTGGTGGGCTTGCGCCGGCAGGGGGCGAGTCGGGAAGAGATCCGCGAGTTAAAGAGTTTGCTGGCCGAATTCGCGGCCAATCACCAATCCTTCCGGGAAGGGGCGGCGGCCCGGTTGGAGAAGGAAAAGTGGAAACCCGGAACGCGGGCACATACCTTTGTCTCGTTTTTTCAGGAGAGCCGAAGGGGAATCATGCCAGTGGCGCGAACGGCCCGTTGAGGGAGGGAATGATGAACGGAAGGTATTTAGTCATTCCCGGGGATCTTGCCGGGGTCGGGCCTGAGCTTCTGCCGCGTTGCTGGGAAGCGGGAGCGTTATCCGGAGAGCGGTTTGCCGTTGCGGGTCCGTCGGATTGGCTAAATTCCTTGCCGGAGGCGTTTCGGGCGGAGGTACAGAGTTTTGCCGTTGCCACCGTAGCGGGTTGTCCCATTCCGGGGGAACCGGATGGTCGTTCGGCGCGACAGGCGATGGATACCTTGGCCTGGGCGGCCGGGCAATGCCGGGAAGGAACGTTCCGGGGATTGGTGACCGGGCCAATTTGTAAAGAGACCATGGTCCGGGAAGGCTTTGCTTTTCCGGGGCAAACAGAATTCCTGGCCAATGCCTGGAAGGGCGAACCCTCGATGGCCTTTTGGGGCGAAGAGTTGCGGGTGGTTTTGGCAACCTGGCACATTCCCCTGGCCTCGGTGCCTTCCGCGCTCACTCCGGAGGTTTTGACCAGGGCGGTGAAAAGAGCCTTTCGGTTGGCGCAGAAAGTTTCCCCGGAGGACCCTTCGGTGGCGGTTTGCGGGTTGAATCCCCATGCCGGGGAAAACGGATTGCTCGGGGTTGAGGAGAAGGAGTGGATCGGACCTTGCCTGCAGGAGTTGACCAAACGCGTAAGCGGTCTGGATCCGGTGCCGCAACCGGCGGACACCCTTTTCTGGCGGGCTCGTCAGGGGTGGCCGAAGGTAGTGGTCGCCTTGTATCATGACCAGGGACTGGCGCCGTTGAAGACGGTGGAGTTCAATACCAGTTGTCAGGTGACGCTGGGGCTTCCGCATGCGCGCACCAGCCCGGATCACGGGACGGCCTTTGGCATTGCCGGCCAGGGAAAAGCCGATCCCGGAAGTTTTCGCAAAGCGTTGGAAACGATTCAGTGCTTCTGAGGTCCGAAGTTGGTGTGGGAAAAAAGATCGACACGAGGGTTTAAAGTTTAGGAAAGTTGGGGGAATTGATTTAGGTTAACAAGGCTGTTTAGGCATAAGGGAATCATGTTTGTATTAATAAAATGAATAATCGGTTTTTAGAAATGGTGGTATCGGTCCTTTTGATCGGTCTGTTTTTGGGTGTTTTTTATTACGGCATGGAAAAGCGCCGAAGCGTTCTCGGCCCGGATGTGGTTCAGCGGTTACTGGATTCGCCTGCGCCGACAGAACGAACCTCAACCGAAACGGGTAATGGAGAAAACTACGTGCAGTTACGCATAGAAAGTGAAAGTCTGGAAGCCGAGGGCCGGGAAGCCCGGGAGGAAGGAAGAGTGGAAATGGCTATCGAGGCTCTAGCCAGCGCGATTGAGTTGCAGGAAAGGATAAACCGGGAAGACCCTGGGTCGGCAAACGCGGACCGTCGTCGGGTGGCTTCATTGCGCCGGGAAAAGGCCAATTGGCGGGCAGAGCCGATCCACGAACGAGTGGTGAGCTTGCAGCAAAGTGGGCGCTTGGCGCTTGATCGGAATGACTATGGGGAAGCCGAGGAGGTTTTCGAGCAAGCTTTGGAATTGGCGCGGGAAATCAATGAGCACCATACCCGCAGCCGATTTTACGATCCCACGATGGCGCGCAATCTGGAGCGGTCTTTGCAACAAGCCCAAATCTCACCCCTGTTACAAGAACAAGAAAACCTCATCGCAGAGGCCCGTGCCGCGGCGGCGGAAGAGGAGTTTGCCGAGGTTCGGCAAAATATGCAGGAAGCGCTCAGCTTACAGGATGAGATCGAGGAGCGA
The DNA here is from genome assembly GCA_020831535.1 of Opitutales bacterium. Taxonomy (GTDB): domain Bacteria; phylum Verrucomicrobiota; class Verrucomicrobiia; order Opitutales; family T3Sed10-336; genus JAIUMY01. The sequence goes on along the minus strand of JAFIGF010000195.1, from coordinate 2,671 downwards.
TTCGCGGAACATCCCTCTGCCGTTCAGCAAAACCGGGAAAATCTTTTGCGGGAGAAAGACACCCTTCTCGGAGGGGTGATGGCCGATCAATTTGAAGACCGCTTTCAGGCCATGCAAACGGCTTTCGCGGAAAAGGATTTTGCCGCTGGCGAGAGGATTTCAGGGGAGATTTTTGGACTCTACGATGTTCTCCGTCTGGATTTTCCGCGGGCTGACTTCCCGGGTCCGGAACGAAGTGAGCAGGTCGATTTTCTGCGTGAAATCGGCGAGGCCCGCAGGGCGATTGTCGAAGATATCGAAGATCGGCTTTTGCCTCTTTCCGAGCATTCGGTAAAACTTCTCACTCGTGAGGTGCCGCAATCTCTTTACGAGGACGTGATGGGGCAAAATCCCAGCCGAAATGTCGGACCAAACCTGCCGGTGGATTCGGTGACCTATGAGGAAGCGCAAGCTTTTGCGGACTCCCTTTCGCTGTTGATGGGGTTGCCGGTGCGCCTGCCGGCGGTGGAAGAGCTGGAAGCGGCGGTGGGCGATTTGCCGTCCCAGGAAGAACTGGAGGCCGCCGTATGGCACGCTGAAAACAGTGGCGGACAATCACGACCGGTCGGGCAGCGAGAGCCTTTGGGCGAAGGGTTTTACGATCTTTTAGGCAACGTCGCGGAGTGGGTTCAACCGGACCAAGAGGGACAGGCGCAGGCTTTTGGCGGTACCTACAACGAGCCCCTGAGTGCCTTGCGTGATCTGCCACGGCAGAGTCATTCGACAAATTTTCGTTCGCGGACGATTGGTTTTCGCATTGTGGTGGAGGCCAATGATGAAGAAAGCCCCTGAAATCCTTTTGCAAGGGGCCTCGCTGGCGTCCCGGGAAGGTCTTTGGGATATCGTTCTCAAGGGAGGGGAAATCGAATCGATCAGCGCCTCCGGAACCAAGCCTCCTTCGCCCGGGACCGAGGTTTTTGCGCTCTCGGGGGACTTGGTGATCCCTCCTTTGGTGGACAGCCATTTTCATCTCGATTCGGTTTTCACCTACGGGGAACCCCGGGTGAACGCCAGCGGTACTTTGAAGGAAGGGATTGCCCTTTGGAAAGAGCGTAAAAAGACGGCCACCGAGACGGATGTGTTTCAGCGGGCCGAGAAATACCTGCACTGGGCGATTGCCCAGGGGATCGGGGCGATTCGCAGCCATGTCGATGTGTCCTGCCCCGGCTTGCCCGGGGTGCGCGCTTTGGTTGCGCTGCGGGAAAAATATCAGGATTGGATCACCATTCAGTTGGTGGCCTTTCCGCAAGACGGTTTGCTCAGTGATGCCGAGACCCTGCCGCGTTTGCGTGAAGCGCTGGACCTGGGGGTCGAGGTCGTGGGAGGGATTCCGCATGGAGAAAGTACCTACGAGAAAGGGCAGGAGTCGGTGCGGGTGCTTTGCCGTGAGGCGGCGGAGCGCGGTCTGCGGATTGATTTGCATTGCGACGAAACCGATGACCCCGCTTCGGATCATCTCGAATTGTTTTGCGATGAAGTTGCGAGGTTGGGCTTGGGAGAGCGTGCTGCCGGTTCGCATTTGTGTGCCCTCGCCAGCATGGAAGAGGAGAAGATCAAGCGGATCATCGCCAAGATGGCCGCCGTCGGAATGAATGCCATCCCCAATCCGCTGATCAATCTGACCCTTCAGGGGCGTCAGGATTTTTACCCCAAACGCCGCGGTTTGATGCCGCTCAAGGAAATGCTGGAGGCAGGCATAAATGTCAGCCCCGGGCACGATTGTGTGCTGGACCCTTGGTATTCCTTCGGGCAGGCCGACATGTTGGAAGTCGCCTCCATGGCCTGCCATGCCGGTCATTTGACGGGGTCGGAGGAGTTCCCCCAAATGCTACAGGCGGTAACCTTCGGCGGCGCCAGGACATTGGGCTTGGCCGGGTATGGAATGCACGAAGGCGCTTCGGCGGATTTAGTGGTACTGGGGGCGAAGGATGTCTTTTCCGCGTTGCGGTTGCGTCCGGTCCGCAAGTACGTTTTCCGCAAGGGGCAGTTGCTCTCCCGCAGGAAAGAGGTGCCGGCCGAAGTTTGCCTGGACGGCCGAGAGACGGTCGTTGATTTTGCCTATTCCTTTTCCTGAGACGGTGCTTTCGCACGGGTGAAGACGGGCGGAAGGTTTTGAAGGGACCGCCCTTTCCCCATGTTCGGCGCAAAACCCTTGGCAGGAGCGGAGGTTTTCACGGGCGGCGCTCCACCAGTGGAGGCCCTACAGGAAAAGTGAAATACCGCCAAAGGGGCTGTGTTGCCAGAGAGGAAGACTGGCCATGCTAGCCCAAAGCCCTCGCGGACAGCTGGCCTCGACGCGGGCTAAAGCATCGCGCTACCAAAATCCCCTGCAAACTAAGTAGCCGCGGTCTTCAGCCGCGGTTTGGTGTGGCCCGAACGTTCCCAATCGCACCCAAATGGATCGATGGACCTTCGCCGGGAACCCGCACCTCAATCCGACCACCCGAGCTCGGAGAGACCCTCAGGGGAAATTAGGAAGGAAAAAGTAAGAGTTAGGAAGTGAATGTCGAGTCCTGAAGAAAAGTTGACAGTTTAGTTTCGTATTTTGGTTTTGGGTTATAGGCAAGAAGTTGGCCTTGCCAAAGGTCTTTGGATGAGTTGAATGGGATGTACAGAAGGAGAGGATAGGGCC
>JAFIGF010000194.1 GCA_020831535.1 Opitutales bacterium | reverse complement strand
TACCCCCGAATCCCCTCTCCCCATCGTCTCGCAGAGCGAGACCGGAGACGTACCGGAAACAATCACCCCTCTCCTGCACTCGCTACCCGAGGGGTTGTGCTGGGAGTCCCCTCCTTTCCGTGGGTTGACACCCACGGCTACGATCTGACCGCCCCTACGGGGGTAATTGACACACGGCTCATTAGCACCGTGCTAATCGAAAGTGTAGGGGGGGTTTTACCCCCGGACCCGACCGTAGAGGGTTACCCCCCGACCCCGACCCATCGTCCCGTAGAGCGAGACCGGAGACGATTTGTTTTTACCACAAAATCACTAAATGCACCAAGTGGGAAAGGAGGAAGTTAAATCCCCTGATCGTCCACACCGCGACGACATCGCGACAAGCACGAGCCCTACCGAAAAACCAACCCTCCGGCCAATGAGAATTCAGCGCATCAGCACAAGGTAATTCCCGGAAAGGTTTCAAAATCCGCGGGGTTCCAGGTTTTCAGATGGGTAAGCCCGTTGGCTTGCATAGTGGCCAGGATATTGGCGTCATGAATTCGTTTACCCCGAAGGGTGTGTCGCTGGGTTAGCTCGATCAAGCGGTCACTGGTTTCACGGTTTTCCTCGAGAATATGGACCAATTGCTGAAACTTGCGGACATTGTCAACCGCCGCCGTGGCCGTTAAGCCCAACCCATTTTGCGAGATCGGGCGGGTGGCCACCACTAGATATTCCCGAAAGATTTGGCTACTGGCGAAAAGCCGGTGTTTTCCAGCGAAACCTTCTTCCAGAAAAGCGATGGCTTCCCCATGCGTTTCCCGGTCACGGTCAGTGGCGGAAAGGAACACATTGGTGTCCACAAAAATCCGTTCAGCGGCCGTCCTCATGATAAAAGGATTCACGGGACCAATCCTGCCCTGGGGTTCCCGTATTCACCTTATGCAAATCCGCCAAAGGTGATTGCTCCCGCACTTGCTCGGGGACCATTCGGGCGGCATCGGTTAAAACAGTTTCAACCTCTTTTTGTAAAGAACGACGATGACGAGCCGCCCGGCGTTTCAGCCCGAGAATGACCTCATCCTCCAAATCACGGACATGTATTGATTTCATACTGGTAGTAAAATGATACTTTAAAGCTTTGGCAAACAGAATCCGCCAAAGCCATCCCACAGGCTGCCACCAGCGGCTATCCCCATACCGCCCCGCTGGGGCAAAAAACAAAGTAGCCCGCTGCTTTAGCAAGGGTTGGAGACGGAAAGCCATACCCAACCGCCAGATACTTGCTAAAGCGGCGCACTACGCAAGACCGCCGGATCGCGGGGTAAACCCGCTCGCTGTCGAAAAGGGGCGACATTTCCGTTTTCTGGAGTATTGCGCCCAGGGGCGTAAAGCCCCCGTTCGCGGTTGCCCCAAGCGGGGACCCCGCTTGGCGGGATCCCTGCGCGGAGTGCTCAGACCAAAGGCCCCAAGCCGACCCCTTCCTCCGCGCGGGCGGTACTTAATTCCTATTCCGGAAACCCGACCCGGATACGATAGAATCTTCGGGGATTCTCAGAGCTGTTTCGCTCCACCGCTACGGAATGCTCTTCGCCGTCACCGTGGATCAGGGTTTCGCCGTAGGTTTCCCAGGTGGCCAGATCATCGCTGTATTCGATCCAATACACCCGACCCGTCAAACTCTGGAAACGCAGATCCATCGAATCCGGCTCACCATTGGCTTCGGCTCTCACCTGCAACACATCGGCGGGATTGTGCGGATCGTTCCCGAGTAGATAAGCCTCCCGGAGAGTGACTTCACGACCGCCCTTGGTGACGGTGTAGGTCTCCTCATCTTCACCGTCGAGGTCGTTCTCAATCAACCACTCCTCGTAGTCGGAAAGGGTTTCCCCTTCGACCGTCAGGGCGACATCGTTCGCCGTGGCAATTTCGCCGTCAAAGGCGATCAGACGGAAAACATACTCGCCTCCGGTTTCGGTCGTGAAGTTCGGGGTCAAGGAGGCCGCATCGGAAAAGCTCACCGACGCCGGGCCGGACACTTGTATCCATTCCGTGGTCACCGTTCCCGGCTCCAGCGGCAGACCATCGTCCTGAACCGAACCAGCCAGGGTGACTTCCTCCCCGGAATTCACCGTCTGCGGCTCTCCGGCATTGACCAAGGGGCCGATGTTCTGATCAGTTGGGATATAATCGGGGGTCATCGTGATGGTGTCGAAATAAACCCGCGGAGAATCTGCCCCATCGAGGCTTTCCCAGAGCAACCAGAGCGTATCACCCGGTTCCCATTCAAAATCCTCTAGTGTCGCATTCGCATTCAACCAACCATCCGAAGGAACGTCAGCGGGAACGACCAAATCCAAATCGGAAAAGGTTTGGCGGTATTCCGCTGAAAGCGGGCCATCACTTTCGGCATTGTCACCGCCCGGGTTCTCCATCGAGGCGGGTGTCACCGCCCAGCGGAAGGGATAGGTTTTATCCGATCCCCGCTCGACATAGGCCGCAAAGGCCACCGCCACTTCGTTGATTGTTTCCCCGGTGGTGTTTTCAAAACGCAATCCATAAAGGGGGCCTTCACCACGGGCAAAACCGATCGCTCGTCCGCCCGCCAGGAAATCATCATACTCAATCCTGGGTCCATCCCCACTGTTGCTACCGGGGCGGTAGCGATTGAAGTCATTGCCTGAAGTGCTTCCTTCTTCACCTTCGGCAAAGTTCCAGGTGGAACCATTGCGTACAACCACATATGTTCCCATTCCTTCATCATCGCCCCCACCAAAGTTACCCATATCCGGGACATCGGCAAAGTCCGCCTGATAGCTGGTTCCCAGAGCCGCGACCTCCGCCGGGCTGGAAATATTCCATCCACTGATCGTAACCACTTCCGATCCTGCGGGCGATCCCATTGGCTGCTCTTCCGCACCTTCAATCAAAGCCGGATCCACGACCTCAACCTCAATATCAAGCGTCTCGCTGTGCGTGCCATTGTCGGCCGTCAAACGCAGGGTGTAACTTCCTTGTTCACTGAACCAGGCCACCGTTTCCTCGGTGTCAGTGGTTTCCCAGTTGACCGATCCGGAACCGCTTTCCTGACTCCAAATCAGATTCAACTGTCCGCTCTCGCCGCCATCCTCACTCACTTCGGTTTCCAGCACGAAGCCGACACCTTCCGGAATCAGGACATCGGGAACGGTGGGGCGTTGCAGGGCAATCGTGATTTCCCCGGGGTTGACGGTCAGGCTGACCGTGCTCGACACAACTGTCCCCTCACTGTTACTGACTTCCACCGAATAGTTCCCGGCATCGTCAAATCCGGTCTCAGCCAAGGTCAGCGTGGACGAAGTTTCTTGGGAGATCGGATCCCCGTTGAAAAGCCATTGATAGGTCGGCTCCGGATTGCCTTCGACGCTTACTGAGAAAACGGCCTCCTCGCCGACGGTCACTTCCACCGACTCCGGTTGATCCGAAATCACCGGCGCAAAAAGAACCTCAACCTCAGCGGCTTCGGACGTATCGGTACCCTCACTGTTGCTCACCACGACATCGTAACTCCCCGCATCGGAGGGGCTGGCCGAAGCGATTTCATAGGTCGCCTGGTCCGCTCCGGTGATGGGGCTGCCGTTGCGTCGCCATTGGAACTCCGGGGTGGGGTTGCCACTGGCTTCAACTTCCAATAAGACAGTTTCCCCTTCGCTGACCGTTTGGCCTTGTGGCTGGGTAATGATTGTCGGGGCACTGGGACCTTCGGCCACGTTCAAGGTGGCGGTATCGGAAATGACGGTGTCCTCGCTATTGCTCACCACCACATCATAATCCCCGCTGTCCTCCAGCGAAAGATTGTTGAGCGTAAGACTGGAACTCGTTTCGTCATCAAGATCCTCACCGTCTTTGCGCCACTGGAACGTCGGTGCCGGATGGCCCGTCGCTTCGACCTCAAAGGTCACGCTCTGCGTCACCAGTGCCGATTGGCTTTGAGGTTGTTGCGTGATCACCGGAGCTTCCGGCGGAATCGGGTTCACGGTAAGCGTCGCCGTAGCGGAAGTCGCATCTCCCTCGTCATTGGTGATCACCACGTCGTAGTTCCCGGCATCATCCAACTCCGTGCTTTCAATGGTGAAGGTGGCGGCGTTGGCCCCGTCAATGTCCACCCCACCCTTACGCCACTGGAAGCTGGGCGCGGGATTGGCATTCACACTGACCGAGAAACTGGCCGATTCCAACTCGGTCACGGTGAGGCTCTCCGGTTGTTCGGTAATTTCCGGAGCCATGGGGTCACCGCCCTCCGACTGTACCTGCATCGTACGGGAAACCAAAGCCCACCCGTCGTCGGCAAAAAGACGCAGATCGTAGATCGCCGGGAAGGGTCCGGAGGTGAAGGTGGTGTCGGCAAAGGTATCCAAGCCAAAACTGGAATCCTCAGGACCATCCTCCTGGATCCAGAGAAATTCCATTTCGCCGGGAGGATTCGGCAGACCATCATCGGTCACAACGGCTCCCAGTTGAATGGTTTGATCCGGGCTCATGCCCTGATTTTCCACCTGAATATCCGGGGCCTGATTGACTGGTCCGGGATAGCCGGACAAAGCAATATCCTCCGGCGGAACGATCCGGTCATAGAGGCGCATCTCATCAATGCGTCCATTCCAAGAAGTATTCGAACTGGTTCCACTGCCAATGCGCGTCGTGGATGTCGCCCGGAAACTTCCCGGAGCCTGCAGAAGGGTGGTCTCAACCAACTCTCCGTTAATCCAAACGGTGGGATGATTTTGGTTGCTACTGCTATCATACGTCAGCACCACATGCATCCAATCCCCGGAGGGAATGTCCTGCTCAAAACGCCATCGACCCACTGAATTGACGTGATTGGAATCAAAATGCAGCCGGGTGTCCCCGGATTCCATACGGAAATTGCCACGCTGATTGCCATTTCCATCGATGAAGCTAAGTAAGGATCCACTCCGTTGGGCCGGCGAGGCGTCCGCCATCATCCAGACTGATACCGTCATTTGCTCCGGCATTCCCATGGAAACCGTCGCATAATTACCATTACCGCCCAATCGCACCGCGGTGCCATCATATCCGGAAACACCAAGCTGAATATTGCCATTGTCAGTGATCGTCGCGTGATTTTCATTCCCGCTGGAATCACTGAGCTCCGAAGAACCAACGGCATCGTTCATGCGCCAGAACCCAACTTGACCATCCCCCAGCACGTCTTGGCCCGAAGCGTCGGCAAAGACTTCAACGATTTTGCTGGAAACAGCCAACCCATTATCCACTTCAATTTGCAAACTATAGCGTCCCGGCACGTCAAAGGAGACCATCGGGTCGGCAATCGCCGGATCATCGAAAGTGGCCGTTCCCCCTTCGGGCCCGGCAACTTGCGTCCATGAGATACTAACCGGATGTCCCTGTCCGTTTACCTCGGTGTCAATATGCACATCCAAGTCGAGATGAGGAAGCTCCACCGCACCCAACCAGGGCTTATGAACAGTGATTTCAGGTGGGCGTTCAAAGGTGACCGTGTAGTTTTGGAACGTTGACTTCACCCCATTAGAGATCTTTAGTTTTACCGGGACTGAAATAAGTTTGGTCGGCGGTACTGTCCCACTCAGAGTCGCGGTATTATCTCCATGATCGGTTAAGGTCAACCACCCCGGGGCATCCTGCGCCTCGATGGTGAGGGTACTTCCGACTGTATCGGAAAATGCGATCTCGTAGAGATACTCATCCCCCACCAGCGCGGTGGTAGGCGGAAGAGTGTCGAAGACCGGCTCGGCAAAATTCCCGTCAGCAGCAAAAACATTCAACGTCACTTCATGGTCAACCGTGAGTTCCGCATCGTAAGCATGGAGCGTAAAATGATGCTGGGCAGACGAATCCGGAGTTCCGCTAAGCGTTCCCGTTCCATCACCGTGATCGGTGAAGCTCAGCCAGGAAGGCAGCCCTTCGGCAGAAAGGGTCAACTCATCCATATCCGGATCGGCGGCGAGGACATCCAGCGAGACCGTTTCCCCAACCGTGGCGGTAAAAGTCGAAGGGCTGACAAAGAAGGGAGGACGGTTGGGATTCTCATCGCCGTCGCCTTCTTCAATGCCACTAAAATTGAAGACCTGCCAACCCTCCGGCTGCTGGCCGTTGTCAAACTGCGAAAGCCCAATCCAGGGAGTACTTAGAGACCCATCGACATCCAACCAGGTAAAGGTGATCCGCCCATCATCCCAAAACTCGATCTGCCCTTCCAACGTTTGAGAATTATCACTGCTGAAAGCCCGGTGGACTTTATCGTATGTCACCACAGTTCGTTCTTCCCCCGGTGTCGTGACCCGTCCGATCAGGATTTCACCGCCGCGACCGACATCAAGGTCACGCCAGTACAAGGCCACCCGCAGACGCTGGTAAAAGGCGTCTACGATGGATATGAAATTGGAAGTGTCCCCGGAACCGAAGGTCACCCCTCCATTGGTACTTACATAAATCCGACTATAGGTAGTGCCAAAGAAAGAAACCGGATAATCATCCAGGCGCCAAAACCCGCTGCGCAGGGTATGGTTACCGGCCGCCAAAGATTCATTGACCAGATTTGTGTGGTCGCTCGGGTCGGTGGGGTATTCGGTGGCGCTTTGAATCGAAGGACGGTAAAAATTCTGCGTACCATCCGGGGTAAAGGTCACCGTAGTATTATGCAAATTGAAGGTGCTCGGATTGAGCCCATGGGCAAAGCGTTGAACGAAATAGGTGACTTTATCATTGTCAATAATTTTCAGACTGGCGGTCGCAGGTTCTTTCAGGGCATAGTCGGGTTCCCCGGAAAGGAGAGTCAGAATCGCACTTTGGTTGCCATCCTCAACGTCATCATCCACCGGTGTCAGTGTGATCGTGGTGGAAATTTCTCCAGCCGGAATGACAATACTCCCCTCCCCGTTGGAATTGGAAAAACTGAGGTTCGCTCCGGACAAATGATAGTCTTCTCCGGGAGTGGCTTCGCCACTCATGGCAAACTCAATGGTCACCTCACGGTCCAGATTAACCGGATGGTTCCGGAAAATATGAAAGTGGCCCGGCACTTCATCTTCTTCCGCCGGCTCACCCTGAGCATAGACCGATAAGAAGGGCTGATCATTGTCTTCGATTTGGACGACCACTTCCCGGTCATCGAGACCATCATAGTCCCCGGCTCCCGAAATACTGTGTATCAGCGTCCCCGTATGCAACCCTTCGGCCACATCATCATCAATCGCCTGAAGATCGACCAACTGCGGGGTATCCCAATTACTTTCGGTAAAGGTCAACGTATCGGGAGAGACTTGCAGCTGGTCACCGGCGTCAATGGATACCGTAACCGGTGCCGTTGGAGGTACCGTCAGCTGAACACCGTAAAGAACCGGGGGCTCTCCCTCCTGAACCTGCCAGCCATCTGCCGGACGGGTTAGCAACAGACCTGGTTCGGTCGGCTCCACCTCCACAATCTGCATCCCGTTCATAAAGCGATGGCCGCTGTTCGCGCCGTTCGCATCCTGAATAAACATCCGGAATTCGGAATCAGTGATGTTGCGGAAAACCACATAGTTCCCCAGACGCTCATCGGCGGGGGCATCAGCACTCAGGGCGGTGGATTCCTTGAAGCCGACCCAGGTCTCGTAATTGGGATAGTCTCCGAGGCCATTGTTATGATCCAGCGAGTTTTGCCCAAAGCGGGGCGGGGCCAGATCGGCGCTCTGCTCCAAATTGGTGATTCGGAACTGGCGCGTACTGGCATCCCGGGAGGAATCGTTGACATAATCAAAATACACATAGACATCAAATTGCGCATAGGGAATATCCCGGGCAATCAGCCAGGGGCCTTGCTGGTTGTTGTTGTTGAAATTGACAAACCCGTGCATCATCCGTCCGTTCCCGGTGGAAGTGTCGGTGGCGCTTTTACCCGAATTCGATCCGGTATGCCCCTGCCATTCCACCCAGATCGGCGTTGGGAAACCGTCGTTATCAAGCAAATCAAGATAAATGCCGTCCTGCGCCTCATCGTCAGCTTTGGTGAAATTATTCCAAAAAGGCTCGGAATACACCGCGCCGATGCGGTCGGCAAATCCCACCGGGGTGGGATCATGAGGAAAGGCCCAGGAATCTGTGCCCGCGAAGTTGATCCCCACCGAGCGGGTGGGCGGAGGGCTTTCCACGGTAATCGTTCGGACATTGGACAGTTGGGTACGTCCCGTATGGTCGATCGCCAGAGCCACAATTTTCTGCGTACCCACCGAAACATTTTCCCAGAGGGCGGAAAACGGCTCTTCCGAAGACACACCAATAAAACTCCCATTGGCAAAAAAGCGAACCTCGTCGATCCCGTCCTCATCCGAAGCCTCGGCCGTAACCAGAATATCCGCACCAACCAGAAAGGTTTCCCCTTCCTGCGGATTGACTACACTGACCGTCGGCGGAGTATTCTCCTCCCAGTCGATTTGTTGAAATGATGTCGATTCGATCACGCTCAGAGGGGAATCAATGGTACTCCAGCTTACCTCGAGCTTTTCCGATCCGGTACGGTGAAAGTATTCCAGCCGCACTTCATGGAAACCCTCTTGCAGAGCAATGTTGCCGGTACTCACCGCTGAGGTTGATTTTACGCCGTCATTTTCAATCACCAGATTCTCCCCGACCCAAAAGCGAACGCCATCCTTGGCGTCGATGGAGAAGGTGTACACATCGGTCTCCTCTACTTCCAGATAGCCCGTGTACACCATGGCAAAATTCTCACTGCGCTGCGCGGGAGCCAGACTGAAGGTTTCCACCGTTCCCTCGGCCAAAGGGAAAAGCGTATCAAAATTTGGTAGCTGTTGAAAACTGCCCTCGTAGTACGTGTAGTGGAGACCTCCTTGCGTGGCCGCTGGCTCTTCCGGGGTGCGATAGGGGACATCACCGACATTGACCCAGACACTGGCGTCGGTCAGCCCGCCCTTCATGTCGGACACCGTCACTTCCACAAAGTAAAAACCGGCCTCATCCCAGGTTTTGGTCTGGGTCGCGCTGTTGACAATATTGTAGGTGTTATCGCCGAAATCCCAATCAAAAGCCAGATCGTCCCCATCCGGGTCGCTGGCATTCACCGTAATTTCAAAAGGAACGCCGGGTTCGGCACCATCAAGGACCGTTTCGGCAAAAGAAGCCTCTGGAGGCTGATTGTTGGAAATATCGTCCCCGTAGTTGATCACTACCTCGATCCACTCATGCGTCTGGCCGTTGATTTCACTGCTGCCGCGCAGCACCGGGGTGACGTGAAATCCGCCAAACATCTGCGCGCCGTTTTCATTCGGCCCCTCGGAATAGGTTCGCCCGATTTTGATCGAGCTGTCATCGCGGTCGGCATTGCCCGGGAGCGAATTAGGGGTGGTGTCGAGTCGATTGGAGCCACTGCTCATCATGCTGTGCACGGTGACTGCATTCCGATTGTAATCGGTCCGGCTCCATCCGCCGTCGGTTCCGCTTCGGTGGCCGAAGCCCAGAAAGACATTGTTCCAAGCGGAATAACTGGTAATGGGGATGTTCAGAACCCGAACCTTCGACTCCTCCTGTCTTCGATCATGATGCTGGTAGTCGTAAATGCGGTAGGTTCCACTGGAGGTAATATCTTTTACCTCATCCCGATCACGGGTCAGAAAACCAAGGCGATAGCGAAAAAGCGGGTTGAACATCAGCCCCGGATTGCCCCCACCCATCACGCACCAGCCGTCCTGATACTCACCGTTTTGCCGAAGCGGAGAACGCGGATGCACCTCCGGATCCACCCCATCCGGCGCATACCAACTGTTGGCGTGATACAACCCCCAGTTATGGCCCAACTCGTGCACCGCAATGGTGCCACTCAACGATCCGCCGACCCAGGAAAATTTGCCGTTCACATACGCCAAACCGGCGGACCCAACCATATTGGCGTTGGACATCGCCACATGGCGGTCGTAATGCCGATGGTCATAAATTCCCCCATCGCGCCATTCCGGCCCCAAGGCTTCCGCCGCCGCCCGGGAGTGACTCTGTAACAAGCTGAAGCTGTTGCGATACTGCTCATAGGTCCCCGGCAATTCCATCGGTGGAGTCACCACGAGAACCGGAATATCCATTCCGTTACGCCGCTTGGGGCCGAACCAGGTTTGCTGAAAACTGCCCCGGTAATAATTCTCCGACATCGTCATAAGCTCGCTGAGCAAGTCCTCATCCGACTTGTAATTCGTCCAGGGTTCACGGTCACTGGGATACACCCGGAACACGATCATCGTCTTCGGCCCCAGCCGCCAGCTGTTGGTGCCGGTATATTCATGATACACTTCTGTGGGCACCGAATTCTGCGTGGGCGGATTGTTCGGATCAAAGGTCAGTGGCTCGGCGATAAGCACTGCAGGCACCAGCCAAGTGAGGAAAAACAAAAGTGACGAAAAGGAGGTCTTCTTTTTCATGGAAAGCAAAAAAGGGGTTGTGTGAGGGGTATAAAGCTTGACCGTATTATCCCTTAATTTGCCTTTTTCAACAATGCCTCTTATGGTAATTTAAATAGCCGATTTGCGCAAAGTCAGCCCTCCCATTACCCTCTTTCATGCCCCCAACCTCACCAATAGTTTCTCCGTCCGGCCTGATTCGACACCATCTAAGCCATCCGACGGCATTCCCTGAAAGACCGCGGAAGGGAACGACCTACCGGATTGGGGTTTTTGCGGTTTCCTCTATTGAAATGGGACGGTCGCTTTTACGCGGCATCCGAAGTTACTGTGACCACCACCCCGATGTTGAAATGGTGATCCTCTCCAACAACCAATTTTCCGAAGAGGCGATAGAAAAAGCCCCCGACGTCGATTGCCTGATTATTCAACATTATGACGAAGAAAAATTCGTTTCTCTACAGGCTTCCGGCTATCCGATTATCATCACCTCCAACCGGAAAAGGGCGGAAAAGGTTGGACGGGTCCTTTACCATGACCACGAGATTGGCAAAATGGGAGCCGCCGATTTGCTTGATCGCGGTTTTCGCACCTTTGCCTTTATCGAAGGGGGCCTCCGCACAGCGGACCGGATCGAGCCCTTTCAATTTGCCCTCGAAAGACGGCAAGGGTTTGTGGAGCAAGTACAGTGCGGGAATACCACCACCCATCTTTTCACCATCAGCAAAGTATCCGATCTTGCCGAAGTGGCTCGTGTTTTGATGAAAATCCCCGGGCCCATCGGCGTCATGGCAGCTTCGGACCTCTATGCGCGATGGTTTATTGAGGCTCTTCCCCAAGCGCGGCGATGGGTACCCGAAAAATTCGGGGTTCTCGGGGTGGATAATGATCCACAGGAAAACGCCCTCTGTCCCGTCAGCCTCTCCAGTATTCATCCAGCCGGAGAGCGGCTAGGCTACGAAGCGGCCGCTCAGGCCATCGCCATGGCCCAAAACCCCAGCGGAAAATTGCCCGAGGTCAGGGTCAGCCCCAGCCATCTGGTCACCCGCACGTCGACCAATATTTACTCGATCGCCGACGATGTGGTCCGCCGAGCCCTCAAGCTCATTCGTGAGCGGCTCAACGAGCTTCGTGATGTCTCCGATGTCGTGCGCGCCCTGCACCTTCACCGGAGAACCTTGGAAGATAAGTTTCGCAAATCCCTTGGCCGCTCTCTGGCCGAAGAACTCAACCGGTCCCGGATTCGCCGGGCGACCGAATTACTGGGCACCACCTCCCTCTCGATCAAACAGATTTCGTTCCTGGTAGGTTTCAGCGAACCGCGATTGCTTTCCCGGAATTTCCGCAAACTCACCAACGAAACCCCCGGTGATTACCGGAAAAGAGTTCTGCCCTGAGGGAAGGCATAGGCTCTCTCTGAATCTTCCGGAAGCCACCCCTCTCCTGCACTCGCTACGCGAGGCGTTATTATTTTGGGAGCCCCCTCTTTCCGTGGGTTCCCACCCACGGCTACCTTCGGTTCGCCCCTTCGGGGCTTATGGGTAAGGTCCCATAGGGACCGCCTGATGGTAGGCGTGGATGACAATCCACGTACCCCACGGATCCCCCTTCTCCCCATCGTCTCGCAGAGCGAGACCGGAGACGTACGGGAAACAATGACCCCTCTCCTGCACTCGCTACGCGAGGCGTTATTATTTTGGGAGCCCCTCCCCCCGTGGGTTGCCACCCACGGCTACCTTCGGTTCGCCCCTTCGGGGCTTATGGGCAAGGTCCCGTAGGGACCGCCTGATGGTAGGCGTGGATGACAATCCACGTACCCCCCAGATCCCCTTCTCCCCATCGTCTCGCAGAGCGAGACCGGAGACGTACCGGAAACAATCACCC
>JAFIGF010000192.1 GCA_020831535.1 Opitutales bacterium | reverse complement strand
TAAGGCTATTTTATGTTCGCGCGTACGGCGCTGATTTTTTTTAAAGCATGAAGGATCGACTCTTCATGCTTTTTTTTGAACCAAAACCTTGCCGATTTTTTTCTTTGTTCAAGCCGATGAAAATTTTTGTCTCCTGCACCCTTTCTTCCCGGAATCTCCGGTTCTTCTTGGGAGTTTTTCTCAGCACTTGGAGCCTCTCTCTTGTTCCGTCGGGGGCCAGCGCGGAGGACTCGAACGCTCCTTTGCCGCAGCAGTTGGACGAGTCTTTGGAAGGGATGTATGCGGCCGCCGAATGGGGTTTGCGGGAAATCCCGCGCGAGACCTTTTCGGTGCTTGCCCGGCAGCGCTCGCTGGGCACTGATCCGGAGGTCTTGAGGGATTGGGTGCAACAGGAAATCCGTCTAATCCCTTATGAAGGGGTTCTGCGAAAAGGTTCGGGAGCGTTACATGACCGCATGGGCAACAGCCTTGATCGGGCTCTTTTATTGTATGAAATGTTGGGACTGGCGGGGTGGGAAACCCGGCGATTGGCGAAGATCGATCTATCTGCCGAGGAGAGTCGTCGATTAGCGCAGTTGAGCGCGGAACAAATCTTTTTGTTTCCTCAGGGGGTGGCCGTTGGGGAAGCTGAAGCCGATGAGGATCTCTGGGGATCATTGGCGGAAATGTTGGGACGCCCTCCCGAGGAACTCCTTTATTTTTTAGAGAAGACCCGTTTTGAAGAAGAGGAAAAGGGCGAACGTTTACGGGCGTCCATTGGGCAGCAGACGAATGATTTGGTGGAGCAATTGACGGGGACTTTGAGCGAAGGGGGAATTCGGGACGAGGGAGAAAGTTTGGCGGAACATTGGTGGGTGGAATACCAGAACGAAGCGGGCTCTTGGGTGGCCCTTGATCCGCTGCCCGGCAATCATTCGGTGGGGGAGACCTTTTTCGGACGTCCAGCGGAGGATACCCATCGGCTGAAGGCATTGCCGAAAGACTTGTTTCATCGTTTGGAGATTCGTCTGGTGGCGGAGCGGTGGGACGAGGGGAACTTGACCACGGAGACAGTATTTGCGGAGACCTTTCCGGTGCGTTCGCAGCCGGGTCAGGCCCTGGAGGTTTCTATTTTTCCGAAAAACTGGGGGAACTGGTCCTTGCAGGCGACCGCCGGGGAAATCAAGGAAAAGGCGTTGGCCCAGGAAGAGTGGTTGCCGGTTTGGCAGAGTGATGGGGAGCCGCAGATTGAAGCCAGTATCCTGCGGGACGGAACCTTGAACCAAAATCCGTTGGAGGATCCCCGCCAGCGCAGTATGCGGGAAGCCGCCTCGGCCTTGGGCCGTATTGGGATGGGGGGACGATCCGGGAATGGAGAGGAGGCCAGTTTTTTAACGGCGGTATGGGTGGACCTGACGGTTTTGGGGCCGGGCGTGGAAGAGGATCGCTTTCGCCGTTATTTCGTGGACTTGGTGGGGCCGCAGCAGCGGGCGCAGGGTTTGCCAGAGGATTTTTCCCTCACGCCGGACCAAGAGCTGGAGCGGGCTTTGGGTTTGATGGCTCGCAAGACGATTTACCTGCAAGGGCACTGGTTGCGTCCGGAATGGATACAGGAGCAGAGTTTGCGACAATTGGTGGAAAGCCGTACGATTCATCAAGCTATCGTGGAGGCTGCGTGGGAAGGGAACGAGGAATTGCTGGAGGCCAGTTTTGCCCAGGAAGTGCGCCGACCTATTCAGCTTTATCAAATCGGGGGGGCGCGTTGGCAATATCATCCCGAGGGGATGGTGACCTTTCCTTGGGGGCTGAATGTGATCGCCCGTGACCAAGCCTTGGGACCGCGGGCGAAAAGCAGCGGGTTGGTGGTGCGGGATCAGATCGATTTCATCCGCATGGACGTGACTCCCTTGCCGGGGTTGGCGAAACCCGGAGTGGTTCTTTTTCAGCAGGGGGTGGTGGACACGCACGTTGAGCATGAAGGACGGGAAGGCAAGGGGGCGCGTATGGAAAGGGCGAATGCCGCCGCGCAGTTTGGAATGGACAGTTTGTTGGACGTTGAGTGGGTGAAAATTGCGCATAAAGATGATCTGGCGGTCTTGGGGCAGAAGTTTTCTGCGGATGCGATTTTCCGTTGGGAGGAGCGTTTGGAGCGAGGGCGGGTTTTGTTGATTCGGTCGGAACCTCTTTATTTGGAAGGGCGGGAAAGCGACCAGCCTTTGTGGTGGGAATGGAATCCGGAGAATCATCACATTTTGGGCTATGGAGGAGCGGGCTATGGGCAGAGCCTGACCGAATATTTCACTTTGGCGAATAAAACGCTTTCGATCGCCGGGTCGATCATCGGGGCAGTGGAATGTGCGCTGGAAGGGGGGAGTAATGAAAGGTTTGCCTGTTGTCTCTTCCAGCACGTCGCGGTCTCTTCAATCGGAACGATGCTGGGCGGACTTCTTGGCCATGGTTCTTTGGCACTATCGCAGATCGATCAGTTTATCGGTGCCGTTGCTTTCGAAGCGGGGGCTTCCGGCTTGGATTTATGCAGTGGTTTGTAGGGGGGGGGCAGAAATTGTTTTTGGATAAAATGAAAAAAAGTCAAACAACGAATACATGGCTGGCGAGTTTGGGGCTTTATCTGGGAATACTGATTCCGGGAGTAGTGTCTTCAGCGGATGCGGAGCCTTTGCAAGTGCTGGGCTCTGTTGATACCCGGGGACAAATTGAAAAAAGCCAGTTGGCGGATCGGCCCTTTGGGGGGGTGGCGCATCGTGCGCACCTGGTTGAGGAAGTGCGGGGGGCGGGCCCCTTGTTGCTCGTTGATGGAGGGAATCTGTTGATGGGATCCGATTTTCCGGAAGGATCGGAAGCCCTGGTGGGCGAAGCCTATCGGTTGATGGGGTACGATGTGATCAATCTCTCGCAGCGGGATCTTCGTGGGGGGAAATCGGCGGTTCTCTCTTTGATGGAAACATATGAACTTCCCTTCCTTTCGGCGAACCTTCAGGGCCGGGATGGAGAGCTTCTGTTTCCGCCCTACCGGGTGATTGAAAAAGGGGGGCATCGGGTAGGTGTTTTGGGGGTAACGGCGAAGCCTTTGGAGGGACGGGGAACGTCCGATGAAGAGTGGCAGGTGGGCGACCCGCGGGCCGCGTTGGAGCGGTATTTGCCCGAATTAGGGGCGGAGGCGGAGGTAATCCTGGTGGCTTGGCATGGGGAGCCGGTGTGGGGCTTGCGACAAATGCAGCCTTTCAGAGAGCAGATCCATGGCGTGCTTTTGGCGGGGGCGGATCACTTGCCCGAGCTTCCGGGTTGGACCCTTCTGGCACCCGCAGACCGGGGTCGGGAATGGGCTCGGGCCGAATGGGTTGGGGGGCGGTTGGAGCGGCGGGAGCCCCTTTGGGTGGAAACTGATGGAGAACAGTTGGAAAGCCTGGCGAAGGCGGTGCAGGAGGTGCGGGAGGAGTGGCAGGAAAAACGTTCCCAGGCAGCCGGGCCGAGACCCCTCCCGGAGGCTCTGCCGGTGGCCGGAGAAACCTTTGTGACGATGCGCAGGGCCCGGCACCAAGGGCTCGGTTTGACGGTTTTGGCGTGGGGGGTGGAAGAGCGCTCCGGGGAGGATGATCTGGTGGTTCTGGAGGTATCGATTCGAAACCAAATGGCCCCGCGTTTGGTGAGTGGCTTGGGCTTTGCCGAGGCGGTGCAAGTGGCCACGCTGAACAATAAAGCTTTTCTGGTGGCGGATAACCGGTTGGTTCTTCGGCATGAGCAAGTCTCTGGGTTGGAAGGGCAGTTGCCTGATCGTTTTCGCATTTTGCAACCAGGGCGGGCGGGGGAAGGGAAGCTGGCCTTTCGGCTGCCTCCGGGGGATTGGAAGAGCTTGGATTTGGTTCTCTTGCACGATGAATTTCCACCATTGGAAATCCCTTTGCTGAGAGCCGGGGAGGAAGGATCCGTTCCGGAGTCCTTGGTTACAGCTGGAAACGATGTTTTGGAAATGTCGGTCTTCTCTTGGGGGGTGGAGGAGCGTTGGCGGGGACAAAATCCCCCTTCCGGAAAGAAATGGGTGGTGGCGGAAGTGCGGGGGATTTCCCGCATGAGCCGGATGGCGGAGTCGGCGGCCTTGGATGCAACGATTCCTACTTCGGAAAACGAAAAAGTGGAGCATCTGGTCCCTATGGAATATTTTTATTTTCCGGACACCGTGGTATTGGAACTTCCGGGACAGCGTTTCATTCCCTGGGACCGGGAGTTGTCAGAATTTGGGGACGTTCCGGTTTTTCTGCCCCACCGATCAACCGGCGGGACCTTGGTCTTTGCGGTGCCGGAGGACCTGACCGATGAATCTTTGGCGTTGCGGACCTGGTTCCCTTCGATGGCTCTGGTTGGGGAGGGGGGGCAGGCGCTGCGGATGCCTTCGGCTCTGCGTTTTCCCCTACAGGAGGGCGAGGGGCGGGTTCCGGAAGAGTTGGCAGAACCTCTGGCCAGCTTGGCGGACTCTCCGTTGCGGTTGGATATTCTGAAAGCGGAAAGGACCGGTTCCTTTGGGGAAGAGGATCTGCCGCAGGGGAAAGAAGTTTTGGCGCTGACGTTGCGCCTGCTCAATCAGAGCGGTGAAGCTGGTTTGTTGCCTTTGGAGGAGCGTTTTGGGGTCTTTGTGGGGCAGGAGCGTTTTTCCTTGGATTTCCGGCTCACCCAGAAGGGTCCTTTCCCGCCGACGAAAAATCTGTATTTACCGCCTGGAGAAGCGCGGGTTCTGACGGTGGCGATTCCCTTTCCGGAAGGAACGACCAAACTGCTTTTTGATTATCGGGGAGTCACCACGAACCAGCGGGTACAGATCGACCTTGGCGGGGCCCATGCGGTGGTCAGTCCGGAACCGGAGAGGACCGCAACCAGACCGGAAGAAGCCGATGGGTGGCAACGGGCGCAGGTCGTGGGTCCCGAAACGGAGGAGGAAGAAGAGGAAGCCTGGCCGCTCGCGTTAGAGTCGCTTCTGGGCAAGGAGCGGTATGTTCCGCCAGCGGTTTATACTCCCCATGAAGGGGGCCAACCAGGTGTGGAGGAGGATGATTTTCTTCGGTGGGATGCGCGGGATCCCTTGCAAGTGACCATTCCGGAAGGTCGTTCCTCGGTGCGTGTGCGGATGGATTTGCCGGACGAGTGGTGGGAGAGCTTGTGGGATTTGGATCTGCGCATGAGCGAATTGGAAGGTTCGAGCCGGAGGTCTGCGGCCTCTCTTCGTTTTTTTCGGATAACCGAAGACGGTGATCGGGAAACGCTGTGGTTGAAGCGTTTCGCCGAGGCCCAACGGTTTTATGGGTTTGCCGCGCCCGAGGGGTTTTTGTATCTGGAGATTTCCGGGGAGAGTCGGGGTAATCCTGAATGGGAAGCCTCGTTGGCGGTGGTGAATCGGAGGCCCCGTGGGGAGGACTGGGTTCATCATCCGGCAGACCGAAGGACCTCGGCTTTTTTCGCAGGTGAGGAGTCATACCGGGTGCGGGGTGAATTCATTGGGCAGGATGCTCAGTTCCTGCGGTTTCGTTTTCAGGGAGATCCCGAACGCTGGCGGTTGACCGTGGATTCTCCGGAGAAGGCTCTGGATCGGGTGGAAATTTACGAGTTGAGCGGGCGGACCCTGCACCAGCAGAACCATCCCTTTCGGGACACACATGCCATGGTCTTTCCAGATTTGCTTCTACCTCCGGGGGATCTGCTGGTGGAGATTCGTGGCCGCGATCAAGGCTATACCCTGCGTTGGGACCGGGAAGCGGATATTGCGGAGGAAACGGATGTGGACGGGGAATTTTCGCATTTCTGGAATCGTTCACCGAACGCCGCGCACCGTTTACTTTGGAAACAACCCCGTACCGGGCGGCTGCCCTATTCGCGGGTGCACTCTCACTACCGGTTTTTTGTTCCCTCGCGTCATCCCGAGAGGATGCGTCTGACGATGAAGCCTGCGGAAGATATGACGCTGGAGTACCGCCGAAGAGGAGTTCGTGGCGGAATTCACGGGGAGCGGGGGGAAGAACTGGTACAGGAGGAATTCTTTTATCCGGGGGATCAATTTATTCACCTGCGTTCCGGTTCGGGAAGTATGGGGCGGTATCGAATCTTTGTCGAGAGGCTCCCGAAATTCGTCTTGGATGAAGACGCCCGGGAAGCGTTTGAGATGCGGTGGCAGCCGTCGACGACGAGTCCGGTGTTGGCGGCTTATTGGTCGGAAAACCAGAAGATCGAGGGGGTGGTCCGAGTGGAGAATGCGAGTGACGAAGCGGCTGAATTGACGCTACGCACCCATTCCGCCCATGCCGGGATGCAGGCTTTCTGGAAAGGGGAGGAATCCGGGGAGCGGGACCTACGCCTTTCCCCGGGGGAAACCCGGGAAGTCCCCTTGGTGCTGGAGTTTGACCGGGACCTTCGGGATGACTATCCGGCGATTTTGGAAATTGGGGTTTTCCGGAAAGAGACTTTGGTGAATCAGGTCATTTGGGAAGCGGAAATCCAAACGGGAGCCTCGCCCCTTTCGCCGTACCAGCGAGCAGCGCTCCCGGAAGCAATGTTGGGAGGATTGGATTTAGCCAATATTTACTTGGGAGCGAATCCTTTGGGAGACACGCACACGGTGGATCGGGAACGGGAGTTTTTCCGGGGGATGGTCCGTCCCGGACAGGGGCGCAGTTTCGATTTGGGAGAACCTTTTCGGGGGCAGTTGGCGGGTGCGGAGCCGGTTCCCTTGGTGGGGTTCCTGATTCATCCCATGCACCGGTCGTCGCGGGACTCCTGGATTCAGGCGTTCCGGGTGGAAAGCAGTGTTGATGGGGAGAGTTGGCAAATCATCAAAGAGGGAGAAGTTCTCCCCTGGAGCGAGGAGCAGGCTTTTCCTCTGGAGGAAGAGGTGTTGGCGCGATATGTCCGGATTACCGGATTGCGTCGGCAGGATGGAGAGGCGGAGGGACGGTTTGCGTTTGGAAGTTTTAAGGCGGTGGCCCGACCGGGGTTTTATCCTGATCATGTTGAAGGGGTATTCGACATTGCCGAGACCACCTATGGCGGACATCTGGTGTGGTCCTCGCCCCTTCTTTCCCGCAATGCGTTTTTGCAACCTGAGCCGGGGAATCCCCAACTTCTCTCGCTAACTGCCAGTGAGCGCATGGAGCCGATTCAGTGGGTAATTGGTTTCCATCACAACCGCGCCGCTGCGCTCGGTGAGGTGGGCTTGGAGTATCGTCCTCCCCGGCGTGGTGACGGCTCCACTCTGGGACGTCAGATGGTCATTGAAGTGGCAGCAGAATCGCCGCTGGGCCCTTGGGAGGAGGTTTACCGGGAAGATCTGCCGGAACGGGTCGCCGGGGAGAAGCAGAAGGTGCGTATGGCCTTGCCGGAGGGGACTACTGGGCGCTTTGTGCGGATGACTATTCCCTCGGATTGGCAGGAGGATCCCGAAACCCGCCGGGAAAGTATTTTGCTGCCATGGAAAATTTCGGTTTGGGAGGCTACTTCTCTGCATGAAGGTTATCGGTCCATCGTAGGAGAGTGGGGACATTATTCGCGCCGGGGACCATGGGAGCATAACAAGGCGGTTTCGGCGGGAGCGCCGGAATCCTTTACGGAACGCGGAGCCGGAGGGTCTCGTCTAGAAGAGGCGGTTCCGCTGTCGATAGACGAGTGGGCCATGGGTTCGGTGTTGATTGGGGAGCGGGAAGCGCATTTCACGGCAACAGTGGAAGAAGGAGAAAATACCTTGGAAATTGAATTGGCGGGTGAGCCGGATATCTCGTTTCATTGGGAAATTACAGATGAGGATGGAAATGAGGTGAAGGCGGAGGAAGCGTCCGGGACCCTCCCGGGAGGACTTCTTTTGCGGGCTGAGGCTGCGCCGGGGACTTATTTTCTTCGGCTTTACGAGCCCCGTCGCAACGTAGCGATTGCCTGGGATGCCAGCGGAAGTATGGGGCCCTATGTGGACATTCTTTATGCCGCTTTGCCAACTTTTCTGCAACAGGTGAGGGAAGACCGTGAGCGCGTGCAGCTGTTGGTTTTTTCCCATACCCCGTATTTTTTGTTGCCCGATTGGTCGGGAGATCAGAATGAATTGTTGCGAACACTGCGTAATTATACCCGGGATGACGGTTCCAGTGATTCGGAGGGGAATCTCCTGTTCATGTCCGAGCAAATGAAGGACTTGGAAGGGACCAAGGCGATTCTTTTGCTGACTGACGCGGAGAGCCCGGGCTATAGAAGTACGGAACCAATGTGGCAGAGTTTTGGGGAGACGCGGCCGAGGATTTTTACCATTGAGACAAGCAGCGGAGGTTCCCGCGAAACCCAGGACCTTATGCAGGATTGGGCGGATGCCAATCAGGGGGTGTATGATTTTATGCGTTCTTCGGGGGAAGTGGAGATTGCTTTTGCCCGCGCCAATGCACATCTTCGTCGCCCCAAGTTTTACCGCGTTAGGGGTGGTGGGTTGTTTCAGGAACCTCCCGAACCGGGTATCCTGCAAACCCTTCCGGAAGAGCCACCAGCGGGCGCGTATTATTTTATCTTTGATGCCTCGGGTTCGATGATGGCGGAGATGGACGGGAACCGGAAATTTGATCTTGCGCGGGAGGCTATCGCCTCGGTCGTGGAATCTCTTCCGGATGAGGCTGCCGCCGCTCTGCGTGTTTACGGGCATCGCAAGCGGGCGATTGAGGAGGGAGCGGATGAGGATACCGCTTTGGAAATTCGGATGGGAACGTTGACTGCGGGCCATCGTCACACTTTTGCGGAGACCTTGGCAAGGTTGCGACCCATGGGCCGTACGCCCCTGACTCTCAGTTTGGAAGAAGCGATGCGGGATCTTCGGCGGGAGCGCCGGGAGATAACGGTGGTGCTGCTGACTGATGGTGGAGAGGATACGATTCCTCGGCGCGACCCGGTTCCGGCGGCCGCAGCGGTGGGAAATACAGAAAATTTGAATCTGGTGATTGTCGGGTTTGACATTCATCGGGAAGACTGGGCGCAGCAATTACAGGCGATGGCGGAAGCAGCCGAGGCGCCGTATTTTCCGGCGGCTGAAGCGGGAGAGTTGGAACCGTCGCTACGTCGTGCCAGTGGGTTTTCGGCTTCGGGGGTGAGGGTCTATGGAACTGGCGACGAGTTGCTTGGGGAGGGAGTGTTCGGAGATTCTTTCTCCTTGCCTCCGGGGATTTACATTGTAGAGCGTGGAGAGATTCGCCGTCGGGTAACGGTATTGCCGGGGAAGATGGTCCAGGTGAGTCCCTTCTAGATGATGGTGAGTCGATTGAATTTTCCAAACCAACAGGATGAAGATCTTTTATCTTCGGGATTTAGAATAAATGGAGAGATCAACGGAATGAGCTGAACTTAGACCTGCCCGTTTCCGATCTCGCTCAGGGGGATGTTTGGGGAATAAAACCCCTATTTTTCCCTTGACGTGATCTGGATATTGCGAGAGACCATTTTTATGATCAACAAGATGCTTTCCTCTTCGTTTCTTCGGCGTTTTGTCGTAAGTGTAAGTTTAACCGGATTGGGTGTAGTGATCGTTGGATGCGAAACCACGCCAAAGTCCAGCGCTTCAGCCGATCAGGATATGACCCAGCATGTCGGTCGCTATGATCCTCCGCCAGCAGGTTTTGAGCGGGTTCGGCTTGGGGTTCCGCCTTTTGAAGTGGATACCCGGCGTGGAGCCCAGGAGGAGATGAATGTAATCGCGGCCGATATATTGGCCAGCTTGACGACCAACGCCCGGCGGTTTCGGGTGATTGAACGCACGCAGTTGGAGCAACTAACCCGCGAACAAGGTCTGGAGGGTATCGTCAAATGGGATGAACTTGCTGAAATGGGGCAGGTTCAGGGGGTTGATTATCTGTTGTTGGGCCGGGTTACCAATTTTCGGGTTATGCCCTCGGAAAGTCGGGGAGGTCTCGGCGTGGGAACGATCCGTCTGCCTGGCGGTGGGGGAACCGGTGGATTTGACTTTCGCAACCGCAGTTCCCGGATTGATGTGGAATGCGGGGTAGATCTTCGTCTGGTGGATCCTGAGTCGGGCGAGGTTATTGCGGCGAATTTCTCGGAGTATGAAAGATCTGATTCCATCAGTTCCTTTGGGATCAGTATTCTCGGAGTTGATGCAGATTCGGAGGCTGATTTGGAAATCAGTGAATCCGATCAGGGGCGTATCCTGCGACTGGCTCTTGATGACGCTTTGCGCAAGATGCTGCCAGATATTGACTATGAATTGATGGATCGCCGTCGTGAAGGCTCATAAGGCTATTTTATGTTCGCGCGTACGGCGCTGATTTTTTTTAAAGCATGAAGGATCGACTCTTCATGCTTTTTTTTGAACCAAAACCTTGCCGATTTTTTTCTTTGTTCAAGCCGATGAAAATTTTTGTCTCCTGCACCC
>JAFIGF010000175.1 GCA_020831535.1 Opitutales bacterium | reverse complement strand
CCTCTCCTTCTGTACATCCCATTCAACTCATCCAAATACCTTTGGCAAGGCCAACTTCTTGCCTATAACCCAAAACCAAAATACGAAACTAAACTGTCAACTTTTCTTCAGGACTCGACACTTAATTCCTAATTCTTAATTCTTAATTCTTAATTCCACCACCTCCCCTTCCTTGCAAAAACTGCCCCACAGTTTTCCCTGTTTGGGTTTTAAACCAGCGCCGGAAAACCGACACTTCGCCAAACCCCGTCGCCTCGGTGACCTCGTTTGCCGAAAAGCCCTCCGACAATTGGGCTCGCGCCGTTTGCAATTGCAGACGACTCTTTTCCTCCCGGAAGGAAGTCCCCATGACCTCCTCAAAATACCGGGCCAGGGAACGATCCGAAACCCCCACCTCCTGTGCAACCGCCGGACGGGTCGGATTGTGGGAAAGATTCTCCCGCAGATAAGCCATCGCCTCCGACACAACTTTCTTCCGCTGGGTGAGGACCCCCGCACTTCCCCGTTCCACCAAAGTAAACGCCTTTCGCAAACGCACTTCCGGAGCATGCTTTTCGCTCGGCGAAAGCGACGAGACAATCCTCGCAATCTCGTTCCCGATCTCTTCCCACCCCGGGTCCACCGAGGAAATCTGCGGGCGCATCGACTCACAAAATACGGGTAAATTATCCGCTCCGAGAATCTCCAAATCATCCGGCACCTTGCGATGCAACGACTGGGCGGCTACCAACACCTGACGGGCCCGCAAATCATTCGCCGCAAAAATCGCGGTTTCCCGGGGAACCGTTTTCAGCCATTGGGTAATCTGCCGAAGCTGCATCTCCTGCTCCCCCAGCGGAAAAATATAATTCCCCTTCGCCGTTGTCCTGACCTGTTTCCGGCTCTCGTCCTGATGACACAAAAACGGCTTTTTCCATTTACGTGCGACCCCGGCAAAACCCTCCCCCCGCGCCACCGACCAAGCAACCGAAGAATGATAACCACAAAAAGCAAAATGTTTTTGCGACGATTGACCAAAAGCCTCTGCCGCAAAAACCCCCAGGGCATAATTATCCGGAGAGATCGTCCAACCCTTCCCCTTCAGCTCCGGCAAATCACTTACCGTAAAAAGAGTCCCGTCAAAATGCCGGACATATGCCTCCAACGCCGAGTCGTTCACATCCTGGAAAATCAATGCACAATCCATCTTCCGCAAATACGCCGCTGGATCCTTCTGCCAATCCGCCGGAAAATTCCCCAGCATAGGACTGAAAATAGCACCTCCCCAATCCTTGCCCAACGCCCGCAAAAATCCCCGCAAAACCAAATGAGTAATTCCCGCCTGATGCGGGCTGTCCACCAAAACACAGGGCCATGGATTGGGAATTTCGGGCATGAAATCAAAATAGACCGAAATCATCCCCGAGACAACATCACTCTTCTTCCTGCTCTGAAAAACTCACCCGGATGCGATAGAAACAACGGGAATTTTCGACCACATTCCGGCTCCGAACTTTCGGTGCCCGTTACTCGCACCACATCCGACGGATCATGTGAATCGTTCCCGAGGAAATAGGCTTCGCGCAGGGTAACCGGCTCCCCTCCGTCACGGTCTGGCTCTGCGGTTGACCGTTGATTTCCGGCCGGTCAATGGACGCCTCTACGGTCACGGTCACCTCATCCGCTGAGGCACGCACCGTACCAGTTTCCTCGCGCTGCTGAGAGCAAACTAAAATAAGCGCGAAACCTAAAGTTCAACAAATCCATGAGTCGGAAGCATTAGAAACTCGACTTTATAAATATTACCCTCTAACAAAATATCTTACCTTTCCCTTGACCCGGAAAAAAAGATTCCGATATCTTTTAACAACGATGAAACTAAAAACATCCCGAACAGCCTCTTTACCTCTTCTCTCCGCCCTCTCTGCTCTATGCTTTTTAGCCGAAACATCCTCTGCGCAGGCCCAGACTTTCGGCGTGCGTTATGCCGATCTTGGCGGATTTTACGCCCGCACCCATGGCGGAGGTGATACCTTTGACACCTATGGCGGCAACTTTCAGCTAAACGTTCCTCTCATTGAGGAAAATACGGAACTTGGTCCTTTCGGCTTGGATTTGCGAAATCAATACAGCAACACTTTCGACAACGAAAGTGGCGTTTCCCTTGAAGGACACCGCGTAGCCGCGGGCCCCTTGCTTTATTTTCCCCTGCAGGAAAATCTCCGGCCCTTTGCCACAGCCCTTCTTGGGCATTCCTTTTCCCGCTTCCGCAGCGCGGGCGGGCCGACCGAGAAAGACAATACATGGACCTACGCCGCGGGCATTGGCTTCGAATGGCTGCCCATTGAACGCCTCTCTATCGCCCCTCGCATAGCCTACAGCAACAGTTTTAGCGGAGGAAGAGACAGCATGCAGTACGGAGCCGAAACCGATTACTGGATAAACGACCAGTTCTCCCTTGGCGTAGGGTATAACTATTTCAGCACCAGCGATGATTTTACCCACGACCTGGTCCTTCGCACCCGTATCCGTTTTTAAAGGAATTTCCACCGGGCTTACTTCTATTCATCGCCGGTCCGGCCTCCTTTTTCAACGCCTTCAAGGGAGCAAACCGGAATGTCTCCCCGGATGGTAAAGGAATTTTGTTCAAACGATTTACCGACAAATAGGACATTATTCCATAGTCCTGTACCTTGAACCAATTGATGACACCCGTCCATTGTCCCGCTGGCACCTTGGACTGCGGCGATACCAATGAATCGGTTCGGCAACAGGCTACCCGACTTCGCCTTCGGCTACGAAGGGCTTATCAGAGGAACACCAACTATTCGGGCTTGCGGAGGTCGTAGGCGTGGATTCCGTCCCGTTGGCGGATGAAGATCCGTCCATCGACCACCGGTTGCATAACCGGATGATGGTAACTGCCGGTTCCGGCCGTGGTCAGAGGCAACTCTTCAGTCGGGTTGATCGGGTGGATCTTTCCGTCGGCGTTCACCTTGTACAAATAGAGCCGGATATTCCCATGGGTCATATCGTCCTGCACAATGATCAAATCTTCCATGGCCATGATCAAGCCGTTGTTGTGCGGAACGCCATCAACAGTGCCATCGCTCTCATCCTTGATATCGCCTGTCGCAAGATCAACGGTGATAAGCCCCCGGCCATCCGGGCATACCACAGCATGGGTGCCACGCACCACCACCGGGCTGTGTTCACCCCGTATGCGCCCCTCAAAGGTGTGACGCCAGCGGGGGCTTAGTCCGGCTGAGGTAACATCATACGCCGCCAGCCCGTATAGCTCGACGTCACCGTCGATTCTATACTGTTCATGGGTAAGCAGGACATCTCCGATCAAAGTCATATTCCCGGGGTTTCCGTTTCGTGAGGGAGGAGGGAAACGGGTTTCCTCATACCCGTCCGGAACCGGAAGCGCAAAGGTTGAAAGTTTGGTGCCATCCGAGGCATCCAGCATCGCAATGGTGCTCATATCGGCAAAGACAAAAAGATAATCCTGTCCCTGCTCACTGCGCCAATGGGCGGGCACGGAAAGATCGTTCAGGTGGATATCGGTGTTTTCCCAGAGCTTTTCTCCTGTAGCCGGATCAAATCCCGCCCAGTTATCAAAACGCTGAATCACCACCACTTCCGGCAGCGCCAGAACGGCGGAACGCTGATGGGTATGCTCGCTTCCGACCCGTTGGTACCAAAGGTATTCCCCGGTCTCAGCATCCATCGCATGAAGAATGCCACCGCTGCCGATAGCAAAAACCCGTCCATCCTTTACCGCCGCAGTTTGATTGTACGGTCCCTCCTTATGATGCTGGCGGTTGTAGCCTACTCCCTCAATACGGGTGCGCCAGAGCGTTTTGCCCGTCTCAGCATCCATCGCGATGACCACATCATCGGCGGCTTCCCAGATCTTTTCCAAAACCGCAGTAGGCAAGTCTTCCGGTTCCCCTTTGAATTTACCCCGACCTTGTCCTTGTTCCGCCATGGCTTCCACAATCCGCTCAAAATGGGTATGACCACTGGTGAAATCACGGGCCCGGAAGACATAATTGTAAACCCGTGGACTGGGAACCGAGTAATACATGAACACCTTGCCGTCAGCCAACACCGGGGACGCCGACCCACCACCGGATCGTTTACGGGCGGACGTATAACGGAAGGCAAAACGATTCAGTGAACCAATCCCCTGCCCGATATCAATCGCTTCCGCACCCCATTGATGACGGATTTCATCCACCGTATCCACTGTCTGAATTCCCTTCAAGGAAGCTGCATTGCCTGTGTTAACGGGGCCAATAAAACGCGACCAGGAAGCCTCCGGATCAATGGCATTGGCCTTACGCATATCGGCCTCCGGGGAAATGGTTCCGGTCACTTTCCCGGTCCAGCTTTCGCCGGTTCCGTCCCATGGATTGTTGTCCTTTACCGTCACCGTTCCGGTAATCGGGCCCTCCCGGGTATAGGTTGCGGAAACGGTAACCTCATAAGGTTGCTCACCCCGATGCTGCCGCTCAAAACGCCCTTTAATTTCATTCCCTTCCCGAATCAACTCTCCCCCCGGCTCACTGACCCGAACCCACTGATCCACCGGCATCCGCATCCCGCGCATCCCGCCATAAAGACTCCAATTCCGAAAGGAAGAAGGGGCACCGGGAATCACGAAATGCAGTTCCACCGGAAAGTAGTCCTCTTCCGGACGCTCCGTGCTCACGATAGGCTCCGGCAGTGGATAGCCCTGCGGGGTAAACCCGCTCGCTTCGATTCTGTCGTGAACTTCATTCGGCAAATGCCGTTCCCCGGCAGTGGAAAAATCATAACGAACCAGCGTAATCGGATCCTGCCCACTGGCTAACTTTCCGGTAACTTCCAGGTGAAGAATATTGATCCCACCCCGAAACCCGGCATCAAAGGCCAGCCGGAAAGTGCGCACATCCTCCGCCGAAAGACCCGCGAGGGGAATTTCCACCACACCATCCGCATGAATATTCTCCCCTTCGCTGTTCTCCGCAAGCAGTTCGCCATCTTCATCGTAATAGTTAAAGGTCAGGCGTTCCTCTTCCCGAAAAGAAAAATCGTACCCCTGCACGGCATCATCCTCGGGCCCCGGAATCGATGTCCAAACCTCCAGATCAAGCTTGCGGGCGGCATGGGACTCGTAGGTCTCCACCGCAAAGCGGATCTTATCCAACTCCGCAAAGGCGGACAAGCCCTCCAGGGTAAAGTGGTAATAGCCCGGCGTATTCCGCCGAACCGCCGCCTCGTCAGCGGATCCCTGTTGAGAACCATCGAAATAGGACTCCAACTCATTGAAAGGAGGCGGAGGCCCACCGACGGCAACCGCGACCGGCCAAAGCAAAAACGCTGAGCCCAAAAGCGCAGAAGTGGAAAAACGTTGGAAACCGGTAAGTGAGGTAGTTTTCATAGTATCAATGGTGTGAAAACCGTTGGGGGATTGATGTTAAAAGGTGGTCTTTGCCTATTTTTCAAATGTGAGAGTAGAGTGTTTCCGAAGCCTCAGGAGTGTTGCGCGCAGGGACATGAAGTCCCCGCTCGCTGTCGATAAGGGGAAGACATTTGCGTTTACCGGAGTATTGCGCTCAGGGGCATAAAGCCCCCGTTCACCGTCCACCCTCAAGCGGGGGCCTTCCGGTCGCGAAAAGCGGGGCAGCATCGCAGACCGCAAAACCGGTTCATCGTCCATCCCCAAGCGGGGGCCTTGCGCCCCTGCGCGGAGTGCTTCAGACCAAGATACGCAAAGGCCGACCCAACTCCCCCCCCGCGGCGGCTGGGGACAGCCGCCCTCTCGGAACACCTTTTGTATCATATTTTTGGATAAAAACATTTGCTCTGCTGACTTTATTTGTCTTGTCCTAGTATAGGTTGACACCCAAACCATGAAAGCGATAGAAAAACCGAACCGGAATATACGTTACAGCGAGGCCTTCAAACGGCAAGTTGTCGATCAAGTGGCAAGTGGTCATTTTGTCAGTGCCTATGAGG
>JAFIGF010000174.1 GCA_020831535.1 Opitutales bacterium | reverse complement strand
CCTCTCCTTCTGTACATCCCATTCAACTCATCCAAATACCTTTGGCAAGGCCAACTTCTTGCCTATAACCCAAAACCAAAATACGAAACTAAACTGTCAACTTTTCTTCAGGACTCGACACTTAATTCCTAATTCTTAATTTTTCCTTCCCTTTCTCTTCCGTCCGTATTGGTCACAATGATCTCAGCGATCCGGGGGCCGTTGTTTCCGTGCTGGCGGGCACCGAAATGGATGGTATGCGTTCCGGGTTCATCGAACTCCAGGCCGCGTTGCCGCCAGGTCCATTCCTGATTGCCAATGGAAATCCACTGCCAGCGATCCTGTTCACCGGTACGGATAAAGGCGGAGTCATTATTACCGGCATTCCCCCAGCAATAGTAGTGGACATCGTAACGACCCGGTTCCTCGATCTCCACGGTGAAGGAGAAACTGTAGGCGGGATCCATGTTCCGGTCATTGCGGTCGCTTTTTGAGGGAATCAACATCGTTCCATCAGGAGCTTCGTCGGCATCCTCGTGCAAAGTCCAGTGATCGCCATAGGTAATATCGGCAAAATCAATTTTTTCCCAAAAATCATTCTGATGCGTTTCCCCCGCGACCGGTTCGGAAGGTTTGGAGGCAAAGGACGGATTGTGGGCCAGAACACGGAAGAGACGTTCCTCACCATTTTTCATCCCGCCCACCTCGTGGGACAGGGTTTCCTCATCCACCCGTTTTACCTCTTCCCATGTCTCGCCGCCATCACGGCTCGACTCGACGCTGTAGGCAACGATATTGTCGCTGGAACTCTCTTCCCAGGAAACGCGGACCGAGCGATTATTCACCGTCCAGGTTTCCACGCCGGTAACCTGCGGGGGAGCCGCTTCGCCAACCGCAAAAGTGCGCTGAACCGACAACGCCGGAATAAAAGATACGTCGCCGTCCTGGTAGGCGGTGACCCAGACAATCCCCTTCTCGCCGGTCAGGGCGAGTTTCCCATTCTCGGCGGTAGCGGGACCGCTATCCACTTCAAAACGTACCGGCAGACCGGAGGTCGCGGTGGCACCGGGATCAAGCGGACCAGCTTCGGCTGCCTGGTCGGCGATATCAGGAAATTCAATTTCCTGGGCTTGGGGAACTGGCGTACCCGCTTCCTCCATTCGTTTGGCGGCCGCCCGGAAATCGATCAGATTATCGGCAAGCTCGGCGGGCAAAACAGCATACGCATGATAGCTCCAGTCAGCCACCTGAGGGGTGTCCCATACATCGCTGTCCCAATAGATACCGTTTTCGGAACGGTACATCGTCTCAAAGGTATGGTACAGGATCCCTGCTTTCTTTAAATAATCGGCATTTCCGGTTTTCTCGGCGGCGAGCAGATAAATCAAGGCCATCCGCATCGTCCCCACCGTGCTCATTCCCTCGGGACCACGGGGAACGTCATAGCGGGCCCGAAGAAGACGGTCATCCCCCTCGTAGAGAAGCCTCTCTGCCCAATCAATGGTTGTTTTAAAAAGCGTTTCATCCCATTCATCCAAATAGCGAAGTTGATAGAGGGCGTAAAAAGTCGGCCCGTCATCATCGGGACGGGAACGGTCGGAGCGTCCCTCAATCAAATACTCGCGGCCTTGGTGGGTCGCCCCTTCCAGGAGAGCCGTACGCATCCAATTGGCGGCACGTTCCTCCACATCGCGGTAATCATCCACCCCCAGTTCGGTGCGGATGCGGGCGAGCAGATCGAGCCACATCCCATTGGCGCGCGGAACATTATCCCAACTCCGGTCATTCCGGCTGAGCGTTGTCCCCACTTCACCACTACCGGCACTGACGTAACTCCAGCTGCCGTGTTTATCCTGCGTCTCACGGAGCGCATCGGCAACCTCCAGCGCCCGCGCCTTCCAGAAATCGGATTCCGTCATCACCGCCAGATCGACCAAAGCACGACCCATCCAATACTGGGGCCGAAAGGTCGTTTTATAGGTGGGTAAAAGGTTGATTGGTCCCACCCGATGGGAAAGCATGAAGTGTCCTGCCCGCTGCGCTTTCATCAACGCCTGGGCCTGAGCCAGGGGATCGGACTCCATGGAGAGATAAGCCCTTGTCGCAATAGGACCAAACCCACCGACATAGGGAGGATCATTGTAATCCTTGGAACCCGTGTTACGCAGCATACCCAAGCCCATATCATTGGAAAAGAGACCGCCTCCAAAAGGATTCACTTCCAGCAACCAACGCAAATGGTTGGAAAGTTTCTCCTCAGGCGACTCGGGGTCAGCGACCAAGGGCAAAGGGTTATGCCCTTTCACGCCCCAGTAACCGGCGACTTCCTGGCGACCATGGTCCTCGTCGTTGGCAATAGTGTAATGACCAAAGACCAAGTCCCCCACCCGATCCAATTCAATTTGATACGTATAGCGCTTGTCCCCGTGAGTGGTTTTCATCTCCAACCGCCCATCGGCGAGTTGGCCGGAAATCCCAAAATCGGAAAAAGCATTGTAGTCGGAATCATCTCCACGGGGACCAGTCACCACCTGATAACCAACCGCACCCCCGGCCATAACCGCGGGAATTGACTGGCGACTGTGCCGACTGGCGGCATGTACCCGTGAATCGATAAAATAGAGAGATTGAACCTGCCCCTTGTCGAGCTTGATACTGGCCACGCCGCGGGCGTCACTGTCAAAGCGTCCACCATCCGGAGAACCGGGAACCGGATTGCGCAGATAAAGGGTCAGATGGTCGGCTTTTGCAAAATCAGGAAGAGGATAAGTCGCCCCATGCACCTCACCGGAAATTTCCCGCTTCGTGTCCGGACGATGATCCGTCCACTCAAAAGTTCCCCGGAAAAGCCGGTCCTTACGTTCGGCTGACAATGTCAAAGCGTACTCGTCCCCATGGGCAATGCTACCTTCCAGCCGGGAACCATCCCAGGACACATTTTCGGTGGAAACCTTATGCACCGCCAGATTGCCGGCCAGCGTACCTTCGCGATTCGCCCCCTCATAGGGCTCGCTCACCGCAGCCCCGAGAAGGTTCGAACCCTCGACCTCCAGAACCAAAACTACCGGCGCATGACGATCCGTCGCCCCGAGTAAATGCAGGTGCAGGCTCTCACGCTCACTGGCAAAAAGAGCCGAACCAAGACCTAAAAAGAAAAGAAAGACGGTGGCAACAAGGGGTTTATGAAACATAAATCGGTAATTCTGAGGGTTTAAGGCAAAGGGGTTATACAAATTAAGAAACAGCATATACGAGAAGCCGTTTCTTGACTATACCCCTTTGCGCCGATCTCTTAACGGTTTTACGGAAAAGCGCCCCTCCCACCCGAGATGCTTGCAAAGGAAGCAGGCTTTACCCGCTACGGTGCTGGTTCTTCGTAGTGAATGTTGATCCGGAAGAACCGTCTTGAATTGAGGGAGGCATCAAAGAGGGCTTCACGGGTTTCGATGCCTTCTTCGACGTTGATGATGTCTTCGGTAACGGGCGTGGCGTTGTCCCAGGTTAGCATGTCGGTTGATGAAAGCAGTTCTATAGTGAGTTCGGGTGCGAGGGTGTTCACACGGTAAGTCACCGAAACGAAGTCGGGGTTTCCGGCATCTGCTTCGATGTATGGGAGTTTATCGGGAGGGAGAATCCGTGGATCGATGCCGAAAGCGTATCCTTCGAGTGTGGTGACTCTCATCGGACCATGCTGCCGTTCGGGATCGCGCAGGAACAGGGGCAAATTGATCGAGTCGGCCCAGTTATCGAAATTCATCGCCATGTGTTTCACATGTAGGGTGACTGAGGAGAAGTCCTCGTACCCGTGAACCATGAAGTACCAGTCACCCGCGCCCGGGGCGCCGACGCGGACGGATTCGTTGTTGCCGCTTTCACGAGGGGCGTATTCCCATTCATCCGTGGAAGCCATTACCTCATTGCGGACGTAAAGGTCGGCGTCACCAGAGCCACCGAAAATTTTGACATCGAGAGTCTTTTGTCCTTCGGGGACTTCGATCACGAAGTGAATCTCTTCTTCCTCCACACCGGACAGACCCTCGACGGTTTGATCGTTTACCAAACGCAATGCCTCGCCGGGATCGACAACAAATCCTTCGACCGTGATTTCAGTGGTGCCGGAGGTGGCATCCGAATCGACCAGGATGGTTTCCGTGACGGGTCCGGTTTCGACGGGGGAGAAGCCGATGGTGATTCCAACCGAATCCGAGGGAGGGATTTCGACACTGGAAGGCGTGGCCGTAAAGTTTTCGGGCACCGCAATATCGTCAATCGCCAGCGTGCTGTTTCCGGAGTTGGTGATCGTCAATTGGCGTTCCTTGGTGGAATCCTTTTCAACGACGCCCAAGGAGAACATTTCCGGGGTGTCGGAGATACGTGTGGGGGATGCCGGTTCCCATGAAACAGCGTCTATCCATCCCGCATCATGTCCTTCGCTTATGATGAAATCCTTCACGTATTCCCATCGCAAAACATGGCTTCCTCCGTGAAGTTCATATGTTTTTTTAAGCCAGTCGGTTTCCCCCGAAATGTTGTCAAGAAGCTCGTCGTTCCGATAGAACATAAGAAAGTCGAAGTTTTGTTCTGAAGAAACTTTCCAATAAAACGTCAGGGTGCCGGGTCCTTCCACTTCGGTTTCAATCCAGGTACTACTGTCGTGCCCGATCCCGCCGCTTTGCGCGGCGTGGGTGCCCTCGAAGCGGAAATCCTGCTGGGTCATCCACCGTGCATTCCCACCGGTTTCCCAGGAAAGCTCCGGGGCGCCGACGGCTTCACCGATAGAAAGAAGTACCTGCAGATCAATGGTGAGGATACGCGTATATTCCGTGTCCGTATTGCGAAACTCCACATCGCCGGAGTACGATCCGAAGGAGAGGGATTCAGCGTTGGTGTTGAAGGAAAAAAGAACGGTTTCAAATTCACCGGCATCGATAGTTCCTCCGGATTGACCGGCATCGAGCCAGTCCGGGGCACCGGCGATTTCCCATTCGAGGGCACTTTCATCGTCGTGATTGATTAGGATGACGGGAATGGATTCCGGCTGAAAGGGCCCTCCTTCATGGCCCTCCGCAGAGATGTCCGGGAAAGGATGAACAACAAGGGCATCGGAAAGGGAAGAGCCAGTGAGGAGGATGTCAACGGAAGGGTTGTCCGGGTCATTACCTTCGATGAGGACAGTACGCTCGAACGCGGATTCACCAGTGGGGGAGAAGCGGACCGGGATGGTTTTTGTCTGGCCGGACGGAATTTCGTACGGGGGCTTCGGAAGGTCTGGAAGCGTAAAAGTGGGATCGCGGTTGATCGTGGCGGATTCCGGTTTTGTTGACAGGGTCAGTCCCTTGGCCTCGAACCATTCTTTGTCCGGTTCCGGAACATCAGCCCTTTCCGGAGGGGCCTTGTGCAACTCTCCGGGAAACGCGTGCGCGTTGTACCATGCCTGGTGACTGCCGGTCACGGCCGATTCAGAGAGAGGTTCCCGTATATCCACATAGTCAAATCGGTGGATGGTCGGGTAATCCGGATCGACAAAACCACCGATGGCAATGCGCCCGGGCCGGGGAATGGATCCCGTAATGCCGGACCACAGAACCGTTTCGTTGGCAAAGATCTGCATATTGCTTCCCTCCAGGTTCACGAGGATTAGATTGGATTCTTCGTCTGTGTTGAGGTGGGGGGAGAAGGTCCATGGCTGAAGGAAGAAAAAGGAACCGTCGAGCACGTGAGCAACATGGAAATAACCGTCGCCGGAGATGCCGATCAGGAAAGCGTCCCCATTGAGGGGAAACATGGAAAAGTCCGGTGATGCACGAAGGGCAATGAATGTGGTGTAGAGTTCATCCCCCTCCCGGTGGATTTCAGTTTCCAGACTGAGGTTGTACCAGAATTCCTCCGTGTACGTCGATTCGTGAAACCGGGCGGGCTCAGGCGGATCCTTCACCATCGGGCCGTACTTTTCGTCCTCAATAATCCATGAGAGCGAAGGGGTTTCTTTCCAGCCGGAAACGAACCCCCGGTCGAAATCCTCCCGGAAGCCCCCGAGAATGCGTATGGAGTCGATGCGCAGGGTGTGTTCACCGTGAGTGTTTTCAATGAAAATCTGTTCCTCCCGCGAGTCTTCCGGCGAAACCGTCCCGAAGGGAATCCATTCGTCGTCTTCGGGGGCCACGGAATCGGTGACGTCCATCGTTGCCGGCAAGTCATCAATGGTCAGGAAGACCGGGCGGAGCAACTCGAGGCCGTTTCCGATATTGGTGAAAACAATAGCGGATTCGTGGACACCCGGATCGAGCGTTTCGGCATCGGCGGTTAATTCCACGTTGACAAATCCGGATGTTCCCGGCTCGAGTACACCGGATTCCGGGGAGAGGCTCAACCAGGGGACGCCGGTTTCCGCCGACCACCCGATGGTCTGATTCCCCTCGTTGCTCACCGTGTAAGTGCTCTGCTGAGGATCGAACGGTCCGCCTTCCAATCCCGAGGGAGTAAAGGCATCGCCGGGCTCGACCACGAGGTCGTCCTCGACTCCAGTTCCCGTGAGGGAGATTTCGATAACGGGTACTTCCGGATCGTTGGTATGGATAACAAGGGTGGCTTCGTGCGTTCCGATTTCGAGCGGGCGGAAAATGATGTCGGTAACAAGGGAACGTCCGGGAGAAAGTGAGCGGGGAAGTTCGGAAACGCTGTCGATGAAGAATTTTCCGGTCGAGTTAAGCAGGGCACTCTCGGCGTTGAGCCGACCCTCGGAAATAACGAGGCTTTCCCACTCCGGAAGAGGATCGACACCCTGCATGATGGCTTCCTTGACATCCTGGTCCGACGCCCCGGCGTTGAGTGCCAGCAGAAGGCCCGCAACGCCGGAAACATGGGGCGCGGCCATCGATGTGCCGGAAAAGGTCCGGTAGTCATTACCGGGCACGGTACTGAGGATGGAGGACCCGGGGGCGGCGAGGTGGACGGTTTCACTGCCGAAGTTACTGAAG
>JAFIGF010000162.1 GCA_020831535.1 Opitutales bacterium | reverse complement strand
CGGCCACAGGATCTTGCCGATATTGATGAACTCAACCTCCTCCACGGAAAGAGGAGCAGCTATGACATCGAGAAATAAAGACGATTCCGCATGGGACGAGGCTTCATGGAAGGGGCACCGGCTCGCTCAACACCGGGCGTTCCTCCGGCTCTCTTTCCCGGACAAGCTCAAGGCCGTCGAAGCCATGGGGGATTTTGCCCGGGAGATGTTGGAAAATCGTCGGGACCGGGGGCGCCCCGGCATCGACCCCGAAACCGATGGGTTGGCGCGTGGTTCTCAATCCGAACAAGTCGGTGAAGATCCAAAACCTTATCCAACCTCCAGGAAAAGCTGATGTAGTGCGAAGAGGGTGATGTTGTCGGAGGGGCTTTACGCCCCGATCAGAGGCGCGGAGATACGGCATCGTTCCTTCGTTTTCCCGTGCCGAAGGCACCTTGGACTGCGGCAGCCTGCGGCCGCGTTAGCCGAACCTAACGGTTCGCCAGCAGGGCTAGCTCACACAAAGCGCCAGCAGGCTGGCGCAGTCCAAAGACGGCTTCGCCGTCGGAAGTGTCGGTCCGGTTATCCATGCCCCGTCACCCCTCGTGCCGACGGCATTGCGCAAGCGCAAGCCCTACAGGAAGGAGGCGGACGGTTGACTCCAAATCCCAAGGACAGGAATGTCCTTGCTCCTTATGGGAAACAGCCCAAGGACAGGACGGAGGCGGAGACGGAGAGGGCGAAGCAATGTCCTTGCTCCTTAGCTGGAACCCGTCCCTTCAGGGAGAGGGGCATCTTCCCTGATGGAGGATGAAGCTCCGTCTTGACCACAGGAGACGGAAAAGAGGCGATCTTTTGTCTCCGTTGATTAGTCTTCTTCGGTCCAGTGGTAACGGACTTTCATGAAGCGGCGGTCGGCGGCGTTGGTGGCGACGGTGTCGCGGTAGGTGTAGAGGGTCCCCTCCCCGGCAGCGATGGGATCACCTACGGCAACGGCGCTTTCCCAGTCCCAGGTGGCTAGGTCGGGGGAAAGACCGACTTCGGGTTCAACACTGTCGGCGGCGTCGGAGATGAAGAAGGTGATGGTGAGATAAGTGTTTTCCCCCTCTTCCTCGATGGCCACGACGGGCTGGCGGTCGGGGTCAAAGGGATCGTTGGCGCCTAGGCCCCAGGCATGGCGGAGGAGATACGGGAGACCGTCGCCGTTGTCGGCAAGAGGATCGGGCTCGGTGGAGGGGGCAAAGCCTTGGGCGTCCCACCAGACGAGAAAGGAATCGTCGGCGACCGGTGCGGCCTCGGAGATGGCGAGATCGGTGATTTCGACCTCGGCGTTGTCCAAGGGAGAATACAACCCGAGGTATTGGGACGCGAAGACGTAGCCTTCATCGTCTCCCTCATTCAACGTTACCGGAGAGCCAATCGAATCCCATTCGGTCGCGGATTCTTCTTTCAGGTAGATGGCCACCGTGCCGTTCGCAAACAAAAGGGCAATGTCGAAGGTCGTTCCGGTCGTTACATAGGAAGGCACGTCATTATCAGTCACCTGAACACCAGCGCCAAGCGGATCGAATGGATTATTAAAGTCATTTTTTTGTCCCCAGCTGACCAAAGCGCTACTGGAGCGGACGTAGCCGGAAACGATCCGGACGTTCCCGGAAACAGGCTCTTCTGCCCAAGCCTCGT
The DNA here is from genome assembly GCA_020831535.1 of Opitutales bacterium. Taxonomy (GTDB): domain Bacteria; phylum Verrucomicrobiota; class Verrucomicrobiia; order Opitutales; family T3Sed10-336; genus JAIUMY01. The sequence goes on along the minus strand of JAFIGF010000162.1, from coordinate 42,192 downwards.
CATTGCCCAAGGCGACAACGAGGGCGGAGTCGGAGACAAAGCGGGTGCGGACATAGATGGCAAAGGGCTCATCGCCGGAAGTCGAAAGGGTTTCCGCCAGGATGGCGGGATCGGTCAGGTCGAGGCGAGCGGTGCCGAATAGAGTCGATTCATCCGGGGCGAGCGTTTCCTCGAGGGTGAGAGTCCCGTCTTCGCTGGTGTCGATGGTTCCCCCACCGGAGGGGCGAAAGGTCGGAGCCTGGGGGTGGGTGACAAAATTGCCGGCTTCCAGGTTCCACGCGGTGGCGTCGGTGAAGTTGGTATGAAAGCGGAAATCGCCCTGGCCCGGTACGGGGGTGAAGGGGGATTCAGCGGAAAGGTTTAGGCTGAAGGCGAATACGGAAACGGAGAGAAGAGAGACGTATTTCATAGGCAATACTTGATGGTTATTTATTATGTTTTAATAAATACAAGCATGCTTTCAAGTGTTTTCTCTGAATTTTGCGTTAAAATAAAGAGGGAAAAAATGATGAATGATGAAAAAACAGCCGGGAAACCACCAATGAACGTCACCGCTCAGCGGGATTTCGCGGTGGCTCTCAACGAATAACCACACGTAGCGCGACAGCGCGGAGAGGGTGATGTTGTCGGAGGGGCTTTATGCCCCGACCCACACGATAGCCCGGAGATGGTGAATCGTTCCTTCACCTCCCCGTGCCGCAGGCACCTTGGACTGCGGCGGCGTTACCGAACCTAACGGTTCGCCAGCAGGGCTGGCTTCACGCAAAGCGGCAGCAGGCTGCCGCAGTCCAAAGACGGCTACGCCGTCGGAATGACTACTCGAACACGCCATCAACAAACCCATGAACCGGTCATCTCCCGTGCCGACGGCATTGCGCAAGCGCAAGCCCTACAGGAAGGAGGCGGAACGGTTGGCTCCAAATCCCAAGGACAGGACGGAGAGGGCGAAGCAATGTCCTTGCTCCTTATGGGGACAGGAGGGGACGGAGAGAAATGGTGGGAGTAACTGGAGTCGAACCAGTGACCTCATGCGTGTCATGCATGCGCTCTAACCAACTGAGCTATACCCCCACGGGTTAGAAGGGAAGAAAATCCCTTTTTTTGGACGCAGGGTCAAGGGTTTTTTTGAATTTTGGGAGCAAAAATGGGGATTTTGTTTTCGGCTGGGCGGGAACATAAGAAAGGCCGGTCAGAGGGTTCTGACCGGCCAGTAAGGTTTTTCAAATACGGAAAAGAGTTATTTCTTTTCTTTTTCGTCGTCCGTGGTTTCTTCGGCGGCCTCGGGGGCGGGCTCTTCCGCCTTGGCTTCGGGTTTTTCCTCTGCGGCTTCGGCTTTGGGGGCGGAGGCCTCCTGGGCCTCTTCCTTGGCGGGGGCTTCCGTTTCCGCGGGTTGGGCTTTGGCCTCGGCTTTTACGGGAGCGGCTTTTTTGCCACCGCCGCGTTTGTTGCGTTTGCCATAGCCTTCGTCCTCAGCGGGGACGAGTTCGATGAGGGCCATTTCGGCGGCATCGCCGATACGGTTGCCCAATTTGTAAATACGGGTGTAGCCACCGGTCCGGCCTTTGAAATCCTCGGCTTTCTCATCGAAGAGGAGATTGATGGCATGCACATCGCGAACGCGGGAAATGGCAATTCGGCGGTGGTGCAAGGTGCCCTTTTTGGCGAGAGTGATAATTTTCTCGATAAAGGGGCGCAGGGCCTTGGCCTTTTTCAGGGTGGTCCGGATGCGGCCTTCGGTGATGAGAGCGGAGGCTAAATTGGCGATGAGAGCCTGGCGGTGTTCTTTTTTAACCCCCAGTTGATTTTTGTGCTTCAAGTGACGCATGGCAAGTAATGAGTAAAGTGGGATTGGTTGATTTACGCTTCGGACTTGGTGTCGAGCAGGCGCTCATCAATTTTGGTACCGAGGGAGAGGCCCAATTCCTCAAGTTTGTCTTTGATTTCGTTGAGGGATTTCTTTCCGAAGTTGCGGAATTTGAGCATCTCTTGTTCGGACTTCATGGCCAACTCGCCGACGGTGGTGATGTTGGCGTTGTTCAAGCAATTGGCGGCCCGGACGGAGAGTTCGATCTCGTTGACGCTCATGTTGAGGAGCTGTCGCAGACGGTTTTGCTCTTCGGAAACGTCGCCGCCTTCTTGTTCGAACTCGTGGGCTTCGTCGCTCACTTGGTCGAACACATCGAGGTGGTGACGCAGAATGGCAGCAGATTGTTTGAGGGCTTCGTCGGGAAGAATTCGGCCGTCGGTGGTGATTTCGAGAATGAGTTTGTCGTAATCAGTGATTTGGCCGACGCGGGTGTTTTCGACGGAGTACTTGACGTGGCGGACCGGACTGAAGAGGGAATCGACGGGGATGACACCGATGGCTTGGTCGGCTTTTTTGTTGTCATCACCGGGGCAATAGCCGCGACCGGTACGAACTTCGAGTTCGGCTTGGAAGGCCCGGGGCTTGCTGAGGTGGCAAATAATCTGCTCGGGGTTCACGACCTCGACATTGGAATCGGCCTGAATATCGGCGGCGGTGACGGCACCCTCCCGATTGACGTCGATCCGCAGTTGAACGGATTCGCGTTTGTGGGAGATGAAAAGAACCTTTTTCAGATTGAGAACAATATCGGTCACATCCTCAGAGATACCCTCGACGCTTTGGAATTCATGCTGAACGCCTTCGATTTTGACCGAAGAGATCGCGGCCCCCTCAATGGAGCTAAGCAGGATTCGGCGAAAGGAATTTCCGATGGTATGGCCATAACCCGCTTCAAAAGGTTCGGCGATGAAGCAAGCGTAGGTAGGGGAAGCGGTTTCCTCTACCTTAGTGAGCCGATTGGGAAGTTCAAATTTTCCTAGGCGTTTAGGCATGACAATAAGAGATTAAAGATTAGGGAGGTGTTCCTCGGGGAGGGCTTAGCGGCTATAGAACTCAACGATCAACTGTTCGTTGACGATGGGTTCAATTTCCTCGCGGGTGGGCAGACGGGTGACGGAGCCTTTGAGGGCATCCTCTTGGACGGTCAACCAGGCGGGGACGACGCGCATCCGGGTTTCTTCCAGGCAACGGGTTGCCAATTGGCGTGAGGAGGTGTTGTCGCGGACCTCAATTTCGTCCCCTTCGGAGACGACGAAGCTGGCGATATCGACCTTTTGCCCGTTGACCTTGATGTGGCCGTGATTGACAAATTGGCGGGCGGCTTTGCGGCTGCGGGCGAAACCGAGGAGATAAATGACGTTATCGAGGCGGCGTTCGAGGAGTTCGAGGAAGCGTTCGCCGGTGACGCCACGTTCGCGCTTGGCTTGTTCGAAAGTGCGGCGGAATTGCTTTTCGGTGAGGCCGTAGGCAAAGCGCAGTTTTTGTTTTTCGTTCAAGCCGACGGCGTATTCGCTCATTTTCCGGCGACGACGGGGTCCGTGGATGCCGGGAGGATAGTTCTTTTTCTCAAAGGACTTATTGGCACCGAAGATCGGTTGTCCGAAGCGGCGACTGAGGCGAGTGGTGGGTCCAGTATAGCGAGCCATGATGTATCGAAATAAGAGAGGTTAAAAAGGATTAGACGCGGCGGCGCTTGGGGGCGCGGCAGCCGTTGTGAGGGATCGGCGTGACGTCGTTGATGGCGAGCACTTCCAAGCCGAGGGCCTGGAGGGCACGAATGGCGGAGTCCCGGCCCATGCCGGCGCCCTTGACGTTGACGATAACTTCCTTGAGGCCGTGGGCCATGGCGGCACGGGCGGCGTCGCGGGTAACCACCTGGGCGGCGTAAGCGGTGGATTTGCGGGAACCGCGGAAGTTCATTTTGCCGGAGCTTGACCAGGAAATGGTGTTTCCTTTTTGGTCCGAAATGGAGACCTTGGTGTTATTGAACGTGGCCAGAACATGAACAACTCCAGTGGTGACGTTCTTGCTTCCCTTCGCTTTGCGAACCTTGATGGCACCGATTTCCTCCTGCAGGAGGTCGGCGGCAGTGACTTCCTTTTTCTTTTCTTCCTTGGGCTCCGCCTCGGTGGCAGCGGCCTCGGTGGGAGCTTCGGCGTCGGCCGGTGCGGGGGAGGAAACAGGTTCCTTAACGTCTTCTGGTTTGTTTTGTTCTTCGGACATGGCTTAAAAAGCTAAATGAATTATTTTTTCATAACCCCTACCGTGCGGCGGGAGCCTTTACGGGTACGGGCATTGGTGCTGGTGCGTTGACCGCGGACGGGGAGGCCGCGGCGATGGCGGAGTCCACGATAACAGTTGATCGCCTGCAACCGTTTGAGATTGGCGGCAGTTTCGCGACGGAGATCGCCTTCGACGGCGTATTTGTGTTCGTTGATGGCGTTGGTGATTTTGTTCAAATCCTCCTCCGTCAAATCTTTGGCGCGGGTATCCGGATCGATCCCCGTCTCGGCAACCACCTGAGCGGCGCGAGCAGGACCGACACCGTAGATGTATCGCAGTGCGTATTCAATTTTCTTGTAGTTGGGTATATCAACCCCTAGTAAACGTGGCATAGTAAAAAATGGATTGTGTGGAAATGGGAAAACGAGCAGGAATAGAGTTTTTTTTGCGGTTTGGCAAATTAAATTTTCGGAATGGTTAAAATTTCCGGTCCGGCCTTGGTGACCAGAACGGTATGTTCAAAGTGAGCTGACCGTTGGCGGTCACGGGTGACCACGGTCCAATTATCAGGTAAAACCTCGACTTGGCAGGTTCCGGCATTGACCATAGGTTCGATGGCGAGGGCCATTCCAGAGCGGATCCGGGGGCCGTCAGATTTTTTCCCGAAGTTGGGGATCTGGGGTTCCTCGTGCATGGACTTTCCGACTCCGTGGCCGACAAAATCGCGAACGACGGAAAAGCCTTTTTTCTCGACAAAGCGTTGGACGGTTTGGGAGAGAACTCCTACGCGATTGCCGGGCCAGGCCTTGTCGATGGCCAGGTGAAGGGCTTTTTCGGTGACGTTCAGCAGGCGGGCGGCTTCGTCGTCGGGTTCGCCGAGACAGATGGTGGTGGCGTTGTCGCCGACAAACCCCTCATACCAGACAACGACATCGAGGGAAACCAGATCGCCGGGTTGCAACTGTCGCTGTAAGGTCCCGATGCCGTGCACGACCTCTTCGTTGACGGAAATGCAGGTGTGGCAGGGGAAAGGCTGGTTGCCTCCACCGCGGTAATTAAAACAGGCGCTGCGGGCCCCGAGTTTATCCATCCATTCGCGTCCGATCTGGTCGAGATCGCGGGTATTCATCCCGACCTCGGCAGCTTCTTTCATACGGTGCAAAACGGTGGCCGCGATGCGGCAGGCTTCGCGAAACGTCTTTACCTCGTTGGGATCCTTCAAATTGATCATCGGATAGCGAAGAAAGGTTGAAGTTTCTGTTCCACGGTTTTGGCCAAATCGGCGGCATGTCCCTCGGAATGGATGGTGAGGAGAAGGCCTTGTTCGCGGTAATAGGTGAGAACCGGTTCGGTCTTCTGCCGGTAGATCCGTAGACGCTCGCGGATGACCGGTTCACGGTCATCGGGGCGTTGGATGAGTTCGGTTCCGCAATCATCGCAAATCCCTTCCCTGGCGGGTGGGTTGTAGAGCAGATGATAGACCCGGCCATCCTTTGGGCAGACGCGGCGGTAGGCAATCCGTTTCACCACGGCTTCTTCCTGCAGGTGGAGGTGGATAACCGCATCGAGCTTTATGGAACGGCTTTCCAGCCACTCGTCAAAGGCTTGGGCCTGGGACAAGGTGCGGGGAAATCCATCCAGAAGAAACCCCTGACTGGGTTTACGGGACCAAAACCATTTTTTCATGGTTTCCAGGGTGAGTTCGTCGGAGACCAACTGGCCGTTGGCGAGGCTTTTTCCCAACCGTTGCCCCAAGGGGGTTTGGTTGCGGACATGGCCGCGGAAAATGTCGCCAGAGGAAATATGGTCAAATGAGAAAGAACAAAGATTTTCGGCCAAGGTGCCCTTCCCTGCCCCCGGGGGGCCGATCAGGACCAAGCGGGCCGAACGCCTGGGGGCTTCCGGAGAGGCCCCGGGTGATGAATCAACCATCATGGCAACGCGTTTAGATTCTCTGGAGAACCCAAGCGATGATTCCGATGGCAAAGAGGATGAGCAGGACGCTCCAGAGGATGGAGAGGTTCTTCATTTCCCCACGATCAATCATTTGGTGAGCCAATTTACGCGGTGTTTTGCCGCGGATGCGGCCCTTCTTGAGAAAACCGTCATAATGCCGTTGGAGGAGATAGGACTCCACCTGTTGCATAGTGAGGAGAATGACCCCTACGGTAATCAGCATTCCGGTGCCGCCGAAGAAGATGGCGATACGGAAAGGCACATTGAAGGTGTGGAGAAGGAAATCCGGGAAAACGGCAACGATGGTGAGGAAGATTGCCCCGGCCAGGGTCAGACGCGTCATGATGAAGTCCAGATACTTGGCCGTGGGTTCGCCAGGACGGACCCCGGGAACGTAGCCGCCGTATTTCTTGAGATCGTCGGCGATTTGGATGGGCTTGAACATGATGGAGACCCAGAAGTAACTGAAGACCAGAATGAGGGTTCCCATGATGAGGTAGTAGGCCCAGGAGCCGTGGTTGATCCCGGCGGCGAAGCGCTCGAGGAAGCCCCACTCCATGGCGGCGCCCAATTGCCCGAAAACCTGTTGGGGAAAGAGCAAAATGGCGTGGGCGAAAATGACCGGCATAACCCCGGAGTAGTTGACCTTAAGGGGCATGAAGGAGCTTTGGCCGCCGTAAACCTTGCGTCCGACAACGCGTTTGGCGTAGTGGACGGGGATTTTGCGCTGGGCTTGGGTGACCGCTACGATGGCGGCGACGACCAGGACCAACAGGGCCAGCATGAGAATAAAGATGCCCGGATTGAGGCGGTCACCGATGGGACCGAGGAAAAGCTGGTAGGTGGCGCCGAGGGCTCCCGGAAGATCAGCAATAATGCTGATCATAATGAGCAGGGAAATTCCGTTGCCGATGCCACGTTGGGTAATTTGTTCGCCCAACCACATCAGCAGGACGGTTCCGCTGGTGAGAAAGATCACGGAGGTGATCAGAAAGGCGATGCCTCCATCGATGACGATGGGACCGTAGGTGGCTACTTGGAAACCGGGAAACAATCGTTCCGGATTTTGCATGGCCAGAACGAGAAGAACCGACTGGACCAGACAAATAGCGACGGTGCCGTAGCGGGTGTATTGGGTGATCTTCTGGCGGCCTACATCCCCTTCTCTCTGCAAACGCGACAAGGTGGGCACTACCGCCGTCATCAATTGCATGATAATGGCGGCGGAGATATAGGGCATAATGCCGAGGGCGAAAACCGCAGCCTGCATCAGCGCCCCGCCAGTAAACATATTGTAGAGGTCGAGAATCCCCATACCATCGCCGCTTTGATCAGCAAAGAAGGCTTGAATCGCGGAAGGATCCAAACCGGGCAAAGGGATATTGGCACCAACCCGGGCGACAAAAAGCAGCGCCAGCGTGAAAAGGATACGCTGGCGGAGTTCCGGGATTTTGAAACAGTTTACAAAGGCAGAGAGCATGGAGGGGAGATTGGATTAGACCGCAGGGCGATCAAAGTTCGATCACTTTACCGCCGGCTTCTTCAATCTTCTTTTTCGCGGAAGCGGAGAACCGGTCGGCCTTTACGGTAACGGCACGGGAGATATCTCCATTGCCGAGGACTTTCAGAGGACGACCTTTGCGAATGGCCACGCCATTTTGGGCAAAGACCTCGGAGTCGAATTCGCTGATCTCGGAAAGGGTTTCCAGGACGGAGAGGTTGACCACATTGTATTCGGTGCGGAAATTGTAGTTATTGAAACCGCGGTGTGGCAATTTCCGGTAGAGGGGCATTTGTCCCCCTTCGAAGCCGGGGCGGATACTGCCACCGGAGCGGGCGGTTTGGCCTTTGCCACCGCGGCCACAGGTTTTGCCGCGGCCATTGCCCTCACCACAACCGACGCGTTTGCGCCGTTTGACTGCACCGGGAACATTTTTTAATTCGTGTAAACGCATGAGAAATAAGTAGGTTGAAAATTGAGAATATCAGGCCTCGGGAGTCGAGCGCATCTGGCGAATGGTCTCGGCGGAACGCAACTGGCGCAGGGCATCCATGGTCGCGTTGACCATGGCCCCGTGGTTGTTGGAGCCGAGGGATTTGGAGAGGACATTTTTGACCCCGACGGATTCCAGGACCGCCCGCACACCGCCCCCGGCGATAACGCCGGTACCGGTACTGGCCGGACGAAGGAGCACGCGACCGCCATCGGCTTCACCGATAACCTCGTGGGGGATGGTATCGCCCCGGAGCTGGATCGGTTCCAGATTTTTACGGGCGCGTTCGCTGCTTTTGCGAATGGCCTCGGGAACCTCATTGGCTTTTCCGTAGCCGACCCCGACCTGACCTTTTTGGTCGCCGGTAACCACGAGGGAGGAGAAGCTGAAACGGCGGCCACCGCGCACCACTTTGGAGGAGCGATTGATGTGGACGACCTTCTCGACGAATTCGCTTTCCGGTTCCTCTGGTTTGGGGGAATTCCGGCGGGAGTTTTTATTAGCGGTAAAGGAGCTCATAGTTAGGTTCTATTAAAATTCCAAGCCAGCGGCGCGAAGTTCATCGGCAAAGGTTTTGACTTTCCCGTGATAGCGGCGACCGGCACGGTCGAAGGTGATTTTGGACAGCCCGGCGGATTTGGCGCGTTCGCCGAAGACCTTGGCTAATTTTTCGGAACCGGCGACGTTGGGTCCGATTTTTTCGTCGCGCAGATCCTTGGCCAGGGAGCTTACATAGAGAAGGGTTTTGGCGGTGGTATCGTCAATGGCCTGGGCATAGATATGTTTGTTGCTGAAATGGACGACGACCCGGGGACGCTCGGCAGTTCCACGCACTTTTTTCCGAATGCGCCAGCGGCGCTTTTGGCGGAGGGAATTTTTGGCAATAATGTTCATGGAATAAAAGAGTTAGAGGATTAGGATACCGTCTTGCCTTCCTTACGGCGGACAAATTCACCGATGATGTGAACTCCTTTGCCCTTGTAGGGCTCGGGCGGATAGAAACGCTTGAGGGCGGCGGCCACGGCACCGACTTTTTGTTTACTGTGGCTTTCGATCTTAATTTTGGTATTGCCGTCGAGGGTGACGGTAACGCCTTCGGGAATCTCGTAATCGATGGGATGGGAGTACCCTAGATTCATGTTCAGGTTACGTCCGTTGAGAGCGGCCCGGAAGCCGACTCCCTGGATCTCGACATTCTTGACGAAACCTTCGGAAACCCCCTGTACCATATTGGCGATGATGGAGCGGGCGGTGCCGTACATGGATCGGGAAAAACGGCTGTTGGAGAGTGGCTCCACGGTTACGTTATTGTCGTCCAGGGAGACTTTCACCTCCTTGAAGGTTTCCGAAAGTTTTCCTTTGGGGCCTTCAACGGCAACGGTATTTCCGTCGATAGTGACTTTGACGTTGCCGGGAACGGCAACTGGAAGTTTTCCAATTCTACTCATTGTATTGTCTCCTTTAAATTACCAAACGGAACAGACCAGTTCGCCCCCCAGCCGTTGGCGGCGGGCTTCGCGGTCATTCATCAACCCTTTGGAGGTGGTGAGGATGCCAATTCCCAACCCACCGAGGGTGCGGGGAATTTCGTTCCAGTGAAAATAGGTACGCAAACCGGGTTTGCTGACGCGCTTGATGCCGTGAATAACGGCCGTTTTATCGGCGTATTTGAGGGTCACCATCAAAGTTTTGTGACCACGGTCATCCTGGCCGTCCTCGTATTTGGAGATATAGCCCTCTTCTTTGAGAATGCGGGCGATAGCTTCCTTCATTTTGGAATGCTGAACGGCACAGGTTGGCTTGCCAGCGCGGCTGGCATTGCGAATAACGGTTAAAAAGTCGCTGATCGGATCCATAGTTTTAAAAAATTAAAGGGGATTTCGTTGAATGATATCCGTACTTCCAACGAATGGATTAGAAGGAGGATTTGGTGACTCCGGGGATTTTTCCGGAAAGGGCCAACTCACGAAAGGTAAGACGGGAGAGACGGAAACGGCGCATGTAGGCGCGGGGTCTGCCGGTAACCAGGCACCGGTTGCGGATACGGGTCGGGGCTGAGTTGCGGGGAAGTTTTGCCAGTTTGCGCTGGGCCTCGAAGAATTCCTCGTCGGTGGTCTCGTCATTGGCGAGGATGGCCTTGAGTTCGGCTCGTTTGGCGGCGTATTTTTCCGCCAAGCGAATGCGTTTCAGATTTCTTTGAATGGAAGCTTTGTTAGCCATGATGAAATAAAAGGTTCAGTTTATGCCGAAGCTTGAGCAGCTTCTTTTTTGCGGAAGGGCATGCCAAATTTGGAGAGGAGAAGACGGGCCTGCTCGTCGTCCTTGGTGGTGGTGACGATAGTGATGTCCATCCCGGTTGTTCTTTTGATGTTATCGAGGGAGATTTCCGGGAAGATGCTGTGATCGATAATGCCAATGGTGTAATTTCCATTGCCATCCAATTTGCTGGAAACGCCGCGGAAGTCGCGGATAACGGGCAAGGCGATATTGATCAAGCGGAACAGGAAGTCATACATTTGGTTGCCGCGAAGGGTGACTTTCACGCCAATGGGCATCCCCTGCCGCAATTTGAAGTTGGAAATACTTTTCCGGGCCTTGGTGACGATGGGCTTTTGTCCGGCAATGGCGCTGATGTCCTTGACGGTATCAGTCATCACCGATTTATCGTGAGCCGAGGAGACGCCGGAGTTAATGACCACCTTTTCGATGGCGGGTGCCTGGTGGAGGTTTTTCAGACCGAGCTCTTTGAGAAGAGCGGGCGCGATCTGTTCCTGATACTGTTTTTTGAATTCTGGTGTACTCATTTTAAAATGACCGGATTTCCGACCCGATCGGTTGAAGAGCTAAAAGGTTTGGGAAAAATCGTAAAACGTAGCTTATGGGAAGAGGCTTTGGCAAGAAAGAAAGATTAAACTTCCTCTTTTTTCGCGACCTTCGCCTCAATCTTGGTTAAATTGGAGAGATGAATGGGTGCCTCGCGTTCCTCGATGGAACCTTGTGGGTTGTCCTGGCTTTTGCGGGTGTGGCGTTTCATCATGGCGACGCCCTCAACCAAAGCGCGTTGTTTGGCGGGGTAGACTTGAAGAATCTTGCCCTCTTTGTTTTGATGGGTACCACAGATGACGCGAACAAAGTCGCCTTTTTTGATGTTTTGTTTAGGCATATTACAAGACCTCCGGAGCGAGTGAGATAATTTTCATGAAGTTTTTCGCCCGCAATTCACGAGCGACGGGCCCGAAAATGCGGGTTCCCCTGGGGTTGTTGTTGGCGTCGATGATGACGACGGCATTGCTGTCAAAGCGGAGGTAGCTTCCATCGGCCCTGCGAATGGGGGCTTTGGTGCGCACAACCACGGCACGCACGACTTCACCTTTTTTGACGGAGGCTTCGGTGGTGCTTTCCTTGACGTGAGCAACGATGATGTCTCCGATGCCGGCGGTTTTCTTTAATTGACCCAAACGCCGAATCATCATCGCCCGGCGGGCACCGGTGTTATCGGCGATGCGTAAACTGCTTCGTAATTGTATCATGATAGAGTAAGGTTTGAAGGGGACAATTCGGTCCCAAATTATACTTCGGTGAGGATCTCACCAGTGCCGGGAACAACCGGGGCTTTTTCCACGATTTCCGTCACCCGAAAACGTTTCAGTTTGCTGAGGGGGCGGGTTTCCATGATTTTGACCTTATCCCCACGTTTGGCTTCATTTTTTTCATCATGGGCATGAACGACCGTTTTACGGTTAATGATTTTGCCGTAACGGGGGTGAGGGATTTTGTAAGGGATGACCACTTTAAGGGATTTATCCCCGGATTTACTGGCGACGGTGCCAATATAGGATTTACGGGTATTGCGTGCGTTTTCGCTCATGACAATAAAAAGTTTCAGGCGGAAATAGTGGCTTCACTCTTCCGGGTTTTGTCGTTGATTAAGGTTTGCAACCGGGCGATATCCCGGCGCATTTGTTTGATTTCGTGGGTCCGCTCCAATTGGCCGGATTGTTTGCGCAGGCGGGACTCCAGGAGTCCTTCGCGGGTGGTGCGAAGTTTTTGTTGGAGTTCCTCCAGGGAAAGTTGGCGTAGATCAGAAGTTTTCATAATGAGTCTCGATTCGGCGTTAGATATTTTCCCGGCTGATAAAGCGACAGCGCATGGCCAGCTTGGTATCGGCCAAACGAAGGGATTCGCGGGCAACCGTGGCAGAGACCCCGGAAACTTCGAAGAGAACGGCTCCGGGCTTGATCACTGCCACCCAAAATTCGACACCGCCCTTCCCTTTACCCATACGGGTTTCGGCAGGTTTTTTGGTAATGGGTTTATGCGGGAAAACGCGGATCCACACTTTACCTTTTCTCTTCATGTTACGGGTAATGGCAACACGGGCGGCTTCGATTTGGGCAGCGGTCATCCAACCTCTGGTGAGGGCTTGAATACCGTAATCGCCGAAGGCGAGGGTGTTGCCGCGATTGGCATTGCCCGCCCGGCTACCCCGGTGGACTTTGCGGAACTTGGTTCTGGCAGGTAATAAAGGCATGATGGGTCTTGGTTAAAAGTTACTTTGGCGAGGCGTTTTTATTCTTCTTCCTTGCGGTAGATCCAGGCTTTGACTCCGATGATTCCGTAGACGGTGCGGGCTTCAGCAAAGCCGTAGTCGATGTCGGCCCGAAGGGTGTGCAACGGAACGCTGCCTTCCCTTTGCATTTCGGTGCGGGCGATGTCGGCACCACCCAAGCGACCGGAAACCTGAATTTTCACCCCGTCGGCCCCTAGGCTGGAGGCGACTTGGACAGTTTTCTTGGTGGCCCGACGAAAAGAAATCCGGCGCTCCAGTTGGAGGGCTACATTTTCGGCAACCAGTTGGGCATCGAGTTCAGGCTTTTTGACTTCCTGGATGTCCAAGAGGACTTCCTTGCCCGTCATCTTGGCCAAATCCTCTTTAATTTTCTCCAGTTCACCACCTTTACGTCCGATGACGATGCCCGGACGGGCGGTAAAGATTTTCACGCGGATACGATTGGAGGCTCGTTCGATGTGGATGCGAGGCACGGCCGCGAATTTCAATTTCTCGTGAAGGCTGCGGCGGATCATTTCGTCCTCATGGACCAGCAGACCGAAATCTTTTTTCTCGGCATACCAGCGGGAGAGCCAGTTGCGGCGAACAGGAAGGCGGAAGCCAAATGGATGTACTTTTTGTCCCATGGTGATTAGGTATTAGTCGCTTAAAATGATGCGAATGTGACTGGTGCGTTTACGAATGGGTTTAGCGGAACCGCGTGCTCCGGCGCGAAAGCGGCGAAAGGCAGGGCCCTGTTCGATGAGGGCAGACTTCACCCGGAGGGAGTCCGCCGTGAGATTTTGGTTATTCTCGGCATTCGCGACCGCAGACTGTAAGGTCTTTGCGATCAGGCGAGCTGATTTCCGGGGAATAAAGGTGAGGAGTTCCTGCGCGTCGGCGACCGCCTTGCCCTGGATTTCCCGGGCGACCTCGCGTACCTTTTTCGGTGACATACGCACATATTTGGTTAGAGCTTGCACTTCCATGATATTTAATTTTCTAAAAAAGTAATGGTTAAAAACGGTTAATGCTCGGGCGAAGAAGATCGCCGGATTGAATAGAGTGTCCCTCCTCCAGTTCGCGAATGACGGCGGCCATGACCTTAGGCCGCACCTCCACAATGAGTACTTCGGCATAGCTGTTTCCGTGACGTTGAATCGCCCCAACCATTCCGGGTCGGTAACCGGTTTCGTAACCGCCGGAAAAAATGACTAGATCGGCTTCGCTTAATTCTTCAATAGCCAGCACCCGGGCCGTTTCGATATCGCCGGATGAGGCGTGAACCCATTCCGGCAATGCCGGGGATTCCCCTTGAAGAAGGGAGAAACCGGACAACAGCAGGAAAAGCGGGAGAAGGCGTTTCCTCCAGACCGCCGCAGTCGTCTCCGCCTGGAAGAGGCAGAGAAACGATGGCACTATCTGAAAGGCTGGTTTCATGGCAGGTGAGAAGCTTTTGCGAGGCTTATTTCTTGGTATGGGAACCGTGGGTCTTGAAAGTTCGGGTAAGGGAGAATTCACCGAGTTTGTGGCCGACCATATTTTCGGTCACATGGACATCAATGAATGATTTGCCGTTGTGAACCTTGAAATTCAGCCCGACAAAGTCAGGGGTGATAACGGAGCGGCGGGACCAAGTGTTGATTGGCTTACGACTGTTGCTACGGACCGCTTCATCCACTTTATCTTGCAGGGAAGGATCAATAAAAAAGCCTTTTTTGATGGAACGAGGCATGACTTAAATATTATTTGGATTTAACTTTGCGTCCGTTACGACGAACAAGGATTTGAGAATTGGAGGTCTTGGACCGACGGCGGGTCGGGAAGCCCTTGGCTAATTGTCCCCAAGGTGAGACGGGATGTCCGCCACCGGAAGTCCGGCCTTCACCACCCCCCATGGGGTGATCGACGGGATTCATGGCGACCCCGCGAACACGTGGGCGACGTCCCTTCCAGCGATTACGTCCGGCTTTACCTAAAATGATATTACTGTGCTCGGCATTACCGACTTCACCAATGGTAGCGCGGCAACGGGAATTGACCATGCGAATTTCACCGCTGGGAAGCTTAATGGTCGCTTTTTCCCCGTCAACGCTGACCAAGGTGGCTGCGGCACCGGCAGTCCGCACCATTTGCGCGCCCTTGCCGGGTAACATTTCAATGGCGTGGATTTTGGTTGAGGGGGGGATCCGTCCCAAGCTGGTGGCATTGCCCGGATTGAAATCACAAGTTTCCGAAGTGACAACGGTATCTCCCTCACCCAAGCCACGGGGTGCCAGGATGTAGCGTTTTTCGCCGTCCGCATAGGCCAGCAAGGCCAAATTGGCGGAGCGGTTGGGATCGTATTCCAGGCCTTGGATCTTGGCCGGGATATCCAATTTGTCGCGACGAAAGTCAACCAAGCGAAGATTCCGCTTGTGGCCACCACCCCGACGACGGGAGGTAATACGACCATAGGCGTTGCGACCACTGCTGCGTTTTTTGGATTTGGTCAGGCGACGCTCGGGTTTTTTCTTCTCGAGTTTTTCCTGAGGGTTCAGCACCAAAAAGCGCTGGGTAGGTGTAATGGGACGATATTCCTTAAGAGCCATGATAAGTAGAATTTGAGCTGATTGGGATCAGACGATTTCGATTTTGTCTCCAGCCTTCAGCGTAACAATCGCTTTTTTGAAGCCGCTTTTGCGACCCGCGCGGCCGGTACGAAGATTTCGCGAGACTTTGGGTTTAACCCGCAGAACGTTAACCCGGGTGACATCAACTTTGAAGATTTTCTCGACGGCTCGGCCGATAGATACGCGGTCGGCATCGTCGAACACTTCAAATGTGTATTGATTGACCTCGGACGAAAGGCGGTTGGATTTCTCCGTGAGGCGGAGGGATTTGATAATCTGGTCAGGGGATTTCATGGCGCTTATTCTCCTTGGCTGCGTTGCAAAACCAATTGCAGAGCGTTGTCGGTAAAAAGGACGTGTTTAAATTGGGCCAGGTCAAGGGCATTGACACTGGCGGCCTCTTGCAAATAAACCCGTTCGATATTGCGAAGGGCCAGAATCGCGTTGTCGCTGAATTGATCGGCGATCAACAGAATCGAGCCTTTGGGGCTGATCTTCTTGAAGGTTTCGGCCAACACTTTGGTCTTGGGCTGTTCGGCTTTCAGTTCTTTGATCACCGAGATCTCGCCGGCTTGGGCACGATCAAACAAGGTTCTCCGCAAAGCGAGGTTTTTCACTTTTTGGTTAATTTTCTTGCTGTAGTCGCGGGGCTTTGGTCCGAAGACGATACCACCGCCGACGAGAATGGGGCTGCGCTGGCTACCCCGACGGGCATTACCCGTACCTTTTTGGCGGTAGGGCTTTTTGGTTCCGCCACGAACCTCGGCACGGGTTTTGGTGCTGGCGTTTCCCTGGCGAAGGTTTGCCTGGTAAGTAGTGATGACTTCTTTGGTAGCTTGCAGGCCATTTTTCCCCTCAAAGGAGGGAAACTTCTCAAAGGAAGCTTCTTCAGCCTGGCTGCCGTCAAAATTGTATACGGAAAGTTTCATAGTAAAGTTCTCCTTCGCGTCGATCAGGATTTGCCGTTACGGGTTTTTTTGGCGGAGCGAACCATTACCAAATCTCCGTTGGCCCCGGGAATACATCCCCGGACCAAAATGAGATTCTTCTCGGTATCGACCTTGATGACTTTGAGATTTTGCACAGTGCGACGCACGCCGCCCATGTGACCAGGCATCTTTTGGTTTTTGTTCACGTGCCCGGGATACTGACATTGACCGATGGAACCGATGCGCCGATGGAACATAGATCCATGGGAAGCGGGGCCACCTTTGGTTTTAAAGCGTTTCACCACGCCTTGAAATCCCCGCCCTTTGGTAACGCCGATGATATCAACCTTGGCGTCGTCGGCAAAAAGAGAGACATCGAGAATGTCGCCTTCCTTTTGCTCGGGAAGCTCCTGGAGCCGGACTTCTTTCAGAAATCCGAGGCTGGATTGCTTGCTTTTCTTCAAGTGACCCTTCTCTCCGCTGGAAAGATTTTTTTCCTTGCGGGTGCTATATCCGATTTGCAGGGCATTGTAGCCGTCGCGTTCGGAGGTTTTGACTTGAGTCACCGGACATGGTCCGGCTTCGATTACGGTGACGGGCACGAGGCGGCTTTCGCCGTCGTAAACCTGAGTCATTCCGATTTTTTTTCCTATCAGTGCTAATTTCATAATCCAAGCGGTAGGCGGGGTTTCCCCCATTTTCCAAAACCTACATTAGAGGGTTAATGGTGAGCGCCAAAGCGCCCTGTTGGCTAAAGGTTACACATTGATGCTGATGTCGACACCAGCAGGCAAATTGAGTTTTTTGAGCTCATCAACAGTTTGAGCAGTGGGCTCAACGATGTCGATAAGGCGTTTGTGGGTACGAATTTCGAATTGATCCATCGACTTTTTGTCGACGTGGGGGGAGCGATTGATGGTATATTTCTCAATGCGGGCGGGAAGAGGAACCGGTCCGGAGACGCGGGCGCCTGATCGTTTGGCCGTATCAACAATATCCGACGCCGATTGGTCGATGACGCGGTAGTCAAAGCCTTTAAGACGAATTCTTATTTTAGGAGAGCTCATGGTAAATGATAATAAAGATGATCAGGTTCGTGCGGGAGCGCGGGAGGCGGAAGCGACAATTTCCGCCAGGTTGTTGGCCGGCACCTGTTCAAAGTGCGACGGTTCCATGGAATAGCTGGCGCGGCCCTTCGAGAGAGAGCGGACATCGGTGGAATAACCGAACATCGTTTCAAGGGGGACTTCGGCATTGATCAGGCAAACATTGCCTTTGGAGCCGATGCTTTGAATTTTCCCGCGACGACGGTTGAGGTCTCCCATGATATCCCCCTGTGATTCTTCGGGAGTGGTAACCTCTACTTTCATGATTGGCTCCAGCAAAATAGGCTGGGCTTTTTTCATGCCCTCACGGAAGGCGAAAATTCCAGCCATTTTAAAAGCCATTTCCGAGGAATCAACTTCGTGGAAGGAACCGTCAACGATACGAACCTTAAAATCGATCACCGGGTAGCCGGCAACGGTCCCGTTATTGGCGGCTTCCAGGATTCCATCGATAGTTGGTTTGATGAATTCCTTGGGAATAGCTCCCCCAACGATTTCGCTGACGACTTCCACGCCCTTGCCCATTTCCTGGGGTTCAATTTTGATAACGGCATGACCATATTGGCCTTTACCACCGGATTGACGGACAAATTTGCCCTCGGCATCGGCGGCTCCACGGATGGTTTCACGGTAGGCGATCTGCGGTTTACCCGAATCGGCTTCAACTTTGAATTCACGAAAGAGACGGTCACGGATAATTTCCAAATGAAGCTCCCCCATGCCGGCAATAATGGTCTGGCCGGTTTCCTCATCAGTGGTCACCCGAAAAGTGGGATCTTCTTCGGCGAGGCGCTGCAGACCGAGGGACATTTTCTCCTGGTCGGCTTTGGTCTTGGGTTCAACCGACATGGAAATAACCGGCTCCGGGAAAGAAGGTGGCTCCAGCGCCACATTAAAGTCCTCGGAACACAGAGTATCACCGGTAACCACACCTTTGACGCCAATGACCGCGCAAATGTCACCGGCGTAAACGACGTCGACATCTTCACGGGCATTTGATTTCATGATCATCAAACGGCTGACGCGCTCTTTGCGGCGGGTGCGGGGGTTCCAGAGGGTATCGCCTTTGCGGAGGGTACCGGTGTAGACCCGGATGAAAACCAGTTTCCCGACATAGGGATCGGTCATCAGTTTGAAAGCCAGCGCGGCGGTACCGCCCTCATCTTTCGGAGTGAACTCAACCGGCTCGGACTCATCGTTCTGCCCTTTGATGGCGGGAACGTCGGTGGGGGCAGGAAGGTAGTTGATGACCGCATCGAGGAGACGTTGCACCCCTTTGTTCTTAAAGGCAGACCCAGGGACCACTCCGACAAATTCAAGGGAGATGGTGGCTTTACGGATGGCTTGTTTCAGCTCGTTTTCGCTGATGTCCTCGCCGCCAAGAAACTTCTCGGCAATGACGTCATCATAATCAGAAACGGCCTCCAAAAGGGCTTCGCGGTGAGTCTCGGCGTCAGCCTTGTATTCTTCGGGAATGTCGACGATGTCGTACTTCACCCCGAGCGGGTCGGTTTCATCGTAAAGATAGGCCTTCATGACGACCAAATCGATAAGCCCCTTAAAGTTTTCTTCAGCACCGATAGGCAGGTACAAAGGATGCGCGTTGGCCCCGAGTTTTTCGCGCATATCGTTTACCGCACCGGCAAAATCCGCTCCGGTCCGGTCCATTTTGTTGATAAAGGCCACGCGGGGGACATTGTATTTATCGGCTTGCCGCCAAACCGTCTCGGATTGTGGTTGGACTCCGGCGACGGCACAAAAAACCGCAACCGCTCCATCCAGAACCCGAAGAGAACGTTCCACTTCAGCGGTGAAATCGACGTGTCCCGGGGTGTCGATAATGTTCACTTGGTGGGTAATATCGGCGTAGGGACCGGTGGCATTGGTCCAGGTACAGGAAATCGCGGCGGATTGAATCGTGATACCGCGCTCGCGCTCTTGTTCCATCCAGTCGGTTACCGCATTACCATCGTGAACTTCACCAATTTTATGGACGACTCCGGTGTAGTAGAGGATACGTTCTGTGGTGGTCGTTTTTCCGGCATCAATATGGGCGGCAATCCCGATGTTTCGGGTGAATTCCATGGGGAATTTCCGCTCCTTGGCATTGGCGGTTGAGATTTCGTGTTTTTCGGCTTGGGACATGGGAGAATAAAATTTGGAAATTACCAGCGGAGGTGAGCGAAGGCGCGGTTGGCCTGAGCCATACGGTGGGTGTCTTCTTTCTTTTTCACGACGGAACCGGTGTTATTGTAGGCATCGATAATTTCCGTGGCGAGGGATTCGTTCATGGCAATCCCTTTCCGGCCCTTGGCCGAAGCGACCATCCATCTAAAGGCGACACTTTGTTGACGCTCGAAAGGAACTTCCACGGGAACCTGGTAGGTAGCCCCACCAACCCTGCGGCTTTTCACCTCGAGACGGGGACGAACATTCTCCAACGCTCCGAGAAGAAGATCGACAGGATCTCCCTTGCCCAGCTTTTCGCTGACGCGTTCGAAGGCACCATAAACGATTTTCTGGGCGATGGACTTCTTCCCATCGACCATGATGATGTTCACCAGTTGGGTGACCAGAGTGCTATTGTAGCGGGGATCGGGAATAATTTCCCTTTTGACGGCTTTGCGACGACGTGACATGGTTTCTAAAAGTAAAAATTATTTCTTATCCTTCGGGCGTTTAACCCCGTATTTGGAACGGCTGCGGCGGCGTTTTTCAACCCCCATTGCATCGAGAGCCCCACGAACAACGTGGTAACGCACACCCGGCAGATCCTTAACCCGGCCACCACGAACCAGGACGATACTGTGCTCCTGCAAGTTGTGCCCCTCATCCGGGATGTAGGCAATGACTTCGGTGCCGTTGGTCAAACGAACTTTAGTGACTTTACGAATCGCCGAATTCGGTTTTTTCGGCGTACGGGTCATTACCTGCACGCAAACGCCCCGGCGAAATGGATTTTTGTCGAGGGCAGGTGATTTCGTTTTGGCCTTGATCAGTCGGCGGCCTTTGCGAACCAGTTGGTTGATAGTGGGCATGAAATGCTGGGTTGTAGTGAAAAAGTTGGATTGGTGATTTAGAGAAAAAGGATGAAAATGAAGAATCGCCCACGCCTAGGCAAGAAGAAAAATCAGAATTTTTCATTTTGCTCGAAAAAACGGCTTCAAATTACCTGAAAAAAGGAGTGGGAACCATGAATGGATCCTAAAAAACACAAACATTAAACTTTAACCCACTCTGTATTATCGAGTTAACGATAATCTAAGGATTGCCAACTTCACTCTGAAGCTCGCCTCATGCCGGAGCCCGCGAAGATTCTTTCAAATTCTTTCTATGAACTTAAATTCTGCAATTGGCGGTTGTCTAAGGTAGGGTCTCGGCTTGTAGTTTCCATCCTGAGCTGGCTTGTTGCGAGGGCAGGACAAGCCCTACTCTTCGGATTCGTTATTTTCCGGATCCTCGGGAATCGTCAATAAAACCTCCCCATTCTGCTCTGCTGGTTTCTCGACAGAAACGTCTTTTTCTTCTTTATCATATCTTTGAAAAGATGGTTTTGGCCCGGATGCATCAGGCACACTTTTGGGGGAATACAAACTGTTCAGGAGGATTCCTGTGGAGACCCTGGCCCGGTCTTTTTCGGCTGAGATTAACTGCCGACTGATCCCTTCAACCACTGGTTCGCCCGTAGCCAAAAGCTTTGCATTGCGATAACGTTCCAAGGAAGAAAGGGAATAAATCAGCAAACGTGCCATATCCGCAGAAATCCAAGTGTCGGGTCCTAATCGCAGGCTGGGAGAAACACCATCGGAAAATCCCCCTATCGGATCAGCTCGCAGGACGAAATCAAGCGGAATGTTCTTTTTTGACGGATGCACTCGAACTTCCCCGATGGTAGAGATTTTCACGAGTTCATCGGCTTGGTTTTTTAATCTCTGGGCAATCTCTTCATGGTTTTCATCGAACCGCTGAAAAATTGGCTGGGAGTCCTTTAATAGACCGAGAAAATTTTGGTAATGGTCGGGGGTGGTAAGATCAAATCGAAGGCGTAAGCGCCCCTCACCAGGTCCCGTCAAATGGACAAATGGGGTTGATTCATGTCGGCCCAAATGGCTATTCCATAAGGGATCGCTATCGAGTCTGACCTCGTAGTTGTTGACTAGATCTGCGGGAAGATCGTTTTGCTCGAGAAAATTCGTGGTCTCCTCAAAGGTGAAATTGATGCTCAATGTATCTTGCGCAAAGGCGATTTCTTCGGCCTCCCGCAATCCTTCCCAGAGATTTTTTTTGGCCGATATCGATCTTTCCCCGGAAGGTTCCAGAATCTTGGTCACATTTTCACCTTGTGCGGATTGATAAACAAAGATCTCAACCGGCATTTGATCTAGGCTTTCCTGATCGAAAAGCAAGGTCATCCTGATTCTCTTGTTTCCGCTACTAAGGATTCCCGAAAAATATTCCGCCTCAACGCTTTTGCCATGAGGAAGTTCGATAATGCCTTGCCCACTGTCGGAGGGCTGATAGGCAAAAGTAATGGGCCTTAGCCCATCCCAGAAAACAGGCAAAAGGGGAGCAAAGACTGAAAAGGATTCTTTGTTTTTCACCTTTGCCAAGACCTGTCCCCACTGGAACACGATATTTTCCGTTTTATAGATATTGCTTTCGAAATCATGTTCTTCATTCGACGTGGCGGAGATCGTGCCATCTGGGGATATCTCAATGGAACTCCTTTGCTCATCATCCTCATTCAGGGATTTTTCAATGGTCGCTTTGGTAAGGATTTCACTATTGTGCCGGGAGAATTCCAATTCGACTGACCGGCGATGATTTGAAAATCCGGAATCGGGGGAAAAAGAGGTGGGCCATAATTCCTTGTGCATTTCCCGATACAGGGTGCTTTCTTGAACAGAATCCGACTCCCCTTTCCGATTCACGGAACCCAGAAACAAATCTTTTGCTTCTTCAGTTTCCACATATCGATGGACCAGATAATGGTTATCCTTTTCACGGAAGCGTTGAATTTGTTCTACAAAGGTATTAATCCGCTCTTTCTCCATCGGTTGTAGAATTATGGAGACCTCGGTGTCGTTCTTATCGGAGTAAACAAAAACCTCCACCGGAGCCTTCTCCAAATCCGAATCAGATCGAGGCACCAAGCTGGTGAAATAAACGGATTTCAATTCGCCCGTAAATACCCCTTTGTAAGCCACGGCTTCAATCATATCACCATTGGGAAGATCGATCATTCCTTCCTCTTTCTCCAAGGGGCGATAATACCAATGCAAATCGAGATGTGTGGAATCGATAATTCCCGGAAGAGGTCCAAACAGGCGGAAATATCTTTCTTTCTGGACTAAATCCAGAACTTTATCCCATTGGACTGATGCCACGGCGGGCACAGGGCCAGGATCATCTTCAGCGGGATACTGTAGAAGGAAAAGCTCATACAATTCGGAAAAGCCCTTACTCTCATCCTTCTCGAAAATGGTTTCATCATTTTTCAGGTATTTGGTTTGAAAGGTTCCCTTTTCCTCATGAAAATCCAAATTGATTGACCACGTATGGGAAAACGCATTCAAAGCCAGAACCCGGGGATCATAACCAAACCACTCCTTGTTTTCTTTCAAATGGAGGATAGGCAGGTCAAAACCTTCTTCCTTTACCGTTTCGGTTCCGGATTGCCGGATCATATGCCCCCAAAAACGATTTTCGGCGTTTTCATCAGTGATTATCAAACTTACGAGATAATCACTTGAAAGGGGAGTATCCGAGACCCTTTCGTCCCCACTAAGCAATAAATTAGTTAGGAAGAAAAACAGTACAAAAACAGGGTAACGCAAAGGGCAGTAATCTTTTAAAAACCTCATTTGATGAAAGTTATGATAATAAATGTGAAGTCATAGAGTGGGCAATTTATGGAACATCTTGGTCGGGATCACCTTCGCCGGAAGCTGGCTGTTCTTCGAGCATGCGGATCAGATCCTCACGCGTCAGTCCCCTCTCCCGAAGAAGCTGCTCAACGTCATCTTGTTCGGCCCGTGGCTCTTCCAACAATTCACGCACTCGGGCTTCTTCACTAGCTCTTGCCCCGGACGGTGATTGGGTGGGGGGAGTGCGGTCCAGAATGATGCGCCCGGAACCCGGGGAATCATACTCTGGTTGGTCCTCCGGGAGATTTCCCCGTAAATTTTCAACCCGTTCACGGATAGGACTTTGAAATTCTTGGCTTTCGAGCTGGCTACGGATGCGGGAGTATTCGCGCAGCAACTCCTCTTCTTCATCAGATCGGCGATAAGCGAATCCCTGAATTTCCCGATGACTCAATCCGGCCTCCGAGAGTCGGCGCTCATCAATATGATCGGTGTAATTGTGAAGGTAGGGATCTACTGTCGACGCGGTCAAAAAGATGAACAACTGATTGCGATCCTTGCTTCGCGAGGAATTCCGAAAAGCCCTCCCGATGAGGGGAATATCACCAAGAAAGGGTACTTTTTGCTCATTTTCTCTTTCCAGCGTATTATCGATTCCGCCCATGACAAAAGTTTCATTGTTCCGAACCGCTACGTTCGTCTCAATCACATTCTCCACCCGAAGGGGAAGTTCTTGTCCATCAATCACTCTATTTCCGGCCGGATCGGTTTTATTAGCCAGGATAGCAAGTTGAATCAAATCACCGGTACCACCGGATATCGTCGGGGTGACTTCCAGAAGCAAACGTTGATCCCCGTCAATTTCCTGTGGCGGTCCGAATTCGGGTCTCGCAGCCTCCCCGACAAAGTTTGTTTCCCCGCGACGCCAGTCGTTGCGACTGCGCTCGATGGTTGAGGTTTGGCCATTGATAACCATTGTTGTCGGCGCACTGACAATCCTGGCACCTCCCTGTGCTTCCATTAAGTTCAAAATCAATCGGATATCGGAAGCACTAAAAGACGCGGTGTCAGTTCGAGTCGTTGAGCCACTGGAGAGCAAGGAAGAGAGGGTGGTTAGGGTTGTGCTCTCAAGGGAAGTTCGGGATGTGGTCTCGGTGGTTTCCAGAATTCCTTCTTCAATAGTATCTTCAATTTCCCGATCAAACAAATCCTCAAATTCCCCTTCACGGTCTCTCCCGGTCTCTCTTTCCTGTCCGCGAATTCTTTCCCATTGTCGTTCAAGCCCTCCAGCCGATACTGAATACCCATCAAGAAAGGACCAGTCCAATCCGACGTTGCGCATATCCTCACTGCCGATTTCTACAAATTTGGTTTCAATCAACACCTGTTGCACGGGTTGATCCAACTCCGTTATCAAGGATTTTACCCGTTCCAAATCATCTCGGGACGCTTGCACAATGAGGCTATTGCTGCGACTATCAACGCGAACCCGGTTTCGATCATCGGTTCCAAGACTCTCCTCCACCAATTCGCGCAAAACGGCCAAACCTCCGTAGCGGATTTGAAAAATTGTGACGGGGTGGGCACGATCTTCCCGCTGAACAAGAATGCGAACTCTTCGTCCATCCTCGATGAAGGTGTGGGGCACGGGATTTCCCTCGGCATCAATGGCTTCCTCGAGGACATCCTCAAAGGCTTCCTGCCAGGAAACTCCACGGTATTGAAACTCGGTTTCACCATGTAAAGTTCTCGGCAGGGGTGATAAATTAATACCTGCAACATCCGCAATAAGACTGGCAATTTCGCGAATCGGAGTCAGCTCATCAAAAGAGAGATTCAACAGACCTTCCTCATTTACGACAACCCTCGGATCAACGACCTCATCAACATCCTCGGTGACTTCATCAATTCCCCTCCGTTCAATAAATATAATATTATCGTCAATCCGGTAGGTATAACCAAATTCATCCAAGACAATATCAAAAACTCTGGGCCAAGTGACATTGCGGAGGCGCAAAGACGTTTCCCCTTGCAAATCCGGGGGCATAACAATGTTCAATTCGAAAATCTCCGCAACATCCGAAATAATCTGGCGTACGCTGTCATCGGTATAGCTAATACCAAAGGTTTCGGACTTGGTCGCTTCAATGTGGCCACTTTCCGATTCGCTGCCAACCGAAACATCATCTGATTGGGGCATTGTTTCTTCGGAAATTTCTTGTGAATTGACAACCAAAGGAAGGGTGAAGCTGAGAATAATCGGTAGGACGTATTTCATTGTTAATAAGGGAGTAAGGATGTAAAATGACGGATTTAAAGCTAACGTGCAAGGGTTATGGAGAGAACGACTTCATTGAGGTTGAAAGTAAAATCGACGGTCTCGGGGTTACTTTGAATATTCTCAACAAGGATTGGATAAGTCTCATCGTCTAAGGAAAAAGAAATTTCATCCCCTTGCTTAACCAATTTTGGGCTTTTAGTAAATCGAACAACGGGACCTTCTTGTCTTTGCACGATCATGGCAACCTCTAAATCCTCTAGGAAGCGCTGGAGGACTTCCCGCGGAGTTGGCCCCATTTCCAAAAGATAGGATGGGAAGAAGAAGTCCTGGACGGGTTTTTCCGGGAGGTTGGCTCTTTCGCCAGGATGATCCAGAACTTCCTGCATCCGGACTAAGAGATTTGCCCGGTCTTCCGGCGACACAACTTGCCCGATAAGAGCCCCCCCAGCACACCCGAAGCCGAGGACTATACATAAGGATAAAATACTTTTGGATTTAAATAAGGTCATTCTGAACTTTCTTCAAAGGGACGGGCGGCAAGGACTTGAAATCGTAAACTGGCTTCAATATGCCGGGTAGCGTTATCTCCATTATCATTCCGCAGCTGAAAGGAATCAAGGCGTATCAATGGTTCTGCATCTTCCAAATCCAGTGCGAGAGAATACAGCTCATCCAAGGTCGCTTCGACGATTATCGCAAAGCCGATTTCCCGATAATTTTCCATGTTTTCCAGCGAACCGGGAATCATTCGCAGGTTCGATGGAGCTCGGCCGAGGCTATTTTCAACCAGCCGATTTATTTGTCTGGTAATCCTCTGCCGATCCCGGACGGCTTCAATGGGATCAAACTGCTGAAAAACCAGTAAACGATCTTTCACCATCTCAGGAAATTGCCGCAACGTTTCGAGATCATCCTCAATACCCTGCCCTCTTTGGATATTCCTTTCCATCTGTTCGATTTGGGTATCCGTCTCTTCCGTCAATTCCGTCAAGGTGGCAATCTCTCCCAAACGCAGCCAAGTCATAACAGCCAAAGCCACAATTAAAGGGACCATAATGGAAACCAGGAAATACTCCTTAAGAAAAACTTTAACACTATTTATATTCATTCTTCCTCCACAAGTTTCATGGTCAACTGAAAATCGACTCTTGTTGCTTCCGGTAACTGCGTGACTCTACCAACTTCTATATCAGTAAAGTTGTTTTGCCAAAATTCATCCTCGCTAACCTCCTCCTCAAAAGCCCTGACCAAAACCAACATCTCATCCATCGCTTCGTCTTCACCTTCTCTCTCAAGGAGCAGTGGATCAGGTAAATAGTGCCCTGATACAGTGATGTTTTCACCATCCCAACCGAAGGCATTGACCTGAACTCTCGCTGGGACAACACGTGAGAATTCATAGATCACCTTGGAAGGAGAAAAAGTTTGCTCCAAAAACCCGTAAGCCTCGTCCAGTTTTTTACGTTCTTCCTGAAAGGCCCGGCTTAAATTTTGATACTCCTCGCTTTGCGGTTGCAACTCGACGATGCGCTCATTCTGGAATTCGCTCTCTGCCTGCAGACGACCTGTTTCAACATTCTTGATGACAAAGAAAATCGCCAAGACCGACAACAATGATGTCGCCACCACATTTATCATGAAATTGGTCTTAACCGGTTTAATATCCGGCAACTCTGCCGACAGGCGAAAGTCCTGCCGCCAGGGTTCAAACTCAGGCTGTTTCTTCTTGCGTGCCATTTTCTTCAGTTTGCGGGGAGGAATTGAGCATCAGTCCAACGATTCCTAAAAAATTAAAGGGGAGATTTGCCGCCATCTCGGGAGTTTCAAAATCAATGCCACGATCCTGAAACCAATTTTCGTAAGATATTTCAACCGGATCCACCATCATTAGCTTGGCCAGTGACTTGATCAGCCAGGGCAATTTGCCCGAGACACTGGCACAATGGATATGCCGAACGGTTTCACCCTTTTCTACCTCATAAAAAGAGGTGAAGGCATTTATTTCCTTCAATAGATGGCTGGTTAACCGAGGCCCCATTTCTTGAAAGTCAAAGGTATCTGAATTAAATAAACGAGCGGCCGCTTTAATATCCTTGAGCCCCAGTTCCGATTGTACCATCGACATTATACGGTGCATGCCTTGGGACAATTTACGATACTCAACGACTTTACCATTTGACAGGATAAAGGCGTGACTGCTTTTCATACCAAGCTCCAAAAAGAGAACCGGATCAGTAATTTCGCTGTAGGCCAAATAGTCCTTCAAGGCTCCCAGCATGGGTAAAGTCGAAATTTCAACAGACTGCGGGAATACCTTTTCCTTCAAGATAAAGTTTTGAAATTCCTTTATTTCTTCAATTTGCAATCCGCAAAAAAGAACTTCCTTCTCGGGGGCCTCACCAAAGTTCACCGGGGTTCCACTTTGCGCGGATAAAACTGCAAGGTTATAGTTTTCCGGATCGATTTGAGCCTGCTTGGATAACAAATTGCTGAGATAAACCCCATCTGCACCTTTCTTTGGTTCAGGCAAATCCTGATAAAGGAAAAATCCGCTCTGGGGATAAAAGCCAACTCTGGCCATCATATACCCATCCCGCTTATTTTCATTCGTATTCTCCACCATCCCCAACAATAATCCAGCTTCCCGCAAATTAACCTCCCGCAAGTCCTTAATCGAGGACCGACTTTTGTTTTCCACTACCTTCGCGACGAGGCAAGAATTGGTTTGAAAGTCGATATAATGGGTTAACTTGTTTTGCTTTCTCATAAGGGTGTTGAGAACTTGAAATGAATAGGGGTATTCCTAAGAAATACCCTATGAAGAGATTTGAAAAGAGAAAAAATTAGCGTAAGGCAATTATTACATTTGATTATCAATTCTCAACTTTAAAGAGTGCCCCAATACCACATGAGAAAACCATAGGTTTAAGGGGCAGATTTGGTGAGAAAACCCAATCACTCTTAATCAATTTGCGCCTCGGCAGCTTTCACCAATTGCGCAAAAGACCTCGATTCGAGCGAAGCGCCCCCAATGAGACCTCCATCGATGTCCGGTTTCTGCAAAAGCTCCGGGGCATTGCCGGGCTTCATGGATCCGCCATACAGGATTCGCACCTTGGCGGCCGAGCCTTCATCCCATATCCCTGCAAGTTCGGAGCGAATAAAGGCGTGAACCTCTTGAGCTTGTTCCGGGGTAGCCGTTTTGCCCGTACCAATGGCCCAGACGGGTTCGTAGGCAATGACTACCGAATCGGCATGCTCGGCAGAAATTCCAACCAAGGCTCCCTTGAGCTGCCCTTCCACCACTTCCAAAGTTTTTTCCGCTTCCCTTTCGGACAGCGTTTCGCCCACACAAACGATGGGCCGCAGGCGACTCGTTAACGCGGCTTTGGTCTTGGCATTTACCTGCTCATCGGTTTCCCCGAAGATTGCCCGGCGTTCACTGTGACCGAGAATTACATAGCTCACGTACAGATGGCGTAGCATTTCCGGAGAGATTTCCCCGGTGAAGGCGCCACTGATTTCATGATGCATGTTCTGAGCGCCAAGTTTTACATTCGATTTCTCAATCACTTTGGCGACTGCGGTCAGCGAAGTAAAGGGAGGGCACAACACCGCTTCAACAGCATGGCGCGACCCCAATTCAAGAACAATTTCCTTAGCCAAATCCTCGGATTCGGCGGCGTTCTTGTTCATTTTCCAGTTTCCGGCAATGAGATATTTTTTCATAGTTATCATTTTAAAGATTAGGGTTTCAGGCTTTCTCCAATGCCTTTACTCCAGGAAGTTCCTTGCCTTCCAAAAATTCCAGGCTGGCCCCGCCCCCGGTGCTCATGAAGGAAACCTTGTCAGAATAGCCACTCTTGTTTACCGCCGAGACAGAATCTCCACCTCCGATAATCGAGGTGGCCTCCTGGTTTTCCGCCACCGCTTTGGCAATGGCATAGGTCCCCTTACTTGAAGCCTCGATTTCAAAAATACCCATCGGCCCGTTCCATAAGATGGTTTTGGCGGAAGTAACTTCCTGAACAAACATTTCAGTCGTTTTCGGACCAATATCAACACCTTCCCAGCCATCAGGAATGCCAGAGCCTTCTTTGGTGTAGTCGGTCTCACCTAAACTTTTACCCCCGAAGTCCAATCCCTTGGCAATCAAATTATCGACCGGCAAAAGAAATTTCACGCCTTTCTCCTCGGCTTTGGCCAAGGCCGCCTTCGCAGTTTCGATCTTATCCGGTTCGCAAAGGCTGTCTCCGACTTTCTTCCCTTGGGCCAGAGCAAAGGTGTAGGCCATGGCACCACCGATGAGAATGGTATCCGCTTTTTCGAGCAGTTGATTGATAACATTGATCTTATCGCTAACTTTGGCTCCACCAAGGATCACCACGAAGGGCCGCTCAGGATTTCTGGTACGCTCGCCCAGGAATTTCAATTCTTTCTCGACCAACAAGCCCGCAGCTTTCTCACTCACCAAAGCAGGAACTCCAGCCGTCGAGGCATGGGCCCGGTGAGCCGTTCCAAAAGCGTCATTTACATAAACGTCCGCCAAGCGAGCCAGGGCACTGGCCATCTCGGGATCGTTTTTCTCCTCGCCAGCATGGTATCGAAGATTCTCCAAAAGAACTATGTTGCCATCCTGCATTTGACCGACCGCTTCTTCAACCTTAGGCCCCATACACTCTTCCAGAAAAAGCACCGGACGGCCAACGAGGTTGGCCAATTCGTTGGCCACCGGCCGGAGGGTGTACTTTGGGTTAGCTTCACCCTTGGGACGACCCAAATGGCTCATGAGAATAATCCTGGCTCCCTGCTCAAGCAAATATTCCAGAGTCGGAAGCGCCGCTTTGATACGGGAATTGTCGGTGACCTGCTCACCATCGGTGGGAACGTTAAAATCGACCCGGACGAGAACTTTTTTCCCGCTCACGGAGAGGTCTTTTAAAGAGGCTACGGATGACATTTTATGAAAGTTTGGGTTGAAAGGAAAAAGGGAAAGCTTCGCCGGGGCATATCCCGACGAAGCTTGGTGAAGTGAATTTTCTAATTCAGAAGGGATTAGAGAAATTTGATGACTTTCTTGATAAGGTCGACACAGCGATTGCTGTAGCCCCACTCGTTGTCATACCAGGAGACCAACTTGAAAAAGCGGTTGTTCAAGCCGATACCGGAACCGGCGTCAAAGACCGAGGAAGCAGGGTCGTGAATGAAATCACTGGAAACCACTTCGTCTTCAGTGTACCCCAGGATTCCCTTGAGTGAACCTTCGGAAGCTTCCTTCATCTTTTGGCAAATTTCCTCGTAGGAGGTTTCCTTTTCGGTCTTCACGGTAAGGTCCACCACCGAAACCGTAGGGGTCGGCACGCGGAAGGCCATTCCAGTCAGTTTTCCTTGCACTTCGGGCAAGACCAAACCAACTGCCTTGGCGGCACCAGTACTGGAAGGAATAATGTTCAGTGCGGCCGTCCGGCCACCCTTCATATCTTTCGGGGAAGGACCATCAACGGTCTTCTGCGTGGCGGTGTAGCTGTGTACCGTAGTCATCAGGCCTTCTTCGATGCCGAAGTTGTCCAAGATTACCTTGGTGATCGGGGCCAGACAGTTGGTCGTGCAGGAAGCGTTGGAAATAATGGCATCCTCAGCCGTCAGGCTTTCGCAGTTCACGCCCATGACCACCGTCTTCACGTCACCTTTGCCAGGAGCGGAGATGATGACTTTCTTGGCGCCCGCTTCAATATGACCTGCGGCCATCTTGTCCTGCACAAACAGACCGGTGGACTCGAGTACGATGTCGACACCGTACTTTTTCCAAGGAAGGCCCGCAGGAGCTTCACGAACGGAGAGACATTGGATCTTGTGGCCATTGACCACCAGAACATCGTCAGCCTCTTTTTCGGGGGAGGACTTTTCCGAGGAGACTTCCCCCTGGAAACGCCCTTGCGTAGAGTCGTATTTTAGCAGGTATGCCAAATTGGTGGCAGGCACCAGGTCGTTGATAGCAACGACTTCGATTTCTTTACCGAGAAGGCCTTGGTCAACAAGGGCCCGGAATACCAAACGGCCGATACGGCCGAATCCATTGATTGCGAGTTTAACAGACATAGTTTTTTTTCTGTTGGGTTAGCGGTCAGTAATTTTACGGGCTCGGAATGAGCCAACGCAAGTTACCCATCCAAAAAGATCCCCACCGTCTTGGCAAGAGAGAACCACAAAAAACCAAAGGACGCGCGGGAAAACGCAAATTCCCCCTACTCGCCCCATGCTCTACCATTTCTCCCGCAACTGCGCCCAACCAAGCCGGATGCCATAAAACAGGAGCCCCAATGGACCCATTAACCACGTAAAGAAAAGTTCCACTGGCACTTGCTGCTTACGCCGCACAGCTTCCTGATAAATGACCATCCCAGCGAATAAATCCATGGCCATATAACGGCTCCACACCACCAGGAAATAAAGTGGATGGCTGAACACACGGCGAACCTGATGTGCCTCCACCCCGGCAAATTTGGGCCATCCAACCGTATTCACGACCTCAAATACAATATACAAATAGAGAACCGCTAGCAACGGAGGGACAAAAAAAGGATGACAAATCCGACGAACCCACGTTTTATGAGGGAACACCAACATCATCAGCCAAAACGGCAAAGCAGCGGCAAAGACCAACCAAAAGACCTGGTTGATATCGCCCCGACCAAACATTTCGATAACCCAAACCGGCATTCCACCATCCATTGGCAAAACTTTTCCCAAGACAAGCGCGAACTCCTCCATGAAAGAAAATTCTCCCACCTCCCCTTCCTCCCCCTCCGGCCCTCCGGTTTCCCCCGACGGGCTCCACCACGAAAAACAAAAGCTGCCGGAAAAAAAACCATGGCCGATGTCCTGGGTCTTGATCTCAATTTTGTGCTTTATCGCATTCTACACTTTGATCATGGCCTTTTTTCGTAAACAGGAGGATCCGTTCTTCCCCTACGAGGAATCTATGGCCAGTCATGTAACCCCCCTTCTCGAAGCGGAAGATTGGGAGCCTTTCACCCAAGCCTTTTTGACCGGCGAATTCCGCGAAAGTGATACTTTCTCATCAAGAATTCCCATTACCCCTACCACTCGCCCACAGGAATCACTTTTGGAGATCACCATCGAGGCCCCTCCCTACACCTTGCTTTTAGAGGAAATCAAAGCGGCCCCTCTAATTCAAACCGGAGAACCCTACCAAGCAGAAATACGATGGCAACCTCACGAAGACTTCAGCCTGCCCCGCCGTCTCCATTTTTATCGGCGAGACCGTGAAATTCTCGTGATTCCGCCCTATAGCAAAGGACGGGAAACGGACAATGAAGCCCCGCAAAGTTTTCTCTTTATCAACCCCGATGCTCTTGTCCCGGGCGAATATACTTTGTACTTTCTGATTGATGACAATCTGCGGGAATGGTCTTTCCGCGTAGCTAATTGAAACGCCATGGCCTCTTCCGACGCACCCTCCCTTCCCAACCCCAAAGAACTGCGGGGTATTCTAAAATATGTTCCTCTGTTCCAAGACCGGATCTTTGTCATCGCCTTGGACGGACGTATTGTGAGCGACGAGAATCTTTCCAACCTACTTCTCGACATCGCCGTTTTGCAAAGCCTGTCCATACGGGTCGTTTTGGTTTTCGGAATTAGCGACCAACTGGCTACCGAAGCAAAGGATCAAGGAATCTCGCCAAGCGACCTGCGGGGTTTCGGCCCGACCGATGCCCAAACACTGTCCTGTGCCCAAAAAGCGGCCTCCACGCTTAGCCAGTTCCTGATGGGCAAACTTACCCAAGTCGGTCTCAAGGCCGTCCTGACGAACGCCGTTATGCCGGTGCCCATGGGAATCGTCAAAGGGGTGGACCAATTGCATACCGGAAAAGTTGGACGAGTTGACCGTGCCCTCCTGCAAAATCTTTTGTCCCAAAAGGTGATCCCTCTTTTGTCCCCTCTCGCCTTTGACCGTGACGGTATGGGCTGGCGATTGAATTCAGACCACTTGGCCACCGAGGTGGCGCTCGCCCTCGAAGCCGGAAAAATTCTTTTCCTGCAACCAGAAGCCGGACTCTATCATAACGAAGCCTTTTATCGGCAAATTTCCGTCGAGGAACTAAACAACAAATTGGAAACGGCTCCCGAAGGGTTTAGTGGCGGGGCTTTGAGTAAAGCGAGACACGCCGTTCGGGCGGTGCTTAACAACATTCCCAGGGCTCATCTGGTCGACGGAACGTTGCACGAAGGCTTACTTGCCGAGATTTTTTCCAGCGAAGGGGTTGGCACCCTTATTTATGGTAACGAATACCAACAGGTTCGGCCGGCCACCCGGCGGGACATTCGCACCCTCTACCAATTTACCCGCCAAGCCGTTAAGCGAGAACAACTAGTGCATCGGACTTTGGCCCATATTGAGAAATCCTTTAATCAATACTACCTTTTTGAAATTGATGAAACCCCGGTTGCTTGCGCCGCGCTGGAAATTTATCCAGGAGGGGAAAGTGCGGAACTTCTCTCCCTATACGTTCAACCAACCCACCAACACTTGGGAATCGGACGAAAGCTGGTCGAATTCATCTGCCAGGAAGCCCGGCAGAAAGGGGCTCGCCGCATTTTCGCTCTCTCCACCCAGAGCTTTTCCTTTTTCCGCAATGCCTGCAGCTTTTCCGAAAACCCCTCTACGGAGCTTCCCGCTGCACGTCTGGATAGTCTTCGGGAAAGCGGCCGGAATTCCCGCGTCATGGTGCGAGAGCTGAACACCTGAGCCTGATCGGGGGAAAGGATGTTCGCCGATCTTTCCAGTACCGCTCTGGTCCTGATTTTATTGGGAGCCTTTATCATCGGACTCTCCAAAACCGGCATCCCCGGCTTGGGGATTTTATTCGTCGGTATTTTTGCCCAGATTTTGCCTCCCCGTGAATCAGTGGGAGTGGTTCTGCCCCTGCTAATTTGCGGTGATATTGCAGCCCTGATTCTCTATCGACGAAATGTTCGGTGGAGTATGATCTGGCGTTTATTCCCCTGGACCGCCCTAGGAGTGATCATCGGGACCTTTGCCCTTGGCGTGGCCAGCGACAGCGTAATCGCCCGGCTCATCGGAGCCATCTTGGCGGTTTTGTTATTTCTCCACCTCCGTGGCAAATGGCGCCAAGCCAATTCCCCCCAAGATGGCGAAACCCCACCAGCCCAAGCCGGTCGCTGGTGGTTTTCCGGTGGTACCGGGCTGGCCGCAGGCTTTACTACCATGACCGCGAACGCGGCCGGACCGGTGATGATGCTCTACCTCCTTTCCATGCGGGTTCCCAAAAAGGATTTTTTCGGCACCGCCGCGATTTTCTTCTTTTTCCTCAACCTGTTCAAAGTCCCGTTTCATCTGGGAATCGGAACCATCAACACCGACACTCTTGCCCTGAACCTTTACCTTTTCCCCGCAGTTTTTTTGGGAGCCGGCCTTGGTCGATTGATCTTGCCCTATATCCGCCCGACTTGGTTCGAATTCCTTGCCCTGTTTTTTACCGCTCTGGCGGCCCTGCGTCTTCTTGGGTGGGGTTGAGAGAAAAAAAGCCCCCCCCTTTTTACCGAATAAACATCCTTGCCGTTGTCCGGAATTGCCGCAAGAAAGTAGATTGTCGTGAGTTCACCCGATGCCAATTACTTTCAGGATGTTCTGAACGAACCGGTTTCTAATGCGGAGGCAGCTTTGCGCCCCCACCATTTTAATGATTTCACCGGGCAACGAAAGACCATCGAACGATTGAAAATCATGGTCGGGGCGGCAAAACGGAGAAAAGAACCCTTGAGCCATATTCTGCTCAGCGGCCCTCCGGGACTGGGCAAAACCACCCTG
Source organism: Opitutales bacterium (assembly GCA_020831535.1). Lineage (GTDB taxonomy): Bacteria > Verrucomicrobiota > Verrucomicrobiia > Opitutales > T3Sed10-336 > JAIUMY01. The sequence goes on along the minus strand of JAFIGF010000162.1, from coordinate 6,955 downwards.
GCCCTCATCCTCGGCGCGGAAATGGGAAAAAATGTTCGCATCACCTCCGGCCCCGTAATCGAAAAAGCAGGTGACCTGGCCGGACAGCTGACCAATCTGGAAGAAGGCGATATCCTTTTCATCGATGAGATCCATCGTCTGTCCAAAACGGTGGAAGAATACCTGTACTCGGCCATGGAGGATTACCACATCGACATCATGATTGACCAAGGGCCCAATGCCCGCAGCGTGCGCCTGGGTCTGCAAAAGTTCACCCTGGTGGGGGCAACCACCCGTAGCGGGCTTCTCACCGCCCCGCTCCGGTCGCGTTTTACCCTGCAAACCCGGCTCGATTACTACAACAAGGCCGACTTGATTACCATAGTTCTGCGCACCTGCGACCTCCTTGAGGTCGAAGTGGACCCCGACGGCGCCTCGGAAATTGCCGGACGGGCCCGGGGAACCCCCCGGATTGTCAACAATCTGGTCAGCTTCGTACGCGACTTTTCGGAGGAACGGGGTTTTGGGAAAATTACCAAAGAATCCGCTCAACAAGCTCTTGAGTTGCTGGAAATTGATGCCCACGGACTCGATGAAATGGACAAACGAATTCTCCGCGTCATGGCCGAAAATTACGCTGGCGGCCCGGTGGGTATTTCCACCATCGCCATCGCGGTGGGCGAAGAGGCCGAAACCATCGGAGAGGTGCATGAACCCTTCCTGATCCAGGAAGGATTCCTCAAGCGTACCGCCCAAGGCAGGATGCTAGCTGATAAAGGTTACTCGGTCATTGGTATCAAACCAAATCGCCCCAACGACCAACAAGGACGGCTCTTCGAGGAATAGGCCGAAAGGCTACATTCCCGGGGTTAACTGATGGCGAAACGAACCTTTCCCCCTTTTCGACAGCGAGCGGGGACTTCATGTCCCTGCTCGCAACACTCCTGAGGCCTCGAAAACACCCTAGTCTCACACAAGTCGCTGCCACCAGCGGAGGCTGGAATATACGATTAAGAGACTCGCGGGGTTGGAGTGTTCCGCGCTGCCGCCTCCGCCTTCGCTAAAGCTATGGCGCGACAGGGAAAGCGGCCCGCGCGGTGCGATGGAGCGTGTCTTATGTCCCTGGCTTGAAGCACTCCGCGCAGGGATACGAGGTCCCCGCTTGGGGCAAAAAAGCGAACGGGGGCCTTGTGCCCCTGTGCGCAATACTTCGGAAAACGGAAATGTCGCCCCTTTTCGACAGCGAGCGGGGACTTCATGTCCCTGCTCGCAACACTCCTGAGGCCTCGGCAAAACCTTAGTCTCACCTTAGAACAAAAGTACCCGAACTACGCAATCCTTGGCAAAGTTTCGGGAACAGGCCCTATGGCAGACTATCTTTCAAAACAAAAAACCCGCATCCCCAAAGGATGCGGGTTCTGAAAGAAACTTCAGCTTAGATTAGAATCCAGCGGAAAGCATAGCACCCCACCAGAGGAGTTCACGCCCGCTGCTTCCACCGGCGACGGCATTACGGACAGCTTGTCCGTCATTGCTGCTACCAATGCGCTGGGTGCTGATACGTGGTCCCACGGAGAAGGAAGCATAATCATTGATGGGGAACACCAAGTCAGCATGAACTTCCAAATAGAAGTGGGTGAATTTTCCTTCTCCTCCGTCGGCGAAGCTATCAGTCCACCGTTGGTACCCAAGAGCACCGGAAAGCTCAATGGCCAAGTTGTTTTCCAAAGGAATTTCGTAACCACCAGCAAGCTCAAAGGTCCAGATTTCCAAGTCCAAATCGTAGAAGATATAAGCGGAAGGATCACCAATAAGGTCAAAAGAAGCTCCACCATATACTTCAAAGCTCGAATCACTGGTACCGCTAAAGGTGTAGTAGGTGAATCCAAGATCCAAATCGATCATTTCATCGACTGGGAAGCTGTAACCAGCATAGTAATCGGTTTCAGCCAAGAAGGGGCCATTGTTAACCCCATAGCTTCCCCAAACTCCGGCATAAGCACCGTTCAACTCCAACTCGACGCCAGGTTGAATGACTTGTTGGTCGAATTTAAGGCCACGGAAGACATATTCAGACTCGTAACCGAAATCGAAGGTTACGGAGAGATCCTCAAGAGGCAAAGCCGCTTTCAGAGTAGAAGTTGCAGCAACGGCTGCAACGCATAGAGCAATACTTGTTTTTTTCATAATGTGTTTGGTATGTAGGTTTGTTTAGTGTGGATTTCAAGGCTATTTAGCCCTCGAACGAACATTTTCAAGCACCTATTGGTCCGGTTTGCAAGAAAAAACGAATAAAACTGTGAGAATTGGGAAACTTTTTTCTTTTCGCCTATTTTTTCGTCCTTTCTGAGCCTTCAATCTCTAACTCGTAGAGAACTCTGTTCAAATTTTGTTCATCCCACCCCCCACGAGTGGTCAAAAGAACACTCCTTCCCCCCAATTCTGCCGGAGCCACGCTGACCACGGCCCGAAATTCTTCCGTTTCGGAGAGATACACTCCTCGCAGCGCCTTCACAAACCGAGCCCCGCGCAAGATTTCATTCTTACGCAATAATGGCAAGGGACTTCCATCATACTCTGACGGCGTCACAAAATGCTTCCCATCCTCACTGTAGGCGGCATAAATTCGATCCGGCGGCCAAGCACTTGCTCCGGTAAGTAGAAATACTTCCTTGCTCACTTTTTGCACATGAGGAAATACCCATGGAACCGTGATCCCCTCCCGGATATCCCATAATCTTCCATTCTCATGCCGCCGAAAAACCCAGGGGCCTTCCCAATCATCGGCCTCGGCAACCAAAATCCGAGGAACCACTAATCGCCCGCCACGTTGCCAGTCCGGAAACTCTTCGGGTTCGGTCAACCCATGCAGATACAATCGTTTCCGCTCATCTTCCAGCTCAACCACCCCGCCTCCTTCGGCGCGGACGCTCAAGCCTTCCCGCCAGGCCGCTTCAATAAATTCCTGCGGTTCTCCCGGCGGCAAGCCCAAAGACTCCCACTCCCCTCCGGGCTTTCGGCGAAACAACCAAGGCACCAACTCACTCGCGCCCCCCGTGTAGCGCGAGCCAATCGCCCCCAAAACAATCTCTTCTCCACCCACTCCAACAAAGCCAGCCGTTCGGGTAAGAATCGGTTTCGCCAAACCATCCAAATCTCTTTCATACCCTTCCACCAGCCGCGTATCAAAGAGCGGCGGAACCCTTTCCCACGAATCATCCTGATAGGGAAGTTGAATCATACTATTTCGCCCTTCACTGGTCACCGCGCTGAACCATAACCGCAAATCGGCCTCGGAGGATCCGGTTAGGTTAAAATAACTGACCGCAAAGTCCATAGGCTCCCAACTCTGCCAACCGCCAATCGGATGCTCACCTTCCACCACCACCATCGGACGGATCTCCTCCGAAGTATCCCCTCTTACCCAACCGAGGAGAACCACCAGGAGAAAAGAACTTAGTAAAAACCCGCCCCTCACTTTATATGCCTCCACCACTCATGGCTTTCTTGTTTTCTCTTTTGTAGTTCTCCGGCAAGGCGGCCTTCCGCTTGCCGCACCCAGGCGGCCAGGTCATCCGGACCCATCACCGTCGCCCCCGCTACCTGAAGTGTTTCCCTCTCCAATGAATCTTGCGTGATAACCAGACACTGCGATGGGTCCCCTGCTCCCGAAACCAACTGCTCGATCACCGCGTCAGCGGACAATCCAGAGGGCGCATAAAGAAAAGAAAACGTCAGATCCTCATAAGGCCGTTCGAGTTCCACCTTCTCCCCTTTTCCATCAAAAACCAACGTCACCCGAAGCCCTTCCCGATCATGTAAAACCCGAACCTCCGCCGCCAAATAATCTCTGGCGGCCGCCAATTGCCCGCGGCGCAAAAAAGCCTTCCCGCGCGGCCACTGGTGCAGAACATTGTACCCATCCACCAACAAATGCCTTTGCCCCGCCGTCATCATCCTACTCCTTACCGCCCGGCAGAACCCCCGGCAAAGCGTATTTCCCCAGCCAATAATTCCTCGATTTTTTCCTGATACCGCGTTTCCTGCAACGCCTCCAGAAGCTCGTCGACCTCACCCTCCATAATCTGCGGCAAGGATTGCAGATTGAGCCCAATCCGGTGATCAGTCACCCGACTCTGCGGGTAGTTGTAGGTTCGAATCCTCTCCGAACGATCTCCTGTGCCCACCTGACTTTTCCGGTTGGCCGCGTATTTGGCTCGTTCCTCCTCCTCCTTTTTTTGCAGCAACCTAGAACGCAAGACCGTCATAGCCTTGGCCCGATTCTTAATTTGCGAACGCTCATCCGCACACTGCACGATCATCCCCGTCGGCTTATGCAAAATTTGCACCGCCGAATCGGTCGTATTGACATGCTGCCCCCCGGCTCCGCTCGCCCGGCAGGTCGTAATTTCCAACTCCTCTGGATTGACCTCAACATCCACCTCCTCCGCTTCGGGCAGAACCGCTACCGTGACCGTCGAGGTATGGATCCGCCCCCCGGCCTCAGTCACCGGAATCCGCTGCACCCGATGGACGCCCGATTCAAATTTAAGCAACTTGTAAACATCTTCGCCGGTTATCCGGAAAACGACTTCCTTGAACCCACCACACTCACTTTCACTGAAACTCATCGTTTCCACGCGAAACCCCTTGTTTTCCGCCCAGCGGAGGTACATCCGATACAAATCCCCGGCGAATAAGCTGGCCTCGTCCCCCCCCGCTCCGGCTCGAACTTCTAGAATAGTATTTCGCGAATCCGTCTCCTCAGGAGGGATCATCAAACGGAGAATCTGCTGTTGTTTTTGCTCTCGCTCTTCTTCCAATTCCGGAATTTCAGCCTCCGCCATTTCCCTTATATCGGGATCTTCTCCCGCTTCTGCCAACAGTTGCCGGTTATCGGTCAACTGTTGTTCTATTCGCCCGAGATCTTCGTAAAGAGCCAGGAGCTTACCTATCATGGTATGCTCTCTGGTCAATCGGGTAGCCTCACGCTGGTCCTGAAAAAAATCAGGACGAGTCATTTGCGCATCGATTTCCCGATATCGTCGCCGGTAGGGCTCTATGGAGGGAAGATTAGTCATAAAAAAAGAGAAACTACTAATAAAAGACATTTTCCCTTAAAGAACAAGCTTACATCAAAGGAATCCAAACCGGTGGACCCTCCGGCGGCATCATCCCGGAAAACAAATTGGAAACCCCAGTCACCTTCGAAAATCGGATGGAGTTGGGCTCCATCATGGGCTTCGGCGGAATGTTGGTTATGGACGAACGGGATTGCATGGTCGATGTCGCCGCTTTCTATCTAAAATTCTGTGTCGACGAATCCTGCGGCAAATGCGGACGCTGCGTACAAGTCTGCCAAGAAGTGCAGAATGTGTGGGCCCTTTCCTTTCTCGACCGGGGAACCAACACCCGCATGGCCCCGCCGGCGATATTACCCTCGCCGAATCCCCCTCCATCCGCTGCCGCCAATGCTCCGTCCATTGCCTAACCGAGGCGATTGTGGAGAACGATGAAACCGCTATCGTTAGGGCAGCCCTGCGTCGTCTCGGATTCAAAGCCGTCTTCGACACCTCTTTTGCGGCTGATCTGACCATTATCGAAGAAGCCTCGGAGTTTGTCGCGCGCTTTGTCGAAGGAAAAGGAGAATTACCCCTGATAACCTCATGCTGCCCCGCCTGGGTCGATTACCTGGAGAAAAATTTCAGCGATTTGATCCCCCTTTTCTCCACCGCCAAGTCCCCCAACAAATGCTCGGGGCCCTGGCGAAGACCTATTACCCGGAAAAAACCGGCATGCCTGCCGATCAGATCTATCAGTTTTCAATCATGCCCTGCACCGCCAAGAAATACGAACTGGAACGCACGAGGAAACGCAGTCCTCCGGCCGCCCTGATGTCTATATGGTGCTCACCACCAGAGAATTTGCCCGCATGATTAAACAATCGGGTGTCGATTTCCTCAATCTCCCGGACGAAAAGATGGCCCTCCGGTTTTCTCACGAGAACCAAAACCTGGCCCTGACCGCCGGAACATTTCAAACCGACGGGTGGCACAACCACGCCCGGCAAGACCGAAACAGCCTTCTCATCAACCACCATCTTCCTCCCCGCCCCCCCCCGCCGCCTCGAAATCCAAACCACCCACCAATGGTAATTCCCGTCAATATTTAAATCCGGCGAACCTGAATTCTGGAAACAGAGGGATTTTGCCACAATCATTTGGTCCGCAAGAAGCGCACGGCATCCCTCTATTACCACGATCATTTCCAATACCCTAATTGGTTGGCTTTGATATCTTGAATGCGGATCCTTGGATATTATGGGTCGCTTAAATATAAATTGCCTTGAGCAGACACTGCCAACAAAACCCTCCCTTGGTTGAACGAAGCATCTCAGGAACAGTTTGTTCATCTCAAAAAGCAGTCATTTAAGACACCATTGCCCACGCATTTGAGCTCAATCAAGCTCAAAGGATTTCAGCGAGACCCAACTGGGTATGGATTACTTTTTATTAAAGCGAAAACGACTTGGCGTGAAGTGTCCTGGAAGTTGAGTGGGATGGGATAGACAGGGACGCCGTATCTTAACCGAAAGGCAGCTGCGGACCTTATCCAGGAATTTCAGAACGAAGGCCTCGCTCCCAAAAATCGCTCCTCTGGTTAGAGGAGCAAATAGACGTTCGATCTCCCTACGATTAGCAATACTTCCCGCCTGCTCGCTGAGCAAACGGGTGATCTCCTCCTGCGCTTCCTGGTCATCAAGGTGCCCCTTCCCCTCCCGGGGCATTCGTCCCTGCCCCAAAACCAGCATCCGGTAAAATCGCAACACATCGCTGCCCGTATCCTTATCTATCGCATCCACGATATACCTCAGATCACTCACCGGTTCTCCCGCCATCGCCGACTCTCCATAACCACTGTAGGCATATTTCCCCGGGTCATCCACCAAACCCGCTCGCACCGGATTCAGATCAAT
>JAFIGF010000154.1 GCA_020831535.1 Opitutales bacterium | reverse complement strand
GGCCGAGGTGCAGAACCGTTTGGCTGACCTCGATCTCCCCGAACAATACAGCATGATCTACGGAGGCCAATGGGAAACCATCGAAGAGACCAACCGCGAGCTGCTTCTGGTTATCAGCCTCTCGCTGTTTCTGGTCTTTGTTGTGCTGGCCGTTCAATACGAACGTTTGACCAACCCCTTGATCATTCTAGCCACCGCCCCGCTCGCTCTGATCGGAGTCATCCTGGGGCTTTGGGCAACCCAGACCCCGCTCTCCGCCCCGGTCCTGATCGGAGTCATCCTGCTGGTGGGGGTGGTGGTCAATAACGCCATTCTATTGGTCGAATATATTGAAATAGGCCGACGTCAAAAGAAACTCTCTCTTGCCCACGCCATTGTATCGGCGGGTTCATTACGCCTGCGCCCCATTTTAATGACCACCTCCACCACCGTTCTGGGCATGACCCACTTGGCCCTGGGCATCGGGTCCGGCGCCGAGATTATGCAACCCTTGGCCATTACCGTAATCAGTGGCCTGCTCTTCTCCAGCCTGCTGACTTTATTTGTCATACCGGTCCTGTATCTAATCGTTCACCGCATGGCTTTTCAGCTAAAGACTTTTCTCACCAGAAGCGCCTGAAGCTGTTTGCCGAAAGCCGCGCCAGCGGGAAGGATGTTGGCAACTTCCTCACAAAGAATTCTTCCGCAGGGACATCAATTCGTCTTTCAAACAGGTCCCCTTGGCCGCCATCCCTTCAGGCAGTTCGCCGGCTTGAATGATCTTCGCCCGTACCTCTACCCGGCTAAAAGGCCTGGGAAGAAAAAATCCGTCCCAACTGCGTAAACGCCAAAACCGGTGATAGTTATAGTGTACCAATAAAACGGATGCATTACTCTTTTCAACGACCATAGCCGCCCCGTTTTTAAAAGAGTACTTTGGTCCCCGGGGGCCATCCGGAGTAATGGCGATATCATATCCTTGCCGGGAGAGAGAAATCATCTCACGGATCGCTTCACCGCCGCGAAAGCTGGAGGATCCCCGCACCGCACGAATGCCCGCCAAAGCATAAAACGCATCCAACCAGGCCCCATCACGGCTAGCCGAAATCAAACCACACATTTTACGCCCCTTCCAATGCCGCCGGTATAAATAGGAAGCCGAGAACAGATGCTGGTGCCAAAACAATACCACTACCGGAACCGGCAAAGTGCGTATCAAGTCCAAAGTCTCCCGGGAGACCCGGAAACGAACGGTCGACAACCACAACCGAATCCCCCACCAAAGGGGACGCAACAGCCAACCCCGCCAGCCCACGACCTTTTTCACCTGCTTGCGGGAGCGCTTTGTTCCGGGCGCAACGGAAACCTTCGGAGACTCTTCCTGGGACAACGGCGTTTTCATCCTGACGAAACCAACGTTCCCCTTTCCTGTTCGGTCTGCAAACGGAGTTGTCCGCAGGCAGCCTCGATGTCATGCCCTTTTTCCCGCCGGATCGTTACCGAAACCCCACGCTTCCGCAGAACTCTGACAAAAGTTTCCTGCCGTTTCAACGAAGGCCGTTTCCAGGGCAATCCCTGAACCGTATTGTAAGGAATGCAGTTTACATGCGCATGGAGATCACGGGCTATTTCGGCGAGTGCCGAAGCCTGTTCAAAGGAATCATTCAAGTCCTCAATCAGGATAAACTCGAGGGTAATCATGCGTTTGTTCTGTTCGGCAAAATAGCGGGCAGCAGGAAGCAATTCCGCCAAGGGGTACTTGCGGTTGATCGGCATAATTTGCTCCCGCACTTCATCCGTCGCACCGTGCAGGGAAATGGCCAAACGCACGGGCACCGCTTCATCAGCCAGCTGACGAATCTGAGGCGCCAACCCGGAAGTGGATACGGTAATACGCCGGGCCCCGAACCCAAAGCCCCAATCAGCGTTTAAAATTTCCAAAGCGCGGGTCAACGTATCAAAATTTGCCAGCGGTTCACCCATTCCCATAAAAACAATATTGTCGAAGGAAGGGAAATCCTTATCCGCCCGCGGCGTTTGTTCATCCTCCAAATGACAAATCTGTATCAGCTGGGCAATCACTTCGGCGGTCGTCAGGTTTCTCTTGAAACCCGCCAGACCGGAGGCGCAAAACCGGCACCCATAGGCGCAACCGACCTGAATCGATACACAGACCGTATGCCGGGCTTTTTCCTGCCCCACTCCGATTTGCGGTGCCCGAATCAAGACCGTTTCAATAAGGGACTGGTCCTCCAGTGCAAACAACATCTTGTCGGTAACATCGGAAGAGTTTTTGCACAAAATCCGCGTCAATGGCTGAAGGGTCCACCGGTCCGCCAACCACTCCCTCAGGGTTTTGGGGATATTGGCCATTTCATTCCAGTCGCCAACCCTCTTTTTATAAAGCCAGGAAAGAACCTGATCCGCCCGAAAGGCCGGTTGACCACCTTCTTTCAAGGCCGCCAGCAGGGATTCACGGTTCTCCCCGTAAATGGAGGGCTTCTCTGGAACAAACTTTTTCACGCCCCTAGTTTGCCCCAAGGAAGAGCCTCTGGCAATCCCGCAAAGCGAAAGGAAGCGGATGCCCATGAGCGATCCCTCGAAATCCCTTCCCTTACCCCGAAGCGATGTGATTTTCGTTACATTCGGTAAAATATCATCGTTTAGCAGTAGGGAACATCGTTTCTTGCTTGCCGTTGGCAAAAGAAATGCTAAGGACTTATTTGAGGGAGATCGAATCTCCACAAATTACAAACTCTAAATCATCTGAATCATGCCTAAAAAAACTACTGTCAAAAAGACTGCGGCCAAAAAAGCCGCCCCTAAAAAAACTGTGGCCAAAAAAGCGGTCAAAAAGACCGTAGCCAAAAAAGTCGCTACGAAAAAGACCCCGGCCAAAAAAGCTGCCGCCAAGAAAGTTGCGACAACGAAGGCTCCGGCTAAAAAGGTCACTACACCGGTTATGCCAACCACCATTACCGCTCATGTCGATGTGGGCTTTGGCAATACCCTCTATCTCCGTGGAGACGGCCCCGGCTTGAGTTGGGAAAAAGGAGTAGTCATGGATTGCGCTTCCGATGAACGTTGGGAGTGGAATACCTACGAGGCCAAGACGCCATTTGAATTCAAAGTCCTGATCAACGACCGCGACTGGTCGGTGGGCGAGAACGAAACGGCCCGTCCCGGCAAAGTAACCAACACCTCACCGGTGTTTCTTTAAACAAGGAAATTTTTCAACCGTTTTCCCGAACCGAACAAGGCCTTTGCTTTGTTCGGTTTCCTGCGGGCTCGCCCAGTAGGCCCTCTTTACTATTCCACTCATTTACAGCATAAGTCCCCCTAAAGGCAATTAGATCCTACTCCGGAAAACTCACCCGGATCCGATAGAAACGACGGGGGTTGGTCTCCGTGTCCATCGGCACGGTGAAGTAGCGTTCCGTATCATCACCCATGAAACCTTCTCCGTAGATCGTCCACGAGTCAGCGGAAAGATCATCACTCAACTCCACTTGATAATAACGGTTTTCCAGACTGGGGAAATACACGTTCAGGCTGTCTCCGCCCGCTTGCACCTCCGTGTTCTTAATCCGCAATACATCTGAAGGATCATGCGGATCGTTCCCGAGGAGATAGGCTTCGCGCAAGGTCACCTCGCTGCCGTCCTTGGTAACGGTGGTCTCCCCGTCATCTTCCAGATCATGCTCGCGCAACCAGGCTTCGTAAGGATCTTCCTCGACGGTCAGTACGGCTTCATCACTGGTTGTGCTACCGCCATCATTACTCACCACCACGGTGTAGGTTCCGGCATCCTCCAGAACCACGGGATCCAGGGTCAGGGTCGAGGAGGTGGCCTCATCAATCGCCTCTCCATCCTTCCGCCATTGATACAACAACGTCCCCTCACCTTCCGCTTCAACAATAAAGGTAACCGACTCCCCTTCCATAACGCTTTGATCCTCCGGGTGACTGCTGATTTGCGGCGGGTCAATGGACGCCTCTACGGTCACGCCCACCTCATCCGCTGTGGCCACTTCTCCATCAAAGGCGATCAAACGGAAAACATAGTCCCCTCCGGTTTCCGTCGTAAAGGTCGGATCCAGAATCGTTGGATCCGAGAAGCTCACTGACTCCGGCCCGGATACCTGTATCCATTCCGTGGTCACCGTTCCCGGATCCAGCGGCAGGCCATCGTCCTGAACCGAACCGTCGAGGGTGACTTCCTCTCCGGAATTCACCGTCTGCGGCCCTCCGGCATCAACCAGGGGACCGATATTTTGTTCAGCCGGCACGTAATCAGGGGTGATCGTGATCGTATCGAAATGAATTCGGGGGGAGTCATTCCCCTGTGGATTCTGCCAGAGCAGCCACAGGGTCTCCCCAGGCTCCCAGGTTAGATCTTCGAGAGAGGCGTTGTTGTTCATCCACGGATCGGAAGGATTACTTTCCGGCACCACCAAATCCAAACCGGAAAAGTCATTGCGATACTGAGCCGACAAAGGACCATCGCTTTCGGCATTCTCACCGCTCGGATTCTCCACCGAGGAAGGAGTTACAGCCCAAGCAAAGCTATAGGTCTTGTCCGTCCCTTCAATCCAATACGCAGAGTAATCCACCGCTACTTCGTTAATCGTCTCGCTGGTATTATTCACAAAACGCAGCCCATACAGGGGACTGCCTCCCCGACCAAACCCCACCGCACGACCTCCTGTATATTCTTCGCTATTGCTAAGACGTACACCCGGGTTGCTGTTTCCTTCGGGTCGGTAGTTGTTAAATCGATTGTCTTCCACACTGCCGCCATCGGCATAGTTCCAAGTTGCATTACTCTGAACCACCACATAAGTGCCTTGCCCACTATCACTGGCATTTTGCGCACCAGTCAGCTCCGGCACATCGGCAAAGTCCGCCTGATAACTATTGCCCAGGGCCGAAACTTCCGCCGGGCTGGAAATATTCCATCCACTGATCGTAACCACTTCCGATCCCGCTGGCGATCCCATTGGTTGCTCTTCCACACCTTCAATCAAGGCCGGATCCACGACCTCAACCTCAATATCAAGCGTCTCGCTGTGCGTGCCATTGTCGGCGGTCAAACGCAGGGTATAACTGCCTTGTTCACTGAACCAGGCCACCGTTTCCGGACTATCGGTGGTCTCCCAACTCACGTCTCCCTCACCGCTCTCCTGGATCCAGGCCAAAGTCAACTGACCGCTCTCACCGCCGTCCTCAGAGACATCGGTTTCCAGCACCAACCCCACCCCTTCCGGAATCCGGACTTCGGAAACGGTCGGACGTATCAGCGCAATCGTCACCTCTCCGGGCTCAATCGTCAGGGTTCCGGGCACAAAGGTCAGGTCATAATTCGACGAAGCCGACAGGGTTCCCTGATCAATCACGTACTCACCAACGTCCTCACCCGCCTCCCGGGTCAGTTCACCGCTCAGGCTGTCTCCGTCAAAAACCTGCCCACTGGTCACCGTCCAGGTCAGTTCCGGATCGTCCTCGCCCAGCGTTTTTACCTGATCCTCCGCAGCCACCGTAATCGGGGCCGGATCAATGACAAAGGTGCCACTGGCACTGCCTGTCGCATTCGGGTCATCCACCGTCGCCACCACTTCATAAGCATCGGCATCAACCGGTACTTCACTGGAACCGTCAAAAGTCAACGTCACCGCAAGTCCCTCAGGATCCGTCGTCACCGTCGGACTCAGGGGCGTGGCATTGTAGGTCCGGGTCATATTGCTGAGCGTTACCGTCGCCTCCGCCGGTTCCACAGTTACCTCAACTTCCCCAACCACACTGGAATACGTCTCGGTATCCTCTGGAGTAAAGGTCACCGATTGCATTTCGGTTCCGGCATCGGGAACGGTTTCCGGATAGGTGAAGGCAAAGCTGCCCTCCACTGAAGCCTCCCCACCGGTCAGGGTTGATTCGGCCAGCGTCTGACCATAAACCAAATCGCTCGCCGTCGGCCAGTCGGTGACCTCCGGCTCTTCCAAATCATCATCCACGGTAACCGGTTTGTCATGGGCGGTCATGACCTCTCCGTCAAAGGCGGTCAAGCGCAGGGTGTAGCTACCGGATTGGGTAAACTCGACGTCGGTTTCCAGATTTCCGGGTTCCGTAAAGCTTACTGCTGCGGGACCCTCGATCTGCAACCACTCCGTTGTCACCTCTCCCGGGTCTTCCGGCAAACCGTCGTCTTCCACCGTACCGGAAAGCGCTACGACCTGTCCGAGACTGACCGTTCGTTCGGTTCCGGCCAAAACCCAGGGTCCGACATTGCCACCGATTCCTTCATAAATCTGCTCCACATCCTGGGTTGACAAAGCACGCCCATGGTAGATCAAAACCTCATCCAAATCCCCTCTGAAACTGCGGGTATCACCAGTGTCAAGCATTCCCAAGGTAACCGAATTGGAACGACTCGGAAGCGTTGTAATATCGGCAGAATAGGCATTGCTGAATACCCCGTCCAAGTAAACCCGAACCCGTTCATTGGATGATTGAGATCCATCAAACACGACCGCTACATGCGTCCATTCATTGGCCGGAATAGTGCCTACTTGCAACCGGTTTCCACTGCTCGGCATATCCAAATTCAATTGATTATCATTGTGCAGGAAAAAACTCCAAGCCTGACCCGAGTTGGCACTTTCACGCTTGGAGAGAATTCCCCGAACATCGCTGTTCTCGGCCTCGGGCCGCATCCACCAACTCCAGGACATTTGCGCCACATCATCCAGACCTTCCGAGTCCGCGAGCAGCGCATATTGCGAACTACCGGTAAAGCGCAGCGCTCCACCGAATTTACCATCTTCGGGACGCCATTCCGGATCGCCTTCAATCTGTCCGTCCCGGTCATTCCCCGAGGCATCGCCAGCCACCTGGCCGCTGCTTTCATCCAATGGTAGATACACCGCTAGATTTTCCGAAAGCGCACCGGAAGCGCTGCCCCCACCTCCAGCATCAAAGGATTCCACCACTTCCACGGTAATATCCAGAACATCGGAATAAACCCCGTTGTCGGCGGTCAAGCGAAGCTCATAGGTTCCGAGTTCACTGAAAAAGGCCGCTGTCTCCGGTTCGGTGGTATTATCCCAGGTAACCGTTCCCGGTCCGGATTCCACCGTCCACTCCTGCGTTAGGCTATCCGAACCATCCCCTGTCTCGGTCACTTCGGTAATCAATACCAAACCCACCCCTTCCGGAACGCGCACATGGGGAACGGTTGGCCGGATAAGGGTAATCTCCGGCTCAATCCCGGATAAATCCTCCGTCGTGGTAAATTGCCCGGTTTCCGTTTGGTCCTCACCGATCGAGTTGCGCGCCTCCATTCGGTAGAAATAATCCGTCTCCGGTTCCAACCCGGGAAGGGTTAAACTGATTTCCCCCTGATCGAAGAGCCCGGCTTCATAAATATTCTGCCAAGCTGCGGAGTCGGAACCGCCGTCCTCGGTACCCCACCAAACATCGATCTCCACATTGCTGCCTCCCTCACTCAGGTCAGCGTTCAGTTCCGCTTCATCAAAAATGATATTTCCCTCGGGAAGTAAACTGATCACCGGAGCTTCAAAGGTTCCCTCCACTGAAACCGTAGCCTCGGCGGTTCCAAAGGCCGGATCAGTGGCGGTGATGGTAAAGAACCCACTCTCCGTCGGAGAAAACAGCCCCGTTTCGGAATCGATGATCCCGCCATCACTGCTCCAGCTTACATCGGGTTCGACCTCTTCTCCCGTGCTGTTCCAGGCCCGGGCCGTGAAAGTCCTCGTTTCGCCGGAGAACAATTCACTTTTGAAGGGAGTGACGGCCAAACTCCCGCTTCCCCCATCATCCGATACAACCGTAACGGAAATCGTCTCGGTAACCCGCATTCCATTGGCATCCTCCACCGCCAAACGCATGACATGCGCCCCGGTGTTCACAAAACTGGCGCTGGTGGTCAGCGATGAACCGTCATTCTGGGTAAAAGACACCGGTCCGGCAACCTCCCAACCGCGCCATTCCAAGGTATAATCGCCGGTCCCCCCGCTTATGGCCGCTTCCAAATCCACCGAGCTTCCCAGGGTAACAAAATCCGCAGACACCGTCACCGAATCGATACTCAAACCGGATGCCTCAAAATCCATTCCGGTTGCCGGCACCGAAACCCCGCTATGGGAGGAGGGAGCAAAATCAACCCCCGGATGGGAAACCATCACATCGTAGGAACCGGAAGACAAGTTGGGAATCAGATAATAACCATCGGAATCGGTACGGATACTGGTTCCGCCCGCGCTCACCGTCACCCCCGCCAAGGGTTGACCGTCATGCAAAACCTGCCCCTGAATGGACCCGGCAATCGAACCCGATGAAGCATCGAAATCACGGTTGTTGAGATTCCCTCCTGTCGATTGCAGCGGAAGACCAAAATCCGGCTCAATCACAAAACCGTCCGCCTCGGCAAAAAGATTCACCTGCCGTGACCCGGCGGTAAAGGAGTATTCCCATCGACGATTATGGGGATTGCCCTGATTGGGCCAACTTGCGGTAACACTGCGTCCGTCAGCGGTGAAAATGGTAGGGGCCGGATCGTCATCATCCATTCCCTGGACACGTCCGGAAACCGTGAAGGTCTCCCGGGAAATGGGTGCCAGATTCGCATTGTCCCCGGAAGAAAGATTGATAAAGGGACTTGAGGCAAAAGCCCAACCTTCCTGATTGCCCAGTTCGTTGTAGCGGCTCCCTTTGTAGGCGGTTATCTCATACCCGCCTTCGACCAATCCCTCTATCGTAAAATCACCATTGGCATCGGTCACCGCAACGATTCCCCCGGCTTCTACTTCCACGCCTTCCACCGAACCAATGGAGGAAGAGATACTCCCGGAAATGGATCCGGTCGGTTCGTCCCCATCGCTTCCACCGCCCCCCGAGGCATCGAAGTCCATTCCATACGCATTACCTTCCGAGACATCCACCGGGTTGGAAAAATCAGCGGTCATCTCAACCCCGTCATACATCGCACTCACCGTATGGGTTCCCGGCGATAATCCCACCAACCGGTAACTCCCGTCCGTATCGGTCCAAACCTGATGATTGGTCCCGATATGCACCCGGGCATTGGCCAAAGGTTGTCCGGCTTGCAAAACGCGCCCCCATATCTCCCGATTATTGGAGGGTTCCCCCACCGTAATCACGGCGGTCTCACTTGCGATACCGCCCTTCATGTCCGAGACCGTTACCTTCACCTTATACTGTCCCGGACTGCCCCAGCTCTTCGAAGCAGTGGACTCATTAAAACCACTATTGGTAAAACTGCCGACGGGATCAAACTCCCATCCATAAGCTAGATCGTCGCCATCGGGATCACTGGCATCCACCTCAAAAGTAACTGTCTCTCCCGTGTTCACCGTCGTACTGGAAACCGTAAACTCATTGATTTCAGGAGGCTCATTATCGGTGAATTGCCCCAAGTTAATCACAACATCGACGAATTCCTCCCCTGATTCGGTGTGGTCAAAGGCTATCGGGGTAATGTGAATCCCCGCCTCCCGGTCCGAGTAGGTTCGCCCGACCATCAACGCTCCATCACGCTTGTCATTATTGTCAATGGTCCACCAATTACCGGGAGGACTGCTGGGGTCATAAAAAGTGGTACTTATATGCGTGAACGGCGTCATGTCCAGCTGAATGGGATAACGCCGGAACGATACGTCCTCGGCGATATCAACCTGCAAACCGCGGCGCTGATAATCCCGTGCGGTATTCCAGTTGGAATAGCGCATCCCCAACCAATAGCGGAAATTCTGGTTACCGGTGTAAATCGTCGCTGGCGCCTCGATACGGATGGCCCGCGCACTATTTTCCCAATCCCGGGTATCATGCCGGTACACCCGGTATTGTCCACTCGTGTCCACCAATAGGAGTTCGCTTCCCTCCTCCAGCAATCCCATCCGGTGCTTTTCATAAGGCGCAAAATGGGGCTTGGTGGGATCACTTATCTCACTGCTGTGCTGAGCACTCATGATGGAAAAGTAATGCGCGTACTCAATCGCTTCATCCATGTCGTTATCCGTCACATAACCACCCGGACGGGAATCCTTACCCAATGGTTTGGCCGCATCGGTCCGCCAGTAGTAGGCGTGGGCAAGGTTGAAATTATGCCCCAACTCATGCCCAAAGGTACGAAGTTCCGTCCAGATTTGCGGCATGTGCGTACCCTTACTTCCAAGCCAGGCGATGCCGGCGTAGCCCCAACTGCTCCCGGAGGTCACAATCGCATCGGTATTGTAGGTACTGTGATCAAACCCCTGGTCCCCCGCCGCACTCCGGGCATCACTTAAAAGTTCGGACAAACGCGTACTCGTATTGGAAATATTTTCATAATAGGATCGGCTTTCCGGCATATCGACAAAAACAATATCCATCAGATCCCCGCCCTCCGTCGTGCCATCCTGGGCAAGGAAATACATTTTATCCTGAGAGTTATTCCGGTAATACGTATTCGTAACACTGAACCGGCTGTTGGCCTGGGAAGCACTCTGAGCGAAATCCGACTCATCGGCAAAACGCGCGATCATGTAGAGCATCTTATTGGCCCCGCCCGGATTGGGTTGCCCATCCGTTCCGGTCGGCCCGGCCAGGACCTCTTCGTCTTCGGGTTCCTCCAAAAGTAGCATTTCATCTTCTAAGGTCGCTGCGGCAAAGGCATAGTCGTCGCCGGCAACGACTGCTTCCCATTGTTCATTCGGGTGTGCCCGGTACACCCGGTCCTCATAGCGGACCTCATAGGAAATACCATGCACCGGAAAACTCCCATCCGGAATCGGCGAGGCGCAAAACACATAAAAATCCCCCCGTCCCCGGACATAGGTTTCCATCAAAGCCTGCACCTCCGGAGGAAAGGAGTCGATTTCGTCCGGGGAAAACAATTGCTCCCGCACATAGTTATGACGATGGGGCAAAAGGGAAAGCAGGTAATCTCTCCGCTCCGTGGCTAATTCCACCATTTCCGCAACCACCTCCTCGCGATCCGCCGCAGGAAGATCCCCGCTCTTGAAGCGTTGTGATTGCTCAACCATCTCATCTTGCAATTCGACCAGGGACCGCCCCTCAGGACTTGCCGCGGATGACTCGGGTACTTGATGCTCTACCGGTTCCTCCCATCCGGAAGAATTCTCAAGGAATGGCGCGGAACTTATATCGTTATCCGTTCTTTCTCTTCGCTCTGACCAAATCAGAACCAAGGCAAAACCAAGTATAGCAGGGAGAAGGTAAAGAAACGTTTTTTTCATATCAGGGAAAGCATGGGGTATTATTTGTAACTATTTATACTGAAAAACACCCACCGAATGGCAAGTTAAAATTTTACTAAATTTTGTTTACTCAAATTTTTTTCTTCATTATAGTTGGAAAGAGTTCAAGGTCAGCTATTCCTCTGGAAAGCTTACTTTGACGCGGTAGAATCTCCGGGGGTGTTCGGTGGTCTCCATGGGGACAGTGAAGGAACGGGTCTCGCCATCGCCGGAGACACTGTCCTCGCCGTAGCGAACCCAGCTTTCCGATTGGAGATCACTGCTGACTTCAATCGTGTAGTAACGATCCGGCAAGCTTGGGAAATAGAGTTCCATCGTTTCCTCTGCCTCGTTGCGCTGGATATCGGTAATGCGGAGGAGATCGTTCGGGTCATCCGGATCGTCGCCCAGGAGATAGGCTTCGCGCAGGGTCACCATGCGGCCCCCTTTCTGAACGGTGGTGGTATCCGGATCCTGGTGATCCCGTTCGTAATATTCAAGCCACTCCTCAAAGGGATCCGGCGTCAACTCCTCGCTTTCCACGGTCACCGTAATGTAGGGCGCCGTCGTCATGATTTCCCCGTCAAAGGCAGTGGCGCGGAAAACATATTCACCGATTTCCTGCGGGGCGAAGATGATATTGATCAACTCCGGTACAAAATCAATGGAAGGCCCGCTCATCTGCTCCCAGTGCCAACTCAATTCACCCTCTTCAGGAAGACCGTCATCGAAAACCGAATACATCTCCAGGGTCACCTCTTCATCGGGTTCCACGGTAGTCGATTCGCCCGCCGCAATCATAGGTCCAATATTCCCCCCGGAAGAACCGCCTCCGGTGGAAGGTCCTACCGGAGAGCCGTTCAGAAAGATTTCATCAAATAGAATTTCAATGAGGGGTTGATTGTCATGACTACTGGCGGCCAGACCAACGGTCAATTCTTCCCCCATGGGAATCGTCTGTTCTTCCAGACTGCTCCAGTTTTCTCCATCCGCTGAGTAGGAGGCGGTAAGGGTGCCCCCAACCCGCTGAATGCGCATCCAATAGCCCACCTCCAATTGCGGTCGATCACCGGGCCGATCCGCATCCTCATTGGTTTCGGTGCGGTAGTAAATATCCGCACGGGCATCTCCGAGGAACGTGGCCAATGCCATCCTACTCCCCGGGCTGGCCGTCTCCCGCACCATCAGCCCACTTTTGGCCCATTGATAGGGATCTCCGTCAATCCCTTCGAGCGAAGCGATTCGGGCCCGAAAATCTACCTCTCCCGTCACGGTCGTGTACACATAATGGAAGGTATCCGCATCATTCCAGATATCCCCGCTGGAACCGGTAACCAAAGCGCCGTTTTCATCCCAGACCACATCCCCCGGATCACTGGGACTGTTGATACTGGAGGAAAACCATCCGTCGGGTAAACCATCCCCTTCCTCGTCCAGCGTCTCGGCTTGGCTCATGATTTCATCCGGATGAACCACCTCGACAAAGAAATCCATCTCCTCGGTCGTCGCCCCGTTGGAAGCGGTAAGGCGAAGTTGATAATCACCCTGCTCCGTGAACCAGGCCACCGTTTCCGGTTCGGTGGTGCTGTCCCAATCCACCTCCCCATCGGCGTCAATCACTTCCCAGTTCATTTCCAGCAACCCGGACGAACCTCCCGTTTCCCCGACCTCGGTCAACAGCACCAGACCCATCCCTTCGGGCACCCGGACCGTGTTGACGGTTGGCCGATGAAGGTCAATAAAGACCTCAATCCCGGAGAGATCGAGCAGCGTGGTAAAGGAATAGACGTCGCTGTAAACGGTTTCCTCAGCATTGCTGGCAACAAAGCGGTAGTAGTAGGTGGTCTCATCGGAGAGGTCCGTCAACGGAACCGTCACAGCACCAAGATCCGGCGAGCCGAGATCCACTGACTCCTCCCATTGCCCGGCCTCGAAACCACCCTCCGTCCGGCCATACCAGAGCGTCAATTCGAAAGAGGCATCAGCCGCCAAAACCTCCGCTTCCAGATCGGCCTCGTCAAAAGAAACCCGTGATGGATCATGCACTGCAATCTCCGGGGTCACCAACTGAACTTCCACTTCGACCGTTCCTTCAACAATATGATAGGCAGTGAGGTCCTCCGGCACAAAGCGCACTTCACGAATCCGCAGCCCGTGACCGGGTACTTCGGTGGGATCCAGGAATTCAAAGGATCCCGGAACGGAGGCCTCCCCTCCACTGAGAGTCGCCTCGGCCAGGCTCTCGCCGAAAACAATCGGTGCGGCTTCGGGCCAGGCAGTGATCGTCGGCACCTCACGGTCGTCGATCACCGTAAGCTCGGCGGGATCACTGAGCACACTGCCCGCATGATTCCAGACCATCACCTGATACGCACCGGCATCCTCCTCTTCCACCGCTTCAGCGGTATAGGAAGCAGAGGATGCACCGGGAATCGCCTCCTGGTTGCGGAACCATTGATACTGCAAATCCCCTTCACCTTCGGCGGTAACACTGAAGTCGGCCGACTCCAGCCGATCCACCGTGACATCCTGCGGTTGGGCAGTGATCGCCGGCGGATTGTCCGGCGCTTCCGGCTCCCCGCCGAAGTGGGCGTCGAATTGGCCGATACCCAACAGCCGGTTTAATGTCCCTCCTTGATTGTAATACAAGCGGAAGGTGGCGCTTTCTCCGGGTAACAGGGATTGACTGATGCCCTCGTAGGAAGCCGCATGCCAAGGCCAGGTCTCATCATCCACCTCTCCGATCTCTCCCCCGCGGGTCCCAATCAAGGCCACCCCGGAATCCCAGACGGATTCGTCGTCAATGACGATGTCCGCATAGAATTTGAAACTGGTATCGGCACCAACCAGGGAACCGATTTTGAAATCAAATCCGGAAATCAACTGTGGTTCATCGGAATTATTGGTCACCGTAAAACGGATATGCTCCTGATTCTGACCTTCTCCCGGCCCGGGGTCTCGCTCATCATAGTCCGGATCATAGGGTATCGAGGTGTTACTGAAATGCCGCGCTTCCCAACCGCTTCCCCATAAATGTCGTTCGTGAGTTATGGTTTGCCAATCGCTAAAAGAGGCATCCGAAATATCCACCGCGCCGGAAGCACTTAGATCCACCGCATCCAACGCATCCGCCGAGGCGTGCGTCAGGGTTCCAATGCCATCGGCCTTTCCGTAGGGATCGTTTTCATATTTGGAAAAGAAATAATAACCGGCGGTTACCGTATCGGGAACCGTACCATCCTCGATCGTCACGACGGTGCTGTCGGGAGAACCAAGCGGAATTCCGGCACCCGCTTCGCTGAGAGAGAGGGTGAAATCACGGTCCCCGGGATTATCCGGGCGATAAAGAATCGGGATCAAAATCGGTTTGGGATCCGTATCACCGTCGTCCCAATGGACCACTCCATCGACCCCATGGTAATCGGTGCCGTCCAGCGCCGTTCCATCCGTCGTGCTATACACCGCGCTGGCCGGACCATAATCCCCTCCGACCCGTTCGGCGTAAAAAGTCACCACGCCCAAAGTATCCGCCACCGTGGTCGCGGCGGTGCTGAGTTGGATCGATCCGGTGGCCGGGGTAGTGGCCCCGACAATCTCCGCCGGCTGACTGTCATCCACTCCGTCGCGAACGGCGACCAGTCGGTAGTAGCGGGTTTCATTTTGGTCGAGGGTGGTATCCAGGTAGCTGCGCAATCCGCTTCCCACCGTCGTCAGTTCGGTCCAGGGCCCGTCGGATGCCGGTGCCGTATCGATGCGGAACCCATCGGCCACCGAACCCCCGTAGGTCCAGTTCAGTTCAATCCGCCAGGGGTCGATCACCGTCGCCGAGAACCCGCCGGGGGCCATCGGAAGAAGTTCGAGAGCCGCCTCTTCCGAAGTCACGGTGGCACCGTCATTGGAGACCACCACGCGATAAATTCCCTCATTGGCGATCTGCGGTGAGGTCAGCGTTAGGAGGGATTCATTTTTCCCCTCCAGCGTATTGCCGTTGAACTCCCATTGGTAGGAGGGACGCGGATTGCCCTGAGCGAGGACGGAAAACTCCGCCGGTTCCCCTTCAACCAAAGCCAGGGCCTGTGGCTGTTCGAGGATTTCCGCCGGTAGCGGTTCCCCTTCCTCCACCGTGATAAGCACTTCGTGGGCGGTTTCGATCAAGCCATCGTCCGCCTGCAAACGAATCCGGTAGTCCCCGGCTTCGGGAAAGATGAGCGTTGGTTCAGTCACCCCTTCATCGGAGAAGGTGATCGCCTCGGGACCATCGGCGAGCCGCCATTGCAGGGAAACTGCTCCGGGAGGATCGGGAAAACCGTCATCGGTATAGGAACCTTCCAGCTCTACCAGCCACCCGCGATCCACCGTGCGGGCTTCGCCGCTATGGACAATCGGGCCGATATTGTCGCCGGTATTATCGGGAACCAGCTCCGGATCCACGACTTCCACGGAAACCTCAAATTGATCCGCATTGACCCCGTTGTCGGCCGTGAAACGCAATTCATACTGCCCCTCGGCACTGAACCAGGCGACCGTTTCGGCAGCCTCGTCAGTTTCCCAACTCACCGAACCCGGACCGGAAAGCAGCTCCCAGGAATACGACAGGTTCTCCGACTCGCCGCCGGTTTCCGTAACCTCCGCTTCCAGCACCAGCCCCACGCCATCGGGAATGCGAACGGTGTCGGTGCCGGGATTGACCAACGTGGCCACGGGATAAATGTCGGTCAAATCGCGCAAGGTGGTAAAGGCCAGGCTTTCACTCTGCACGGAACCGATTTCGTTTTCCGCCACAAAGCGGAAAAAGTAGAGCGTATCTTCCTCCAAATCCTCCAACTCGCGCTGGAAGTAGCCGATTTCCCGGGCGGGAAAACGGAAGGATTTATCCCACGCCCCGGGGTCCGAACCACCGTTGCTGGTACCATACCAAACATGCACTTCAACGGGCTCCTCACCCACCCGCAGGTCAATGCCAACGGTCGTCGCAAACGTTCCGGGTTCCAGCACTTCCGGATCACCGAAATCGGGCAGCCCGGCCACCGTTCCCTCCGGATACACCCAGAGCGTAAAGGTCTGCACGGCCTCACCATTGTTGTTCGCTGCGGTCAGGGTGATTTCCGAATCGCCCACATCAGCTTCCGCGGGAGTCCCGGTGAGGAGATACTTCCGTGGGTTGTCGGTTCCGTTGAGGGACAACCAGGAAGGCAAGCCCTCCGCCTGCAAGCTGAGGTTGTCACTATCCTTGGCGTAGAGATGGATTTCATAACGATACTCCTCGCCGACGATCGCCTGTGGCTTCGCACCGGTCAGGAAGGCCGGTTGATCCGTCCCGGTCACCCGCGGCTCAAGGGTCAGAAAATACTCGGTTTCGGCGATATTCACGTAGGTCGTCCGCACCCAGTCAGCCGATTTCGGCGCTTGGCTCAGCCGCACCTCGTCGAGCCGGCCCGCCAGGCTGCGATTGTCCGTGGCCCCCAACTGAAGAGGGGGCGGATTGTCACCGAAAGCAATGGTGGGATCAAAATCCAAATCCTGCCCGACCAGAATCCCGTTGAGGTATTGACGCAGAACGTATCCATCCCAGGTCGCGTGCAGGTAGAGCCATTCCCCCATGGGAACCGCAGACACGACGTCATCCATATCCGACCGCAACAACTTCCGGGCCTTGCCACTGCCCACCCCGGGGTTGGTGCCGACAGAGGTCTCAAAACGGTTGCCGGAAATCAGGCTCACCGCATACCCTGCCCCGTTGTTGTAGGGGCTGTCGAGTGATAACAGACGCCAATAGTTGCTGTTGCTGGCGTTGTTGGTTTCCGGATCAAGATAGATCCACCCTTCCAAACTGAAGGCTCGGGAGAAGCGGTGTTCCGGCCAGGCTTCCGCCCCCACCGTACTCAGAACGGTGTTGCCATTACTCCCGTCAAAACGGGCCGCACGCCCGACAATGCCCGGGCCCTGTTCCACTGTCGAACTGCCGGTGGACTCCACCTGCGCCCCCAGCGGGGTGGAATCCTGCCGGGCCTCTCCGGCCGCTTCCTGCAAATGCCAGACACTGACAAACGTATCATCCCAAACCGCCCCATCGGAGGTGTAGGCGGGCAGACTGTCACGCGAAGCATCCCCGGCAAAAAGGGTCAATTCGGTCGTCTCATCCAGTTCCGGAACCCGTATCCAGATAAGGGATTCACCCTCCGGATCCCATTCCTGGAAAGCAAAGGAAAGTTCATTGAAATCGGCATCGTACACCCGCAGATCCGCGCCCGTTTCCGGATAGGCCAGATCCTCATAGGAGAACCCGCCCAGCCCCTCTTCAAGGCGCACCAAAAGTGGAAAGTCCTGCACCGCGGATTCACCGGGGTAGCCGGGGAAACGCAGGGTAAAGGCACGGCCTTCGGGACCGCTGGCGGTGACAACCTCGCCCACTTCGGACCAGGCCGTTCCGACCGCATTGGAGGCCCGCACCCGATAGAAGTACTGGGTATTCGGGGCCAAGCCGGTGATCTCCCGGACATAGCTGCCGAGACTCCGGGAACCCATCGGGATCACCCGTTCCCAGGCTTCGGCGTCCTCCCCTTCATCAACCAGACCGACAAATAGCTCCAGCGTCACCGGAGTCTTTCCGGCTTCCAACTCCATCACGGCTTCGACAGAATTCATACTGATTTCGCCCGGAGATCCGAGGGAGATCACGGGCCACCCGGGCACCGTTCCTTCGGGGTGAACGTGCAACACCAGGGTTTGCGAAATCGAATCCGTCCCATCGCTCACCTCCAGGATCACTGTCGGCTCTCCCTCCTCATCGGGAGTGCCACTGAGGGTAGCGGTTCCGTCCCCGGCATCGGAAAGGCTCAGCCAAGCCGGTCCATCCTCAAGGGAAAGCGTCAAGGCACCCTCCCCGCCCGTCGCTTCAACAACCGTTTCATAGGCCTCGCCGACCACCGCATCGGGAAGACTCATCGTCACCCATTCCGGCGGCATCGTCTCCCCACTGGTACTGACGCCGAGACGGAGATCGGCAAAGGTGGTGATCTCGCCATCATCGGCATACAAACGCAAAGTACGCATCCCCGGCGTTTCAGGGAAAAGATCCATGGTCAAGGCGCCCGGCTCCGGCAGATCCAGAAAGGGCCCGTTCATCTGATCCCAAAGCGACGTCACCGCTCCGGGAATCCGCGGCAGGCCATCGTCCTTGATCCCGGCCTCCAGCGAGAAGGTTTGGTCGAGCGGAATGCTGACCTCATCCGCCGGGAACGCCACCAGGGGTCCGATATTCCGGAAGGTCTTGGTACTGCTCACCGGCTGCACCTGAATATCACTGATGGAAAATCCTTCGGTCGAGGCATGGAGACGATTGTCAAAACCGATCCCGGAAAAATTCGTGGTGGCGTAATGGATGGGATAAGCCGCCCGCATGGTGAGCACCTCTCCGGCCCCCGAGGGTTTGTGCAGACTCCAGATCACATCGCGCACCGTGCTTACCCCCTCCTCATCGATGCTGTTGGAATGGCTCATCGGGAAGCGGCTGGTGAATTCGACATACTCCTCACCGTCGATGCGAACCCGCTCGGCGGTCACCGTTACCGGCACCGTTTCGTTGGCCATCGGCGCAACCGTCCGGGTGCGGAAGAAATGCGAGGAATCAAAAGGAAGCGTATAAAAGAGATCGTTGTTCGGAATTTGCTGGGCCATCGCGTAATAGGCGCCGGATGTGCTTCCCATGGTTGAGGGAAGGTGATGGATGAATCCGGACCAGTCCGAACCGCTGTTCCAATTGTCGCGATCCGCTTCCGCCCCGGAAAACAATCCCCAGGCAAAGGCCGTGTTCACGCGCGCCGTGCTGGTCGGATCGCGATGCAATTCCCAATTGAAGGAGACGGTGATTTTGTCGCCGACTTTGCGCAAACGATAATCCCCTTCCGGCAAATTGAAGACCACTCCCTGGCGCTGAATCTGCTCACCGTTGGAGAACGTGAGCACCCCCTCTTCAATCCCGACGGATCCCGCCGTGGACGTCAGGAAATGCGATTCCGGATCCACCTGCGCAACGTTCGCCGCATGGTTGTCCAGCCCCGTTTGCCAGGCACCCTCATCGACCACCAAAACCCTGACCTCCAGGGAGTCCTCGGCGAGGGAATTCCAAGCCTGCAAGCGCAAGAGGTATTCCCCCTTTTCACTAAACCGGGCCGTCGTGTGAGTGTGCATCGGATCGTCAAAGGAAACTTCGCCGGGACCGTCAAGGGCTTCCCATAGGAGTCCAAGGGAACCGGTTTCGTCACCGTACTCGGTGATCTCGGTTGCCAGCACCAGCCCCATTCCCTCCGGAATCGCCACCTCGGATCGGGTGGGATTGAGCAAAGCGATGTCGAGCAGATTGCCCTCGGTGAGCAAACTGACCTGCGCGGTTTCACTGATCTCGTAACCGTGGTCATTTTCCACCCTTACCGAGTAACTGCCTTCAGTGGCTTCCGAGAGCGTCACCGTAAAGGCGGGGCTGCTCGTCGTTCCCACTTCCGATCCATTCCGATACCAGGTATATTCCATCGGCAGCGATCCGGTCACCCCGACCTCCAGGGTCACCGGCTGTCCGGTCAGACCTTCGAGGTCGGTCGGCTGAGCCACGATCGTCGGGGCTTCCGCCTGGTCGTTGACATAAAAATGAAAAGAGTCGCTGACGGCCTCGCCCACCGCATTGCGGACGATCACCTGATACCGGCCCACATCGTAACTCGACACACTGGGAATGGTGAAAAAGCTCCGGCTGGTTTCCGCAATCACCTCATCCTCCCGCAACCATTCGAAAGTGAACGGACCCTCTCCGGAAACCTCAACCTCCAGCGTTTTGGTTTGCCCGAAGTAGGTATAAATATCGGTCGGCTGACTGACAAAGGCCGGGGCCTCCTGCAAGCTTAGCTCCGCCTCCTCGCTTTCCACCGTGCCGAGGTCATTGCTCACCTCAACCCGGTAGAGACCAGCGTCCCCCGCTCCCAGACCGGACAGCGCCAAGGTCGCCGAAGTGGCTTCTTCCAATAAGGTTTCCCCGCGATACCATTGATAGGTAAACGGCTCCTCCCCGATTACCTCGACGGTGAAGCTCGTGGATCCCCCCAGCGCGGCCGCCCGTGAAGTCGGCTGCACCGTGATAAAGGGGGCCTCCCCGATAATGAATTGGCGCTCGGACAGGCCACTCGGCTCATGGTCCACCGCAAAAGCCCGCGCCCGCACCTTGGTGGATTCCTCCACCGGGAAAGATCCCTCGTAAAGGGTTGCCTCCTCATCGGGACGCGTCCCGTCAAGCGTGTAGTAAATCGTTGCCCCCTCGGTCGGGGTGCTCAGCGAAACGGAAATCGCATCGGGATGGATCGACTCCTCCGGATCGATTTCCACCGGCTCCACCGTCGGCAACGGATTGGCGCTGAGAATCGTCCCCATCGAACCCACCGCAATGAAACGGCCGGACTGATAAACAATATCGTAAAGAGAGGTTCGGACCCCGGAAAAATGGGGTTCCCAATCAGATCCGTCGGCCGTACTGAAGAGAGCCCCACGCTCACCGACAGCCACCAACTGCCCTCCCCCGGAGGCCAACCCAAAGAGCCCAGCCTCGGTATCGAGTTGCACCGATTTCCAGTCTTGCAGATCCGCACTGTGGAAAATACGGCCACCATCAGCGGCCACATAAGTCCGTCCGCCAAAAAAACCGATGGCGTGCAAATCAACTTCCATGGGAGCCGTCTGACGCTGCCAATGCTCCCCGGTGGTGCTCCGCAAAAGGATGCCCCGCTCGCCCACCGCGAGGTATTCACTGCCCGTCCAGGCGACGTCATTGAGGCGACGGTTTACCGGGCTGGATATCCGCTGCCAGTTTCCGCTGCGGTCTTCACTGCGCAAAATCAATCCGCGGCTTCCCACCGCAACATAGTCATTGCCGTTTCCGGTAATGCCGCGCAAGTGCTCGATTTCATTGCTCATCTGCGGCTTCCATTCCTGCCCGTAGGTGGCGACTTTGACCACTTCCTCCCCACCCTCCAGAGTGGGTACGGTGGCAAAGCGTTCTCCGCTGACCTTGATCCGACCGTATTCGCCGACCGCGACCAATTCATCACCTGCCTCATCAAAATGCACGGCAAAGAATCGCTCATTGCCACTGCCCATGGACCAGATATTCCAGTCCGATCCCTCCAGACTCACCAGTGCTGTCGAAAGATCGCCCACCGCCGACAAACGATTGCCGCCCGGAACCATGATCACGCCCTCCATCGATTGACGGTGGCCCCAGCCTCCGCTCCAGTCGATCCCGTTGGTGCTGTCCAGAATGACCCCAACATCACCCGCCACCTGCATCTCTCCGTCGCCTCCGGTGACCGCTTTCAGGCCGTAGGGGGTGCCGGATTCAACCACCTCCCAGGAAGCCCCGTCGGTGGTCGTCATAAGCGTTCCCATTTCCCCGCCGACCGTTTGCCATTGATCACTATGCCCGACCGTATAGAGGGGATCCGGCAGATCCACACTCACCGCCGACAGGGTGGACGCACTGCCCCCTTGATAAAGCACCGCACCATCATCATTCCCGCCGACCACCGTCCAGGCATTCTGCCACCAATCAATTCCGTAGAGCAGCGCATTCATCCCGCTGACTTCCTCCTGCCAGGTTTCCCCGTCGGTGCTTTGCCAGACGGATCCCTCGCCGGTCGCCGGATCCCCGCCCACCGCGACAAAGGCGGTGCCGTTCCAGGCCACATCGTAAAGAACATCGGTCAACCCGGCGGGAGCCACTGAAGTCCAATCCTCCCCGTTTTCACTGTAAAGAATCACCCCCTCATCGAGCACGCCGCCCACCGCGACAAAGGCACCATCGCCCTTCACCAGGGATCGCAAGCGCGGCTCTCCGTCAACCTGTTGGATCTCCCAGTCCAAACCGTTCCCGGTCACAATCGTTCCCCGATCGCCCACCGCGATGAAACGGTCATTGGAGGCATCATAGACCACATCCGAGAGGGATGCGGAAATCCCCAGGGGCACCGCCGTCCATTCCTCCTCATCCGTTTTTCTCAGCAGGGTTCCGCTCCCGCCCACGGCGATTTGCTCCCCATTGGATCCGCTGGTAATGCCCCCCAGTCCATGCGGTGTGGGCCAGGGATTGAAGGTCGCCCAGGTCCCCATACCGGCCGGATCAATTACCCGCAAATGAACCTCGCGGGTCTGGCTTTCGCCATAAGGATTAAAAGCGTGCAGAGTGTAGAGACCGGCATGGTCCATCTCCAGGGCATCAAACGACAAGGTGTCGCCATCCTGTTGCGGCCCGTCGGGGATGGAAATCGATCCCTCGCGCCGCCACTCGTAGGTTTCCGCCCAAAGCACCGTCGCCGAAATCTCGACCGGCTGCCCCAAAATTCCGGTAACCTGCACCGGCGGTTCTTCACGAACTTCCGGCGGCGGATAGTTCGGGTCAAGATTCAGCGCCACCCCCCCGGAAAAGGAGTAGTGGCTTCCCACGAGAATGGTGTATTCCACCCCGGCCTCGACATCCATTTCGATTCGTGACCAGTTCCGTTTGACCCCATCCTCCTCGGGATATTCATCGGTAAACCGGTTGGCCGCCAGCGTCCGCAACGACTCCTTCGGCCAGGTGCCGGTCATCACCGCCAGCAGCGTATCGTATCCGTTTTCCTCATTCCAGAATCCTTCGAGAAACTCCGAAATCGGCTCGTCTTCAAGAAGCTCACTGCCGTAGGTATCAATGACCACAGTGGTATCGTACTTGGGGGTCCACTTCCACCAGAGATGCTTATAGCTGACATGGCCCGCCACCATCATCGGATCCCCGAAGGCATCGTACCCATCATAAGAGAAATCACTGTTGGCATAGCGGTTATTGGTCCGGTAGCTTCCACCCTCCGGAGGGATCACCGTGGCCGACTGGTAGCTGTCATTTTCGGGAGGAGTTTCCACCGAGACCGTCAGCTCGCGCACCACCGGGTCAAAGCCATCTTTGGAAACGGTCACGGTAAAGGTCACATAGACCAGCGATCCCGGTGATCCGGGTAGTCGGTAGTCGCTGTTGTGCAGGAAAAAATTGTCCTCGGTTGGAGCGGAAAGCTCGATCGTTTCGTCGGGGATTTCCGGAATCTCCGCATCTCCCGTCAGGGGGATAACCTCGGAGGTGGCGACCAGTTCCACATCCAGCACCCCCTCTTCCCACTCCTCGTAGCCGGTATAGCCATACACCGTCACCCCCACCGGAAAAAGCATTCCGTTCAAAAAGTGTCCACGGGTCAACTCCTCCAGCGGCCCCGAGGACGGTACTCCAAAGCCACCGGTGGACAACTCATCCATGATATTGGGCCGCACATGCAGGGCGACGGTCAGGTTCTCCTCCGCATCTTCGGTCAGCGCGCGATACAGGTTCGCCATGCCGCTGACGATGTTGAAGCCCGCCAAATCATTGGACCAATCGGAGGTGTCCAGCAGCTGATCCTTGATTTCCACCGCGTTTTTTTCCGGAAAATGGGCACGCAACAAAGCCATCACTCCGGCAATGTGCGGCGCCGACATACTGGTTCCACTCATGCGCCGGTAGAGATCGCCATCACTCTGCCAGGAACTGTTCAAACTCCAGATATTGTAACCGGGAGCCCCAATCTGGGTGGCCGTACCATAAGCGGAAAAGAAATCCTTTCCGCCCAACAGAGTGGTGTGTCCGGGAATGCTTCCCTCCCGCTTGGTCGCCGACATCACCGTGGTGATGGTATCATTGATCAGCGAATAATAACTCGGGTACAACGGAAAGGCATGGGTATTCTGGTGGTGGTTCCCCGCCGCGACAGAGGAAATGATGTCCGCGTCTTTTTGCCGTTCAAAGGCATCCACCAACATCTGCGAGAAGCCGCCCCCACCCCAGGAATGATTGCCCACGTGCGCCCCCATTTCCTTCATATAATCAAGGCCCATTACCGCTCCACTGGTCCAGCCCCCGTTCGGTCCAATAAAGCGGATGGCCATGATCTCAACATCCCAGGCGACCCCGGTAATACCGTCTTCGCGGGTGCCGTCCGCCCCGACCGTCCCCGCGACATGGGTCCCGTGATTGGTATCGACATCATCGGGATTACCCGTCTGGTCGATGGCGTTGATCCCGTGAATATCATCGGCGATGCCAAAGGAATTGGAGCCCGGCTCGGGATTGACCCAAAGATTCCCCTCGATGTCCGGATGATTCAATCTCACCCCGGTATCCAGAACCCCGACAATAATGGGCTCTTCATTTTCCGGATCCCCTTGATGCCGGATCGCGGCATTGCGAATCGTCCAGCCTTTCGGCGCCAGAATCTGCGCCATCTGGTCATAAATATGCTCGTCAAAAATCGAATCCATCCCCGGCGGAATCGTCTCCTCTTCAGAGGTTTCGAATTCCATTTCATTCTCATAAAAATCCCCGTCAAAGGTATCGATCGTGATCTCCTGACCGGAAACATCCCCATCATGGAAAAAGGTGCCGTCTGTTTCACCCGGGACCTGCCTTGGCGAACCATAGGTACGTGATCGCGGCACTGGCAATGCATCCGGTTCGGGATTGAAAAAGTCTTTTTTCGCCCTTGTCGCCGGGTACGGATAGACCGGATGGGTCACCGCCTGATCGGCCACCCGCACCAGCGGATCGGTTTCAACCAAACGGATGCCTCCTTCGCGGTGCGCAAAATCACGCGTTTTTTCCACCGCCTCAATGATGCCCTCGGGCTTGATTTCCTTCAGACGCAGACGGTAAATGCCCACCGGACTGATCATCCGGTCGGTTTCCGCCGCCAGAACCTCTCCCAGGGAATCCAGCGTTTCCTCCGGATGGGTCCCCGTTAACTCGACTTTCAGATACTGCGCGGAATCCTCCCGGACCACCAGAATATGCGGCTCGGGCGCCTCAATGTTCGCCTCGCCGTAGCCAAAAGCGTCCACCCCGGCGAGGGGATGGGCGACCATCTCCTCCAGCCGGATCGGCCCCAGGTGATCCCCCGGAAATTCCAGCAACGTGACCCGGCGATGATAACCCTCCGCGTCGGCTTCGGACCACCCCATGGAAAGAATCTCCGCTCCCGAACGCACCTCATCGGCTCGACGCAGTTGTTGGGGATCGTCAAAGAACTCCACCAGAGGAAGCTCCCGGCGTTGCTCCTGGCGGCGCAGATAACTCCCGGTCACGACCTCACCCTCCTGCAAACCGAAGTCCACCAGGAAGGGATGCCGGTCGCCCCCAACCGAACCGGGACGAGCCGGTTCCGCCGGATCTTCCCGGTCCTCGGAAGCCACTTCCGCAGGCTCCCCGGAAGGCGAAGCCGGAGTCTCCACCTCGGCCCGTGACGGCTCTGATTCCGGTGAAGCGGTGGGACGCTGCTCCTCCCCTCCGGTGGAGGCGAACCAAATCCCTGCGCCCGCCAAGGCGAGCAGACTGAGGGGAATCCAAAGGCGTTTACGGGTGGTCAAATAGTTCATCATGAGGGTCCTTTCGGGGATCTAAAGTTGTCGGGAAAATTATTCACTGGAGGGAACATGAGTGCGCACCGCACGGATCGTCCGCGTGCGTTCATGGGGATACATATTGGAAGGGCTGGCCACCCGGCGATAACTCGACCGCTGGCGCAGATTGGACTTGTTGTGCCAACTGCCCCGGGAAATTTGATAATCCGCCCAGAACCAGTTCTCATTGTAATTCTCCGGCAGGCGGTGAAACCACTCCTCCCAGGTATCCAGTTCCGGTTCCTCCGTATGGGGATCCCGTTCCGGGGAAACCCCCTCGATCGTCGTCACGTAGCAGGCGGTATGCTCGCCATAAAAGCCATGAAAATCCCGCAACCCATACCCGTTCACCTGGGTATGCCCATAGGGCACCATCGCATCGGCCGGCCAATTCGGCCCATAGTGGTATTGCGTACGGTCAAACAAATGCTTGTTCGCCCGATGCCAGGAAACATTGATCAACACCGGATCCGGGTCTTCAAAAAAATCGTCTTCGGGATGATACGCGAAGGAATCCCGACTGACCAGATTCTGCGGCAGGCGGTCAGGGGAAAATGTCACATTCCCGGCGTAAAGATCCGTGTCGGCACCCCCCCGCTCAGCCATTTCCCACTCCCACTCGGTGGGCAGGCGATACCCGTTCTTGGTCGGATCCATCGTGATATAGTATTCCGTTGAGGACTGGGACCGAAAAACCTCTCCGGTCTCCATATGGTAAAAGGCCGGTTCAAAGCCCTCCATCTCACTCCATGCATTGAGAAGTTTGGCATGCATCGGACGCGCCGGATAATTCGAACGCAACTCCGCTGGATAGGTGCGGGGATACACATAGCCATCAAGGTTAACTTCACCCGGGGGGCCGACGTGGTGAAAGGCAAAATTATAGCCATTGCGGCTTCCCCACTCCAGAATCGTCTCGATCTGTTCCACGTTCAGCGGAGACCGGGTCATGTAAAAGGACGAAACGACAAACCGCCGCATCGGCCACTCCCGGCGAAACTCCGGCGAATAGATGTAGAAGGGTTTGCTCGACACCCACTTGTCCTCGGGATCAAAAAAATGATCTTCATACTCGATCGGAAACCGGTCCGGAAACGTCCCGTGGGTAAACGCCCCGCCGGGCACAAACGCCATCTCCACCAAACCGTCCCGCTTGGTCAACACATCCCCTACGCCCAGGGGAGAAACCAGAACCTCCGCCACCCGGGTGGTCAGCGTCGTCCCGTCAATCGTGACTTCCGCATGATACTGCCCATCCTGCTCCGTCGTCACATTCTCGATCACCAGACGCCCGTCACTGCCTCCGGAAATCGGTTCCTCATTGAAAAACCATTGGTAGCTGCCACTCCCCGCACCGGACAAGGCGTGGGCCGTCAGCACCAACGTGTCTCCCTCGATTAACCCCTCGTGCCGGGGCTGCCGGAAGATCTCCGCCGAAGCCGGCGTCTCCGCCGGAAGCGCCCACGGATGATGCAAAATATCATACACCACCAGAGGCGGCAGATCCAACTGCCGGCGCTCCTCGGGAATGTCCATACTCCCATGCAGGCGGATGTCCGCATCCAGATCAAAACGGTCGGGTGCCTCATCATCAAACCGCACCTCCTCCAAATGATGATAGCGCAACCGGGTCTCCGACTGCGCCTCCAGCGTCCAGTTCCCCAGCGAGGCCCGGATACGCGGACGCATCATCATTTCTCCCCGCGCCCGACCGAAAGTGCTCAACGTGGTGGAACCCACCTCCGGCGCCCCGAACTCCTCATGACTCCGGTCATAAATCACCAGCGGATCACGCTCCCGTTGATAATTTCCCGACAACGTAAACGCATAATCATGGGAAAAGCCCGTGGCCAGCGCATGCTCCTCATGGGAGAAAACCGACATTTCCACCTCGACCCCAATGGACCCCGTCAACCAGATCGGTACCTGCCCGACCGCTCCGAGAAAAGCGACAAACCGCCGGTATTCAGGAAATTCCACCGACGCCTCGCCATACTCCACCCTCCGGTCCTCAACCCCGCTCCAAGTTCCCTGCAAGGCACTTTCCACCTCCCCGCCGATAACGATGGACGCATCCTGCAAATCCCCCTCGGACACATTGAACATCGCCCCGAAATCCGGCAGATAACGGAACTTCGCCTCCTGCACCAGCAACTCCACCCCATCGCTATCGCGCAGGGACTCATTTTCCAGCAAAAACTCCACCCGGTTCGATTCCGGATCCCCCGCATCCAGCACTTCCGCCAACTGCCCCTCCTCATCGAGCAAAAACGTGATGGCAAAATCGGTCACCCGCACCTCTCCCCGGCCCACCATCTGCACCACCGGCACCTCCCGGGTGAACAAGGTCAACAAAGAGCGCGTGGCATCATCACTGACCCCCACCACCTTGCGATAAAAAATCTCCCCCTCATGGCGGGGAACCAGATTGGTCAAAAGGGAACCCTCCCGGATCGCCGGAGGCACCTCCCCATCATATTGCAAAACCACCCGGTCCTCGCGAACGAGAAACAGCCGCCACGGCTCCGCCCCCTCATCCAAATCCCCGACCGGACCATACCGATCCGACAGGTCCACCGCCGGCGAATCCGGTAAAACCTGCCCCATCCGCTGCGCCTCCGGCGAACCAAAAACCAACACCGGATCATCCGCTGACAACTGCGGCGAAAGGCTACCAAACACCCCCATCAGAAAGCAGATCGAAAGAAAACGTACCCGCAAAACAAGAACGGACAAAGGAAAGGAGTTTCTTAATTTCATAAAAAGCATCGTGATGGGCGAAAAAGCAAAAGAGGCAACCCCCCTGCGGGGCGGAAAAAAAGCATCCAAAAATCGCCAAAGGGGCATCGGGGTTGAAATAAAGGGATCGAAAGAGGGTCATCCCGACCAGCCGGAGCGGGCAAAGGAATCAAAAAGAACGCCCGTCAAAGCGGCCAACGTGGGGATAACACCTTATCTTAGCAGAAACGCCCCATCTTGCCTATCCACCTCCGGCCAAAAAATAAGCAATTCGTGCCAAAATCATATGGAAGTCGGAGGTCGGAGGTCAGTACGGCCACCAGCGGAGCTGGAATATGCAGGGAGAGACACGCATGGTCGGAGTGTTCCGCGCAACCGCTAAAGCGGCCGCGCAGGGGTGGTGCTGACCTCTGACCCCCGTCTTACGGGTTTCGGTTGAGGAAACGACGGAGTTTTCGGCGAATATCCTCCCCTTCTTCTTCGAGTAGGTAATGGCCGGCCTTAGCATACTGGTGCACCTCAGCATCGGGGAAAACACTTTTCCACTTTTCCAAAAACCAGGGAGTGAAACAAAAATCCTTCATACCCCAGGCGATAAAGACGGGGAGCGAGGAAAAGGACTGGAGCCCTTTTCCGATTTCCTCCAATTGATGGTAACTCGGATGAGAAGAGTCCATGGGGATGTCTTCAACAAATTTCTGAATGGCAATGCGGTTTTTCCAGGAATCGTATGGCAATACATAGCCTTTGGCGTTGTTGCGGGTCATGCGGCGCGGATCGCCCATGGCCATGCGCAAGGCAGCACGGACGAAAAGGTTCGCCCCCCGCACCGCCAAAGGGCCGAGAACCGGAGTACGACAGACTTTGATTCGCCAAGGCATGCGGTCCGCAGGAAAGGCAGCGGTATTCAGGATGACCAATCGCTTGATGCGCTCTTTTTGCCGAAGGGCCGCCCCCATGCCGATCGCCCCTCCCCAATCGTGAACCACCAACGTCACGTTTTGCAGGTCCAGAGCCACCAAAAAACGTTCGAGATTGGCCACATGATCAGCCAATCGGTACGAGAAATCGACTGGTTTGTCGGAAAAACCACAGCCCATATGATCGAGGGCCAAACAACGATTCTGTCCCCTTAGGCCAGTGATGAGATGCCGATAGAAGAAGGACCAGGTCGGGTTTCCGTGAACCATAACCAAGGGCTCCCCTGCCCCCTCATCGATATAGTGCAGGCGCCCTGCCGGGACATCCAAAAAATGACTGGCAAAGGGGTAATGTGAAGACCATCCGGAAAAGCCGTCATGTTTGGGAATCGCCGTCGGGCGAACAGATTCATTGGGTTTAGCTGAGTCTTCGGCAAGCATGGACATCCCCTTAACAAATCGGGTTTTTGGTCTCTTGGAAACCTTATTTTCTTCCGGTGAATCGAGTATTCCATGCCCCCTTGTTAAAAATTGGGGATTTTTGTTGTAAATCTTTGTTAATCATTCGCTTTCCAAACGATATTCATTGCGAATAATGGGGTTCTATGTATGATATTAAATAGTTATTCTCCCCTAACCCCGATAAAGTCATGCGTAAAAAAGAACCCCAAATCTCCGGGTTTACCCTGATCGAAGTGATCATTGGTGTAATGGTTATAATGACCGTGGTAGCGATGGCCATGGCAGCGTTGAATCGTGGATTTGCCATGGCACAATTCTCCCGTGACAGCACACGGGTTTCACAGATTCTGCAATCGGAAATGGAAATCCTGCGGCTGAAAAACTGGCCGATGATGGAAAACCTGGTACGCTATCCAGACTGGGAAGACCGGGACTCTTCGCAGCACATTCCTTCTAATAGCAGTGGTCGCTTCGAGACCAAAAGGACGCTGGTGGAGATCGAGGAAGGGTTACTGCTGGCACGCATTGTCGTCGAATGGAAGCCCACCCGCGGCCCTTCCTCGACGCGGGAATACTTCTCTTACTTCACTCGGAACGGAATTAACGATTTTTACTATGGAGCTCTTCCTTCAACCAGCCGAAGCGAGGAACTGCAAGGACTCTTCCCCGATCCTGAATTCTGATGAAGAAACGAATCCCCAGACAATCCGAGGTCCTTACGGCCTCCGCCCAAAGAGGGTTCTCCCTCCTTGAGGTCATGACGGCCTTATCCCTCGGTTCCCTAATTGCCGGAGCCCTGTTCAGTTCCTTGATCTTCATTGGGCGAAGCTCCCACAGCCTTTCCGCCTATTCCGGTCTAAGTGGCCAAACCCGTCAAGGTGTGGAGATTGTGGGCAGGGACATCCGAGTGGCTGCGGACATTGTCCATTTTAAACCGGAGGAAGGGGTTCTCATGTTGTTCCATCAAGGAACCGATGACCAGAACCCTAAGTTAATAACGTTGGCCTATTACCCAAACAAAAGATTGCTCAAGCGAACCCAGAGAACCCTGTCCCCTGACTTGCAGGAAGTTTATTCGGCTGAACAGAGTGAATTATTTAGAGGCCTCGAGCAATTCTCTTTCGTGGGCTATAATCTCAATCGTTTGGAAACCTCCAATCCGGCCGAAATCAAACAAGTTCAAATGCAACTCAGGCTCCTTGATAAAAGGGGGCAAAGAGGTATTACCGAAGAAATTTATTCCACCCGGTTTATTCTCCGCAACAAAGGCTAACCCATGAAAAACATCACCCCGATACCCCATAATAACCAAGGAAGTATAATCCTTGGAATAACCTTGCTTCTTTTAATCCTGGCTTTCGCGGTAGGATCATTTCTACGGCTGGCCCAGTCAGAGATGCAGTTTTCGCATTCATCCCTCTTTTACAATGCGGCCTTCAACCTGGCCGAGGGAGGGGTTGAGAAGTCAATTCACCAAATCAATAGCTCCAATGGTTTCACCGGCAGCGAATGGACCCAGATAAATGGATATTGGGAAGGCGTTTTCACCAATCTGGAACTTCCAGGGGCTCGGTCTGCGGAGATTCGTATTCGCGTTTATGGAGCAGACGAGGAAGAACCTGTCGTCGAGAGTCAGGGCAAAGTATTTGTAACCGATGACCGTATGATTATTCGTCAAATCCGGGCCCATCTTGTCCCTATGCCGATTCACTCCCAAGGGATTGTGGCCATCGACCGCATCAGAGTCTCCGGGAACGTTTCCACTTTCGATAGCTACCGAAGCTCCCAGGGGCCTTATGGGGTGAGTAACCGGGGAAGCGAAATCACTTTTGGCAGTATCTCGGTAGAGCGAAATGCGGTGCATGTGGGCCACGCTACAATTTATGGCTATGCCGCCACTGGCGCGGAGGCGCCCTATTTTGGCACGCATGGCCAGGTGGTTACCTATGAAGACCCGTATGACCATAACGAAAATCGGGTTTCAACCGATTTCGTCGCGCAATTTCCTCTGGTCGAAGCACCGGATTCGAGCTCCGCGCTCACGGAGTATCCGGAGGCGGAAGGCCAAGGTGGCAATCGCACGATTACCATTGGCGATGCCAGCGGCCAAACGGTGGAACATTACAAGGTTTCCGATTTTGGCATTGGGGGAAATATCTCCACCCTGAAAATTGTTGGACCTGTAATCCTTGAGACAACGGAAGGGAGCAATTTGACTGGGGGCAATCAGATTATCCTGGAAGGCGAACATGCTTCGGCGGACGTGTACGCCCACGGAGATTTGCGGTTTGCCGGCAACTCGGTGGCTAATGAATCGGAGAATCCCGCAAATTTGCGTTTTTTCGGGATTGGGGGAGAAAGTCAAACCATCGATGTCGGAGGCACTGCTGGGTTCTACGCGATTGTTTATGCTCCAGAAGCTCAGGTGAATCTCCGGGGTAACAGTGAAGCCTTTGGTTCGGTGGTGGCCCGCGAAATCGAAGTCAACGGCGGTCATTTTTTTCATTGGGACGAAGACACTGCAACTCTCATGGAGTCCGATCTGCGGGTCCTGTCTAGCTATGAAGAATTGACCAAGAGGGTTCATCGGGTCAGTTTCTAAGCGAAAACGTTCCGCCTTCCCTTCCCATTCCCGGCCTTTTAAAAAAGGTCCTGAAAGCCCTGCTCAAAGCAGGGATAACGGGGATACCAACCGGTTTCTTTCCGGATTTTACCCGCATTGATCCTCCGGCTCGCCCTCGGACCGACCCGACCTCTCCGGGAAACTCGCGGGGAGGATGGCCCGACCCAAAGATTGCTCTCGCAACCACATTGACGGGCGAGCCAGCGCAAAATCTCCTCTTTCCGGAAAGGATTTCCATCGCTGAGGTTATATATCTTCCCGGTCCCTTCCGGAGGCTTTTCCAGAACGATGGAAACAGCCGCGACGATATCCTCCACCCGAATCAGATTGAGATAGTGCTGGCAGTGCTCCCGCACATAACC
Source organism: Opitutales bacterium (assembly GCA_020831535.1). Classification (GTDB taxonomy): domain Bacteria; phylum Verrucomicrobiota; class Verrucomicrobiia; order Opitutales; family T3Sed10-336; genus JAIUMY01. The sequence goes on along the minus strand of JAFIGF010000154.1, from coordinate 7,353 downwards.
CCCGCCGGATTGTAGCTGCCGCAGTAAAAAACTTCGCCCAGGCCCATAAATGCCGGTGATCCGGAGGATCGTCCGTTGGAGTACCAAGTTTTCCGGCCAGGCAAAAATTGCTTTTTCCCCCTGTCGCAGCAAATCGCCAGCCTCATCGTCCGGAAGAAAATCAGGGGCATCCCCTTCTTCTACCCAAACATCACCATCCTGAGGATAGACTCGTGAACTACTGGTGAAAAGATAATGCTCCGGAGGCTTGGGAAGCTGCCTCAACCAGTCGGCAATCCGCTCTTGGGATTCCAGGTAATTTCGCCGATAGCCTGCCAGGCCTTGACCGCCAGCGCTCAGAAAATTCAAAACAACCGTGGGGTCCTTCGGAAGGCCCGGGCCCGGGTATTGCTCATGGATATCCCAGGCGTGGCAATGAATATTCGGCTTTTCGATCTCGCTAAAGGGGATTTGCGCCCAGTTACGGCGGACCGCGTGCACGGTCCACCCCTTTCGGGCCAATTCCCTGGCAACAAACTCTCCCAGGTAGCCACACCCCAACAACACCGCTTTTTTCTTCACCGAAGCCATGACACCGATAGAACTCGAAATGGCAGAAAAGGCAAATTCACACTTTCCACGACCGATACTTGCCTTTATAATAAGAGCATGAGTAAAAAAGCGCTGATCGTCTTGGCCGAAGATTTTGAGGAAATCGAAGCGCTGGCTCCCTTGGATATTTTACGCCGTGCGGGTATCAAATGCACTTTGGCCGCACAATTGGAAAACAAGTTTGTCATCGGCAAGACCGGACTCCAAGTAGTGGCCAATCGCTTGTTAAGCCAATGCTATGAACAGGATTATGATTTGCTACTTCTGCCCGGAGGACCCGGCGTGCGACATTTGTGTGAAGATGAAGATTTGCGTAAAATGATTCTCCGGCAAATAGAAGGAGACCGGTGGCTTGCCGCAATCTGTGCGGCTCCATTGGTTTTAGCAAAAGCGGGGTTGATCCCCGAACCCTACAACCGCCTTACCGGCCATTTCTCCATTCGTGACAAAATGCCTTGTCCTCTCCTTCCCGAACCCGTGGTGCAATGCGGCAATTTGACCACTTCATGTGGAGCGGGAACGGCCATTCCATTCGCTTTACAGTTGGTCGAGAATCTATTGGGACCAGAAGTCCGCCAAGAGGTCGCTGAGGCGATTATGTACAAGGACGACTGAGGGCGGTTATCCGCGATCTTTTTCCCGGATGTCTGTTCTTTCTGAGCAAGCCCTCTTTTCTCCCACAAGGACCCCTTACAATCAGGGCCTCAAACCCTTCTGGCTGGAAACCAAGGAGGGCTTCCTGCTGCAACCCAAAGTCGGAAAACTTTCCCTTTATGCGTTTCTGGGATCCTTCCTGTTGCTCGTAGTGTGCTTTGGGATTTTTCTCGAAATTCTGGCTTCGCTGAACAAAGATTTGGTTGACCATAAATTCCGGATGTACTTGACCTTTATTCTTGTGGCACCAGCGCTCTCCACCTTAGTCGCTTTTTTCTTCCGGCGTATGCTCCGGGGGCTCTGGGGAGAAGTTCGTTTTTCAGAGAAACCACAAACCCTACGAATCGCCCGCCGGGGTCAGGCCACAACCTTTCCGATCGCTCTTTTTCGCGAAACCTCCCTCCAAAAAACCGAATTCACCAATGGGGAACAACAATGGCAGATTCTCTTCCATTTTCACAACCAGAGTTCCCCCGAAGATCTTGCCGTCTACTTCTGGGGATTCCCGGAGGAAGAGGAGTCCCGCCGTTTGGCCGAAAAACTCCAGAAACGCCTTCGGGAGGAGGACCGTAATCGGAGTTCAGCGAACTGAAATCGAATAGACACCCGTTCTACCCCTGGTTGGACCGGCCATCTGCTTTCGATTTTGTAGCAACATTTTAGCTTTTCAGAACTCCAGCTTTTTAGTAGATTAGCCTTCTCTTTTATGCTTCTCACTCTTGAAAAAATTGATTTGTCTTCTCCTTTGAACCGTAACGGCAAGGTTTTGGTCATGGCAGAGTTGATCCTGCCACGACCCGCCATCGCCCTGCGGAGAGCCCTATTGGAAGTTTCCCTTCGCCAAGGCAAACGGTCCTTGGGCAAAGCCTCTTTTTTCGAAAAGGCCCTTTTGAAAGAGCGAGTGGACGGGCCTTTTGGCCTGAGAGTGGCCGTTACCGAACCTACCGCCCCGAACCGGTTTGGGGATCTCCTGAGTGACATCCTTTCCACCGGAATCAAAAACGCTGGCGATATCTTCGCCCGCATGGCCTTCACTACCCCACCGGCCCGACGCATCGCCATGTTTCCCAGCGATGCGGTCGCCGAGGCGATCCAGGACACCAGCCCTAAATATGTCGCCGAAGGCAGCCTGGATCTCAGCAGTGATACCCTCACCGATGGGTCTCTGAATATACCGATTCACCTCAACCAAACCTTGCGCGACTCCCGTACCGTATCCGGCCCCCGCAGCCGCAGAAATCGCCGTCCCTCTTCTCCCTCCCCATCCTTTCGCAAAGGGACCCTCTCCGGCTCCCTTACGCTGAAAGTGACCTTGTAAGGCAGAAGTCAGCGCTGCCACCCACCCAGGATCTAACGACTTCGACTACCACCACTCCACTCTCCCGCTTTTTTTCTGGTCAACTTTATGGTCATGCGGCAAACTGTACGTTCGGAGGCTTTACTATCCCTCTGTTCGATCGTCATGTTGCAAGCCCAACGTTTTGAGTTAAAATATATTCTGGATGAGCAAACGGCCAAAGGAATCAGGGATTTTATTTTTCCCTATCTTACGCCAGACCCCTTTGGGGCTAACCGGGCGAATTTTTCCTACCCTGTTCACAGTCTATACTTTGATTCGCCGGATCTAAAACTGCACCAGAGTACGATCAACGGTGAACGCAATCGCTATAAGCTGCGAATTCGGTTTTACGAGGAAGAGGATGATGCACCGGTCTATGGCGAAATCAAACGTCGCGAAAACAACGTTATCTACAAGGAGCGCTGCCGGATAAAACGTACCGCTGTCCGAAAAATCATCGCCTACCAAAAACCAGACCGGGATGAATTAGTGAACCCAGAGCCCGAGCAAGAACGATCTCTGGAAAATTTTTGCCACCTCTTTAACGGGTTGCGAGCCCAAGCCATTACACATGTCTCGTACTTGCGCGAAGCATGGTATGGGGACCAGGGAAATCGGATTCGGCTAACTCTTGACCGAAAGGTCATGACCCGTCCGGAACCAGCGGGACGCCTGAACCCAAAACCGCAGGGAGGCGTCCCGGTCTTCGGGCCCAACGTCGTTCTCGAGCTTAAATTTACCGGACGGTTCCCGCAATGGATGCAGGAGATGGTACGGGTTTTCCAGCTTCGCCAGACGTCTGCCGCAAAATACGTGGACGGCCTCATCACGATGGAAGAACGACGGCTTCTAGACCCTCATTCCTTGCAACTTGAACCTCATCGTCTCCCCCATTTGCGAAGACCAAACCGGGAATCCACCGTCTCTGCGGGAGAACGCTACGGAGAATTTTAATCATGCTGGAAAGTCTTTTTTTTGGTGATCAAACCCATGAACCGATACAAACTTCCCAGGTCCTGATGGGCCTGTTAATGGCTTTTGTAGCGGGGCAAGTTTTGGCCTGGACGTATATGCTCACCCATTCCGGGCTTTCGTATTCCCGCAGCTATGTCAATGCCCTCGTCCTCATCCCCATCCTCGTGGCCATGGTGATGATGGTCCTCGCCAACAATCTTATCACCGCGTTTGGCCTGATGGCCCTATTCGCAATTGTCCGCTTCCGAAACATATTGAGGGATACTCTCGACACTTGCTACATCCTTGCCGGCATCACCCTTGGTATGGCCTGTGGGACCGCTCGCTACAGTACCGCTATTGCCGGTCTATTTCTCATCTGCGGCATTCTTATTTATCTCTACTACACCTCCTTCGGAGCACGGCATCGGTATGATATGATCTTGAATTTTCATTGGGCCCGTCCCGTGGAGGAAATGAATGACTTGCGTCAACTGCTCAACAGTTACAGCTTTCGTACCGTTTGTGCCAGCCAGCGCTCCCAGGATGATGGGATTGGGACCGATTTGTCCTACCGCCTCTTGCTTCGGGATCCCCATCGCATGGAAGAATTGGTGCACAAAATACGCGAGCTTGAAGGCACCTCCCGGGTGACGGGACTCAGTGCAGAAAAAGAATCTGAACTCTAACCCTTTCATGCCGGAATACCCAACCATACCGACGCCACTGTGGATCCGCTGGAGACAGTTTCGGACCCAGGCTCTGCCTTTTCTTATCTTTGCCGGGGTTGTTCTCGCTGTCGCTTATCTCTGGAACCGCGAAATAGCGCCAACCCATATGGTTGGAGAAGTTTACGCTCCGGTGAGTGAAGCGATAGCACCCGAAGCAGGTATTCTTACCTCCCTGAAAAAAGGCCTTTATGAGGAAGTTGAGGCCGGCGAAATCATCGCCCGAATAGAGCCCCTTCCGGCAGAATTTGGAATCCCAACCCAACCGATTGAAGTCCGGGCCCCGACAGCGGGGATCATCACCGCCCTATCATCCCAGCCAGGCACCTTTATCCAAGCCGGAACAGTTCTCGCCACGATCCGTTCCAATCAACCGGAATATATTGTCGGCTATATTCTCCAGCCCGCAGGAAATCTACCCCAAGCCGGAGACTCCATTGAGGTCGTAACTCGCGGAGGGCAACGTCAAAGCGCCCTCAGCACCGTTCGAAGTATTGGACCGCAATTCGAACCTCTGGGACCAGCATTCCAACACCCTTTTTCGGAAACCGAGGAACGCGCCTTACCCATTCTCATTGATATTCCCCCCGGACTTTCCATCCTCCCAGGCGAACGAATTGACCTTCGGATTATCGAGACCAGGTGAAACTCCAGGTCATTTGAGTAGAGGCTGGAGACAGCGAAGCAATTATGAATTAGGAATTAAGAAGGGAAGACAGCGTTCCTGCTGCGCGGTGTCCTGCGTAGCCGTAGGCGAAGCGGGGTAGGAGCGGGTTTACCCCGCGATCCGAGTGGCCGGAGACCGGTAATCGGAGGTCGGAGTGTTCCGCGCAGCCGCACAAATTGAGCTTGCGAAATCCCACCGACCAAAGTTTCACCTAATTGCTTTAAAACCGCAAGGGGGCGTTGGCAAACCCACAGGAAGGGCATTCTTTGACCTTTTGATCGGCGGGGCCATCATACATTTTGCCACACTTGACGCAGTGATAAACCGAACGGCGGCGTTTCATTTCGTAATAAGCCCGATCCCGCCGATCATACCAAAGCCAGAGTGAAAAAAGAAACAGGCAGGCGCAAAGCAGATAAATTGTCGCACCCGTGGACCAGTCAACGGCAAACACGACAACCTCCCCTCTCCATCGAGAACCTTTGAACGATTACGGCAACCATGGGTATTTACGGAAATCCGGCGCACGTTTCTCCAGAAAGGCTTTCTTTCCCTCAGCGCCTTCCTGAGTCATATAGTATAAGAGAGTCGCATTGCCAGACAATTCTTGTAATCCGGCCTGTCCGTCGCAGTCGGCATTGAAGGCCGACTTGAGACAACGAATGGCGATGGGGCTTTTTTCAAGAATTTCACGCGCCCATTGAACGCCCTCTTTTTCCAACGCATAGACCGGGACAACTTTGTTGACCAAGCCCATTTGCAAAGCCTCATTCGCATTGTATTGCCGACAAAGGTACCAAATTTCCCGAGCTTTTTTCTGCCCGACAATACGGGCTAGATAACTGGCCCCAAAACCACCGTCGAAACTCCCTACCTTAGGACCGGTTTGGCCAAACACCGCATTGTCCGCAGCAATCGACAAATCACACATCACATGAAGAACATGACCTCCGCCAATCGCATAACCAGCCACCAGGGCAATGACCACTTTCGGGATGGAACGAATGAGTTTTTGCAGATCAAGGACATTCAACCGGGGAACACCTTGACCGTCTATGTACCCCGCATCACCGCGGATACCTTGGTCGCCGCCACTACAAAAGGCATACTTACCGTCGGTATGAGGACCTGCCCCGGTCAGTAGGATCACTCCAATTTCAGAATCATCCCGGGCGTCCTGAAAGGCTTGAATCATTTCGTTGATAGTTTCCGGGCGAAAGGCATTTCGTTTTTCCGGACGATTGATGGTGATTTTGGCAATCCCCTCCGATTTATCGTAAAGAATATCTTTAAACTTTAGGGCAGGTTTCCATTCCATAGAGAATTAAAATTGCCAATTTTTCGATCAGGGACAACCCCCAAAACAGAATTTTCCACAACCCCTATCGGCCAGAGAATGGTTCTTTCCCGGATAAAGAATGGGCCGACCCCAATTCTTTCGCTTCACCTCTTCTCCAACGGCCCGAAAGTCTCGCCGGAACAGATTTCCCGAAACTCACCATGAGCCCCTCGAAGAACCAGTTTGCCATTGGTGGCGGAAAGCAACCGCTCCCACTTCGCCAAAGTCTGAGCGTCAATCTTATCGGACTCCAGGAAAATAAAATGCACCGTTTGCCGGGCCAAGCCACGGGAGCGGTAGCGATACTGTAAATACTCTTCAACCGATCGCAACACCGGCTCCTGCATCTGTCCTCCAGCAGCTAAAGAGGCCGCCTTGGTCCGCAGCACAAAACATCCCCGGCCAAACCATAGATTTTCAAAAAGATACTCCGCATCAATCCCCTCCTGGCCTGGCGACAAGGTTTGCTTGGGCAAGGCAGCTCCTGACCAACCTAATTTTTTCACTACCGGGGGCCAACGAAGCAGTTGCCTTTCCTCTGGCCAGAGATCCTCCGGGCCAATCAGGCAGAAGGTCTCTCCTTTACGGACCGCGCTTTCCGCATAAGCCTTGGCCTCCGCCCGGCCATCATCGACAGAGTCCACCCAACAAACGGAGTTTTTCGGAAAAATCCGATCCACCCAGGGACTGGACAAAGGAAGAGGGCAATAGACTTCCCGGGGACGATTAAAACGGACCAAATAATCATAGCCAAACATCCCCAGAGCCGCCAAAAAGATCATTTTCAGCATGAACCGGTTGAGTTGATCCCATCGGTTGGCCTGCAACACGGCCGCTTCCTCCATCATGCGAACCCTTCCTCCTTCAAAGCCGTCGCCGGTATCGGCGCGTTCCTCCTGTTCGGCGATTCGGCCTCTGGTCTCCCCACCGACGACCCGTTCCTGTGGTCCCTCCTGCCGATACGCCGGTTCCTCAATCCCCCGGGCGGCTCGCTCATAGACACTCATCTGCCGGTCCGAACGTAACCCGGCCGGGTCCAGTTCATCCCCCGGGGCATCCTCGGCAAAACGCACCCCCGCCG
>JAFIGF010000153.1 GCA_020831535.1 Opitutales bacterium | reverse complement strand
AACATCGATACCGACACCCAATATGCCTTCACCCGCCCGGTTGCCGATCACATCATGAAAAATTATGATGGCGTTCTGAAAATCGACGGCGAAGTCGGGAATAAGAAAGTGTACGATCCCCGCTCCTACCTGAAAAAAGCCGAGGAAGCGATGGCCGTGCGCATGCAGGAAGCCTGCTCCGACCTGCGTTCGGAAGGTAAGACTATTTTCGGAAAAGTTTAAGCCGTTTTTCTCCGGATTTCTCCCCAAACCCAAAAGGGCTCTGCTTCAGCAGAGCCCTTTTTTCATCCTCCCCCCGCAGTTGATCAGTTCAAAAACACTTCGCTGTCTGCGACCAACCTTTCATCAAATTCTCTCCCGCTGTAAAGGGCAGGGAGACGTGTCCCTGCCCAGCGGTGATTAGCTTTGCCATCTCCGTCTCGGCCCCCGTACGGTCCTTGAGAATGGGAGGAATGAGTGCATCCCCGGAAAACTCTCCCACTGACCAAGCCCCCTGACCGGCTCCCCAGGGACAGGAATGTCCCTGCTCCTTATATTGTCGACTCCCCAGGGACAGAACGGAGGATTGTTCTCTTCAGAAGGGTACCCCTTCCCCGGAGGGAAGAGTTCCCCCTCGTCCGCCGAGTGGGAGCCAATCTCCCGCATCCAATCGACGGCATCATCCGCCAAGAATTCTGCACCTCAACCCCAAAAGCAATGATATTGATCCTTATCCACCACCTCGAGAAATTTCTCCAAGGAATCGACCTCAGGATGCGGTTCGTAGCCATGCCACCGCAAATCGGCCCGCTGCCAGAAAATCTTCCAGGAGTTTGATTTTCTAACATAGGTGGCCTTCGCCACCGCGAACTCAATTTTCTCTTTCGGGTTGTCATATCTTGATCGCACCTCAAATAAGACGACACTTTGACCTTCAATGCGATAGCCTAAGTCCAACTTGTCCCGAATTTCCAACGGAGGTCTCCTCCGCTCCAGGAACTCCTCGACCAAAGCTTTGATTCTTTCTATTTCAAATTCTGATAACGCCATAATTGCTTTCGAAACCTATGGCTTAACATAAATCTTCCCGGCACAAAACAAAAACTTTAACATAATTCCTTTGCCGTAGCCGATCTCACTCCTCCCGACGAATCTGCAAACGGAAGAAGGCCCTTTCTTGCCCTTCAGTGTTAAAGCGAACTTCACGCATTTCAATATCACCCTCCTGCCCCGCCGAATGCTCGGTAAAATCTCCCCCGTCATGCCATTCGACAAGATCATTCGACCATTGGGGATGATAGGTGATATCGGAAAGACTATGATCCATCCGGTAGTAAAACCGGAACTCCCCCACCTCGCGGTCATTGACCACCCACGGGAGACCGGGTTCTTCCAAACTGGCAAACAACTGGTTCGACGGTACCATCGGATCCAGCCCCAAAGCGTACTTTAATAGATTCGCAATGCCATCCCTGGCCGGTGAGTCAAAAGGTCCCCGCTCCCCTTCCGGTACCGAGGCATCTTCCAGCCAGGAGTCAAAACTCCCGGCCATATCCTGCGGACGGGGATCATCCAGACTCATCCCACCGGGAAAGAGATAGAAATCATCATACAAGACCTCATCCCTTCCATCCCAACCGATCCAGCTGATGCTGGAAATGGGGTTGTTTGCATTTTCGGCATACCGGTACTTTTCCGGATCATCTTCGGCAGTGGTAACCCGTGTAGGCGTCTCATAATCTCCTCCCTCGATATAAATCTCGTACAAGCTGGTTCCCCCGTTCAAGACCACCCAGACATTATACCACGTATTGCGGTCAATGTTCTGGTCAATCCCCACGTTGGAATTACCACTTCCCATTCCGTCGTAGAATAGGGACAACACCGAATCATTATCACCATTAAAGGCGAGACGGAAAGTACCCATGTCCCCAAAGCGCATCTGCTGGTTAAAATTCACCGATTCCTGCGGAAGATAAAAGCGGAAAAAGATTGTTGCGGATTCGCCGTCCTCTACGGTTTCGGGCAAAGACTTGGAAGCACTGTCATTGTTCGTAGGCTTAAAAAGGAACACCCGATTACTACTCTCCTCCGGATCTTCCACCACTTGACTCACGTCATCGGCCGACCAACCGCCTTGTCCATCGATATCCCCCAAACCCAATTCCTCAAAGTTTTCATGCAACACCCAGGGCGATAACCAGTGCGCATAGAGGGTCACGTCCTCTTCCAGGGTAACCGTCGCCGCTTCGCCCTCTGGAAAATCAGCCAACACCCCACCGGCATCGGTTTTCCAACCAAGAAAGGAAAACCCGTCCCGCGTCGGAGCGGGCTCGAAGGAAACCCCAACCTGAGTTCCGGCATCCCCGGTCACCGAATCGGGCACCGGTCCACTCCCCCCGTTGGCATGGTAGCTGAGGGTGTATTCCAACACTTCAACAATCGTCAGCGTGCCTTCAACAAAACTCAAGTCATAGTTGGCTCCCGCCGTCAGCGTCCCCTGTTGAATGGCATAGGTGCCCGTTGTTTCCCCGACTTCCCGGGTGAGATCACCACTCACCACATCCCCACCAAAAAGCTCGCCACCGGTAAGACTCCAGGTGAGTTCCGGATCGGGCTCATCAAGCCCTTTGAGTTGGTCATCCGCCGTCACTTCCAAGGGGGCCGCCGTGATGGTCAGGGTACCGCTGTCCGAGCCCGTAAAATTCGGATCGGCAATTTCCGCCTCAAAGGGATATTCTCCCACCGTCACCGGAGCCTCCTCCGACCCATCAAAAGTAATGTTGACCGCCAAACCTCCAGGGTCCGTGCTTACCGAAGGGCTCCGGCCATTAGCATTATACTTTTGGCTCAAATCCGAAAAAAAAAGCGTCGCCACGGCGGGATTGATCGTTACCGAAAGGTCAAAGGTCAGCGGCTCATAGAGAAAGTCGTTTTCCGGACTAAACAATACCGCATGACTTTCCGTCCCGGCAGTAGGCTCATGCGCTCCCTCGACAAAGGCAAAGGTGCCGGCCACCACTTCGTCCGAAGGGTTCCGCACTTCCCCGCCGGAAAGAACCGCCTCGCTTAAACTCTGCCCATAAGTGAGTTCGCTCGCCGAGGGCGAAGCGTTGAGGGTCAACTCGATCCCCGAAACCTCCAGCACCGCCGGATCGCTCATGGTGCTGCCGTTGTCATCGGTCACTTGCACCGTATAATTCCCCGAATCCCCTACCCCAGCGGGGTCGATGGTCAGACTGGCATCGGTGGCGTCCTCAATTTCGACCCCATCCTTGAACCACTGATAGCTCAGTGTTCCGGAACCGCTCGCCAGAACCGAAAAGGTATGACTCTCTCCAGCATCCAGACTGGCCCCTTCGGGGTTGCCGTCAATATCCGGTCCCTGTTCCACTGGCTCCGGCATTTCAATCAACCGCGCCGCATTGAGGGAAACCCTCGCGGTAGAATTGGAGACCGTCGAAAGAAGCACATCGATATGCCCCTCGGAGTTCGGACTGACATCCTTCCAAATCATCCAGCCCTCCACCGCATAGGGGGCATTGCCACCGTCGGTCGGACCGCGGGACGTCCAATGAACCTGCGTTCCAAGACTATTATCACTAAATGCATTTAAACCTTCAACCGCATCTCCCGCCCCCACGACTTCAAATATACCCGGCTCATTACCATTGGATCCGCTCCCGCCGAAACCGGAAGCGATTTCCACGCTGTACGTTTTTGCCGGATCCAGATTGCGGAAGCGAAGGGTGGCCGTGTGGCCCTGGTCAACCCAGAGACGATCATTGAGTGCTTCGCTATTAGCCCAGTCGGGTGCGATATACCGGGTCCCCCAGGCGGTGTTGTTACCTGAAGTCTGAATGCCGCTACCACTGGTAGTGATCATATCGATCTCCACCGAAGTCTCTTCCCCATCAATGCTGTTGATCAAATCCGTGTGAGTATCACTGTCATTCAGCGAATTCCATAAGTCGCCCGGATCGGTGTGATTGGTTCCAAAGTCGATAAGAAGATACAGTGCCGGCGTGGGTAGCACCTCCACCAGTGCCTCGTCGGTTGTGGTGGTGCCTTCGTCATTGGTCACCGCCAGGGTGTACGCTCCCTGATCCGAAAACTGGGCGTCTTCGATCACCAACTGCGCACTCTCCGCGCCGGAAATGCGGTGATCATTCGAAATCTCTACCCCGTCCTTCAACCATTGGTACCCGGTAATCACCGGAAAACCAGTAGCTTCCGCAGTGAGCGTGATGGACCCTCCCTCGAAAACACTCACCGGTTGGGGTTGTTGAACGATCTCCGGGGCAGCGGGGATGAGATCAAAGTCGCCGGGATCGCAGTCAGCGATAATGAAGTCGCCGAAAACTCCATAAACCGTTTTGCTGGTATTATTGGAACTGGCAAACAAGGCCACTTGAGAATCGGTAGCCGCCGCACTTACCGTGGAAGTGCCCAGGTGTTCCCACTCGTCCGCCTCGGCAAATTTATAATAGGTGGAAAACTCTGTCCCCGACTTCACCAGCCTCAACCAAACCGGCCAATCCTTTCCTTCAGGGAAATCATCGATAGTCGTGCTACTGATTTCTCCGGGAGTCCCCTCCCGCTGAAAAGCTACCCGGTCGTTGCCCCGGGTATGCAGGGTCAAATAGCCTCCCTGACTCAAATCGTTAAAGTCGTTGGCCACCACAATGCCCACCTTGGACCCGTCATCGGTGTAATTTTCGTTTTGAGAAATCACTTTAACGGATACATCAAAATCACCGGTGATATCCGTTCGCCGGATCGCGGAGAATTCCTGCGTACTCTGCCACATGCTTCCCCCACGGCTCTGAATCGTAATCCTTCCCTGCTCCACATCCGCGCGGGCCCCAGGCCAGGATTCCTTACTGATAAAACTCCATACCGGACGCAATAACTCCCCGGCAAAATACTCCACACAGAAATTGCCGGCATCCACAACAATCACCGACTGGTTGGCCGTCAGTGTATCCCCCTCGTAAGTAGCGCTGACCGAGATATCGAATTCCCCGAACTCACTTCCGGCGGTATAGAGACCTTCACTCGTGATACTTCCAGCGGCCGCCTCCACGCTCCAGTTGAACTCCGGTTGGGGAATCAAAGGGTTGTCAAACTGGTCAAACGCCTCTGCCGTCATCGGCACCTGCCCATCCGGATACACCCGCATGTCCGCCGGGGTCATATCAATCCGCGTAATTTCCGGCGCCGGTTGCATGGTGATCGGGATTGGGAACCAACTCGCCTGCTGTCCACCATCATAGGTAGCCACGGCGGTCAAAGAGAATTCACCCAATTCGGTAGGCGTCCATAACACTTCAAAATCATCTCCGCTCGAAGACGAACCAATGAGGGAATCATTGGCATAATACGCAACCTCGGTTACCCCGGTCATATTGGTAAGACTGGCCTGCAAGGCAAACTCCCAACCCAATCCATAAGTCCCCTCCGACACATTTTGGATTTCCACAAAAGGCACGTCTTCGAACAGAATTTCCTCCCCATCGTTGTCTAATAAACCGTCTTGCTCCCAGAGCGTATCCCAGGTTTCTTCATCCACCGAAGCTTCCAGGGTAAAGAGACTCCAACGGTTGTTGGAACCACCCATCACTATATGGAATCCGGTGGGCACAAACCTCTGGTCCTCCCCGACATCCATCTCCAGGAGGCCCGGAACAAAGTAGTTGTGATGCGTCCAACCGGTGCCTTCGTCTTGGTCAAAAACCCGCCAGACCTCGCCCTCGTTCCAGGTAGCGGAAAGTTGGATGCCCTGGGATTGATTGCTGGTCATCGGCTCACGGGGAAACGCTGTGGAACCGGTCAAAAAAGCAAACTCATCAATTCTGGGCGAATTCCAATTTTGGTGCATATCCAAACCGGTAAAACGAAAATACCGATACCCCGGAAAAGCTTCTGCCACAGTCACGGAGTGGGTAACCGTATCCGTTTCGCCTTCCGAAGAGGTCACTGTCAACTCCACAGTGTAGGCACCCGGAGTTGCAAAAGCATGTGCGACGGTTTCACCCGTGGCGTTATTTCCATCGCCAAAATCCCAGGAAAAACTGCTCAGAGTTGCCTCATATTCCGGCACCGACTCCGAGGCGTCAAAATGAATCGACTGACCAGCCGCCTCATGATTCCGGGAAAAGCTAAAGGCCGCAGTGGGTTCCACCGATCGGGCATGGATCTCCTGCGTCGCCGCCCGCCGGTTGCCGTCATCGTCTTCCACAATCACCCGCAACCAGTAGGTTCCGGGCTCCTCGATAGTCTCGGAAACACTCGCTCCGGTCCCGATAACCGGCGCATCCTGAAAACCGGTGTCCAACGTATATCCATGCAGGTACCGGTTGCTGTAATCGGCAATAGCCTCCTGCGACTTGAACATCTGCCAAGTGTAACCGGTGATCGTCCCCCCGTTGTTTGGCGTGGAAGCGGACGCATCGGCAGTAAAACTCAGCGGCACTCCAGCGTCGGTGACATCTATATCCAGCACGGCATCCGGACGGAGCGTTAAATCCGCCTTGGTCTGGGCAAACATCCACTCCACGATATCAGCCACATTCCAGCCTACTCGATCCGGGCTGTGGCCGGTATTCTCAATCCACAAGAAAACATTGTCCAACGCACCGGCTTTTTCCAGTTGGTCAAAAGCATGCTCTGATCCATAGGGATTACTGGTCGAATCACTGGCTCCCTGAAGCGAAAACCACTTGATGTTTTTAATTGCCTCAATCGGCCCTTCCAAACTTTGAAAACCGCCCGCTGAGGGGACCCCAGCAGTGATTAGCTGCCGCTCCGGTTTAGCGAATGACAGGATAGACAAGGAGGACCCCCCACGGGAATGGCCGGATCCATATATGCGGTTTTCATCGATGGGGTACTCCTCAAAAAGAAAATCAAACAACTCGTGAAACAAAAATGAGAAATCATTATAAGCCGGCCCACCAGGAGGCGCATTCAGAGGCCCGGGACGTTCCGTATGAAGAAAAGCCACCACATAAGCAGGATGGTTTTCCCGGAAATGATCCAGGGCCATTGCCTCGGCCAAACGCCTCCGGCCATAGGTGGTGAAGACCAGCGGAAAACCATCCGGCGGCTCCACCGCATCCTCCGGCGGATACATAATTTCATAGTCCAACGTTTGCGTCGAAAAGTTTGCTTCACCTTCAAAAACCCGGCTGCCAGTGAAAGTGCGCTGCTCAAAGAGGGCGTCCACATCGGCATTGTCGATCATATTCGAGTAGGTGGACCGTGCATTCCGCATATCTTGCGGAAACGCCTCCGCATCCACCGACCGGTAAAACCCGGGCTGCATATATTCATCCGGCACCATCTGCGGAAAAGGATAGTCCAGCTGAGCAAAAGCCATCGAAGCCAAAAGGCCACTGGCGAGAGTAAGGGGTATTAGGAATTTTTTCATAGGGAAATAAAGTTAGGTGTCAAAGGTCATTGCCTCCACCAGCGGAGCTGGAATA
>JAFIGF010000142.1 GCA_020831535.1 Opitutales bacterium | reverse complement strand
GTCGAGGTCGTAGCTGGCGGGATAAAACGGAAATTGATCGTTGTCGGAGTTGTTGTTTCCGGCTGCCGCGACAAAGAGCTGATTGGCCTCCCCTGCAGCCTTTATGGTGTCCTTCAACGTCTGGGAGAAGTTGTAGTTGCCCCATGAGTTGTTCGTGATATGAGCGCCGTGATCGATCGCATACTCGATAGCGGAGACGGCATCCGCAGTCGTCCCGGATCCTTGGCTGTTAAGGAACTTCAGTCCCATGAGGCGCACGTTCCAGTTCACGCCCGTGATGCCCGTATTGTTGTTGCCGATCGCCCCGATGGTTCCCGCGACATGTGTACCGTGGTCGTTGTCATCCATCGGATCCCCACTGGTCATCGACCCGTTGCCATCTGTCCATGTCGCTCCATGAATATCGTTAAAGGTATCGTCGGGATCGGGGTTGACCCACATGTTGTCGGCAAGATCTTCATGGGTGTAGTCGATCCCGGTGTCTATCACGGCGATGACGACGTGATTTCCGCCAGTTGTGATGTTCCATGCGGGTACGGCGGAAATGTCCGCACCCGCCGTACCGAAGTTTTGCCCCGTGTTTTTCAATGCCCACAGATCGGAAAAGAGGGGATCGTCCGGCGTGCTGTCGATGGAAAGGATATAATTCGGTTCGACGTATTTCACGTTAGGGTTCGCCTGGTAAATTTTTGCCGCAGCTTCCGGTGGAATGTTCGGCGGCAACTGCACGACATCGACAGGCGTATATCTCATGCGGTGCGCAATATCAGTGTTTGCGGAGGCGTGGGCGGCGGTGCGTTGGTGGGGGAAGGATCCTTCACGGAACCTGACAAGCAAGGTGTCGGGGTCGTGGGGACGGTTCCAGTCCGAAGGAGGTCGCGATCGATGGGCTCCACTGGCGGCAATATCCCCATCCTCATTTCCTCCCGTTTCCTCCTCTTGTCCCTCTGTCGATTCCGCTCCTTCCCCGTTTTCTCCCTCCCCGTTTTCGATCTGGATGAATATCTGCTCGATAACCAAAGTGTCATCGGAACTCGGGTCTGCCGTGTTGGTTATCCGGATGGATTCATGCCGTTCCAGTCCGATACTCACCGTGCCAAACGGCATGTGGTGGTCATCCTCCGGCGGGATGGAGTCGGTGACTTCCACCATGGTTTCCCCTTCTTCAGCCTGGATAGAGGAGACGCCCGCAAAAAGCAGGAAAGCCGTAAGAATGAAAAAAAACGTTGTTGTTGCTTTATGCTGGTGGCTTTTGGGGTAAGACTCCATTGCGATAGAAAATCGAGGATGCGCTTGCAATCATTCTTTAAACAAGAGGGGAAAAAGAAATTCATCTACTCCATAAAGGAATAGGTTTTATTGAAATAAGTATTAAACACTGTGAATGTTTACAATATATTTCAAGACTTTATCGAGGACATCGCTAATCTTGGCAAACTCAACAATGCGATAAACCCGTATATCGCCAGTTAATAGGAAATCACTCGCTTTAAAAAATTCGCCGAAGGAGGATCGGGCAGGCGATTCAGGAAATGAACATCCCAGTTCTTGCCATCCTTTGAAGCAATCTGTTGGGCCGAACAATTGTCGGCGGGAAAGGAGAGGACGCCTGGCAGCTGGAGGATGGCGCAAACCAACTCCCGAATAAAAATGCCGTGACTGACCATGAGTACAGAGGTGTAACCTTCCCGGTAAAGTTGCTCAACCCGTTCCTTGGCAACGTACAAACGGCAGCGTTGCTCCTCCGGTTTCTGGGATAACGTTGCGGCGGGTTTGACGCGACGGTCTTCAAAAAAAGTAAAGCGGGCAGGAAGATCGGAAGGAATCTCCGCAGGTTCCGAGGACCAGTCCCCGGCCCTCGGTTCGTGGGTTGTCTGCCAGCGCATCTCGGTGATCTCGGGCCATATCTCGGCCTGCTGATTGGTTTTTTCCAAATAAGGAGCAACCGTTTCCAAAGCGCGGGAAAGCGGGCTGACGACAATTTTATCAAAAACCTCGGATTCCAAAGTGCCAGCCAGTTCTTGCGCTTGCTTCCGGCCAACTTCGGATAAGGAGTCCGATTCGAGAAGCGAATAATTTCCGGAGGTGTTGCCCTTTGATTGGGCATGACGAACAAGGGTAAGTTTCATAAATACGCCCTCCAGCCTTTGAATTTCAGATGTCATGGTCAAGAACAACCTGCCGATGACGTTGGTATTCAAGGCCCATACCAGACGCATATACACGCCAATCCTTCCAAAGACTCACGTCTTCGGGTAAAATCCATCCGACCTCCGACCTCTTGTGTGAGACTAGGGTGTTTCCGAGGCCTCCGGAGTGTTGCGCGCAGGGACATGAAGTCCCCGCTCGCTGTCGAAAAGGGGGCGACATTTCCGTTTTCTGAAGCATTGCGCTCAGGGGCGTAAAGCCCCCGTTCGCTTTTTTGCCCCAAGCGGGGACCTTGTGTCCCTGCGCGGAGTGCTTCAAACTAGGGACATCAAACACGCCCCACCACCCCTGCGCGGCCGCTTTAGCGGCTGCGTGGAACACTCCGACCATGCGTGTCTCTCCCTGCATATTCCAGCTCCGCTGGTGGCGGTACTGACCTCCGACTTCCGACCTCCCGGATCGCGGGGTAAACCCGCTCGCTACAAAAATCACAGACTTCCGACCTCCGACCTCCGATCTCCCTTACGGCAAAAACTGCAATTCTCCTTCGACGAGAAGATACCGGGCTTCCCCGACTTGGATCCCGATGCCATCCGGATGTTCAAACCGCTTCACCTCAGGGGGGCTTCCCTCTCCCAAGGTTATCACGGCAAGAAATTCTTCCTTACTTCCCTCCGCCGAAATCACCCGATGACGAAGCGTCCTGGATCCAGGACGGATCTGCTGAATATCCTCCAAGGCGACAGAAACCGTTTCCGGGAACAAAAACGTCCCGCGCAACCGGGCCTCGCCCTGTTGCCTGGTAAAGCCGTGATCCACAATCTCGATACGGTCATCACTGGCGCTGCTCCGGGAATAGGCATTCTTCGGACTTTTCTCATCGTTCGATGGGCTTTCCGCATTCTCAGTGTGCAGCGGCCAGGTCCATAACGGGGAGTCCACTCCCTGCAATTGATCATGGATCACCATCACCATCGGAACACCCGCGCGCCCCCCCTTATCAACGAGAATACTGCGAAGAACCGAAACTTCGTCACCCGCCCGGGCCAAGGCTCTTTTTCCAAACTCGGTTTCGGCTTTTTCCCGCAAAGCCGGAAGATCCTCGGCGCGAAAGAGCAAACGCGGGTGCTCCCCACGTTGGGCTGCGGTCGCATCCGGCAATGGTTCCGGAGCAGGAAAATAAATGCCCGTAGCCACGCCCTCCACTTCATTGCCCAGGGCCGTACCGGAATAGTGGCCCCGATAACGGTTTTCCCCATCCTTGTTCCATTCGATACGGAGATGGAGATCCCCACCCGGAACCCAGGCATCGCCCTCAATGATCGCATCGATCTCAAGCCTTCCCAAATCATCCCCATCCTTCGGACTTAGAATCGCCCGATGGATCCCCTGATTGTAGGACGGGAAATAACCGCTACCCATAAACCAGTGGTCGTTCAAGTGATTGAATTCAAGAACCAGCCCCCGGGCCGGGGCATCGGAACCCCGCTGAAAAAGGCCCTCCAGTTGAACGCGCAGTTGCGCCAGCTTCTGGGGAACCGGCAGAGTATCCTCCGCCGAAAGCGCCGGGCCGAAAAAAAAGCCGAATCCTAGTAAAAGGAGAAAGGAATAGAAATGACGGGGTGAGGAAAACATGGGGCCGTTGGTTGGATTGATCAAAGTGCGCAAAGAGAAGGATTGCATCTGACCCTAAGAAAACCCCTCTACACGTACATAGTTCATTCAAACCAAGACGGATTTCCGTCAAAGGACCTACCTTTATCGCCAGACCTCCGGATTCCATAATTGCCACGTTCTCGGGGAATGGTTTGAATACCAAAATCAACGTTAGGCCTAAAACCTCAAGCCCCCTTGCGAGACTTCTCAGAGCTATTTCATAACAACTCATATATATAAATCCCCCCGAAGAAAGTATCTAAAATGTTACAGCGAATTTTAAGTCTATTTCTCATCCCTCTGGCCTGTTGTCATCTCCAAGCCGAAACCGTAAATGTTGGCTTGGAAAGATTTGATAACGGCTTGATTGCCCTTTATCGGGAGGGATCCTCAGAGGAGGAATTGATCATTCTCATGGAGATTGAGAAAAGCGGGGGGCCGGACCTAACCTATTGGATCGAAAATGAAACGCCTGCTCCGCAAAATGATTTCCATGTAATGGGTCAAAACGGAGCTGTGCTTGAGCATGTCTGGATCGACGACAATTTATACTACCGCTTCCGCATTGACGCCGGTGCTTCTTATTTTTGTCTGCGGGTTGCCTTATGGAATCCTCACACCCCTCCAGACTGCGAATATTTCGACTGGACACCTGGTTTCGCGGGAACCAGAGATTTGGAGTTTATTATTTGGCCCTCCGAAATAGACCCGGAGTTGGATTCTTATTCGGTCAAAGCCAATAATACCGCTCAGACCAGCTTACGCGGCCGACCGAAGGCTCCCCTAAACATCACCGTCACCCCAACCGACGAAGGCCCCATCGCCATGGATTGGGAAAATCCCGACGAAGAAAGACATTCGTTGAAAATCGAACGGGAAGCCCATTTAAATTCCGACTGGTTGTTCCGGAAATCCTTCCGCCTATATGGGGTTTCTCAAATAGTTACGGATTGGACCGATCATGCGGTGACTCAAGCGCAGAATTATCGTTTCCGGATAAGAAGGCGGGCTATCCGCTCCTATGCCCGACCTTCCTCATTTACTTCGGGCATGATCCACATATACAGTGGCCAATTCAACTCCGATTGGGCGATCAGTGACTGGGTAAGCCCCACGCAGACATCCCGCTTTTATTCTTTCTGGAGAGATGAGCAAGAATTGGAAACTGGAGACCCGAACTGGGATGCCGACCTCAACCAAAACGGCATTCCGGATATCCTGTATTTTGCCCTTCGGGGAGATTTGAGGGAAGGGAAAGACATTCAGCGGCCGAGGATCGAGGAAGATCAGAATGATCGTGTCTTTCGTTTTGATTTACGACCTGAGGCCGGGAAAGATTTTACTTTGATTTTGGAAAAATCGGAAACCCTGGAAGATTGGGAAGTCATTGGCCGGAAAGATCCGGGAGACCAACAATGGGAAGTCTTCACCGAAGGCACGATGCAGGCTGATCCCCGGGAGTTAGTAGCCCATGAAGAACAAACATTCTTTCAATTAGAATATAAGTGCTATCCTGAGTATATTTTCATCCATCAATCTTCATCCATTTACGAAATAATGGCCGATTTTGAATACCGTCCTGATAACCCTAAAACGCGTTCATTTTACCGGATCCGACTCAAACCGTTTGAGCATTAGCCACAGTCGCCTGACTCCAGTGAAGCAAAGATGACACCATTGGGCCTATTCTTGCCCCTTTAGCCAAATGTTGCCCCGATGGCGAAGGCGTCTTTGGACTGCGGCACGAAGTGAAGGGATCAACATTAAGTCCACCGTACGAACCTTTGGAAAAGTATCCTTTTTTGCCGTAAGGCGTTAAAACACAATCAACTCAAGCCTCATCTTCTCTCCGGCATCCACGAAGAATGATGCTCCTTAATCGCCCAATCCGTATCGCCCTTTCCAAATTGAACAAAAATAAACGAGAACCGTGCCGCTTGCGCCTCCGGAATTCCTTTTAGCCGTATCAGATAAATCCCCGATAGAATAACCACTTGCCCCCATTTTCGCTCCATTAGAGAGTCAATTGTTACGTTGGGTTTGTGGGACAAAAATAGGCGTAAATAATCTTCCCGGTCCTCGCTCGTTAAACGAATTTGATTCGATAGCGTCGGCAAAAGAACCGCATCCTCAGCATAAAGCCCGACCACATCAGAAAGAGCACCATTTTCCACAGCGGCAATCCAGCGCTCGAGAAGGTATTTATAAGAACCGTCGTTTAAATGGTGAATCGAATTATTAACCAATGACTGTTTTTAGCAAAGGAGCCTCCCTGGGGAAAGCAAAATTTCCAGGAATGAACTTCCCTCTTCACCGGGAGGACTGAAAGAGACAAACGAACGGAGTGTTCGGCTCGCGGGATAAGCCCGCTCCTTGAGAATGGGAGGGATGGTGCCTATTCGGAAAACTCTCCC
>JAFIGF010000138.1 GCA_020831535.1 Opitutales bacterium | reverse complement strand
ATGGCAAAGCCGGGGCTTACCAGAAGATCTCGCACTATGGGGATAATTTCACCCATGATGATGAGCTGGCCTGGGCGGCGGCGGCGATGTTCGTGGCGACGGGTGATCCGGCCATTCACGCGACTCTTCAGGAATGGTATGAGCCTTCCGATCCGGCAACAAGACGCTGGGGCTGGTGGCGGGCCAATGGTGGTTGGGGCAATGCCCTGCGGGCCTACACCTTTGCCGAACGAAGTGGACGGCTGAGTCGGACTGACCTCGATGAGGGCTACTTGGCCCGCAGTACGGAGGAATTGATTGTCGCCGGTGAAGATGCCCTGCGTTGGTCCAACGATAGCGCTTACGGGACCAGCTTTCCTGATCACACCAAACGGATGCGGAGCGCGGGCTGGTATTTTTCCATCCCCCAGGCCTTCGACATCACGGTGGCGCATCAACTCTATCCGAGGCCGGCTTTTGTCGAGGCGATGGTTGCGAACATCAACTATGAATTGGGGAGTAATCCGCTGAACATGGTTTACCTGACCGGCTTGGGGTGGAAACGCCAGCACGAGATTGTGCATCAATATGCACAGAACGACCGGCGGATCCTGCCTCCTTCGGGTATTCCCCTTGGGGCGCTGCAGACCGGACCGGTTTACACGCCGACCTACGGTACGGAACTGGCCAATTTGTCCTTTCCCCGCGACGATGCGGATACCCATTCCTACGCCTTCTATGATCGGTGGACCGACACCTTCAGCGTGGCGACCGAGTTTGTGGTGACGGACCAGGCCCGCGGTTTGGCGACCCTGGCCTTCCTCGCTGCTCAGACTTCACTGAAAAACCAGCCTTGGCAGAGCGGGGAGCTTTTCATCACCGGACTGCCCGGCGCATTGCCAGTCGGCAAGGCCGTAACGGCCGAACTCCGTGCTCCCGGTTTTGACCTTGCCGAGGCCACCATTGTCTGGGAGGCCCAGGGGCAGTTCCCCGCTTTCGGACAAACCTATACCTTCACCCCCAGCTCCTCCGGCAAACAGTGGGTGGAGGCGGAGGCCACTTTCCCCGACGGACGCCGGCTTTTCGCCGTGAAAAACTTTTTTTCTGAAAACACAAAAGCCAACCTTTCGGTCGTTGCCACCGATTCCAGTGCCACCATCGGCCAGATGGATGACCCTGCGACTTTCACCTTTACGCGGACGGGTGAAACCAGTGAAGCGTTGACCGTGCATTTTCGCCTTGGCGGTAGTGCGGTGAAGTGGATTGATTACCGGCGACCGGAGGGCGACATGCCGGAATCCATGATTATCCCTGCCGGGGAAGCATCGGTTGTCATGGCGATTGTTGCCCGTAAAAACTCCACTGGAGCGAACCCGTTGACCCTCGAGGTTACGGTCAAAGGCAATGCCAGCTACAACGCCGTGTTTCCACGAATCGCCAAGGCAATCTTTGAGTAGGAAAGAGCTTTGGAGGAGCTAGCGGGAGAGATCGGTAACACATTCTATAGCGCTTAGGCCATGGAAAACAACCGAACCGGTTAGTGTCCGAAATCTTTCGCATTTTCCTCTCTGCGGTCTCTACTCCCTCCTGTTCAAAAAGTCGATGGCCCAGGACGGGGAAGGCAGGAAAGACAAATTGGAACAGGAGTTACTGAGAGACCAGAGGGAAATTGATTGAAGAAAGTTTGCGCCTGAAGGAAAAGCCTAAAATCAATTCGTCATGTTTGGCGGGGGTGGTCGCTATTTATGCAAAAAGATGTTACGTAAAAAGAAAAAAACTCGACAGTATTCAGCCGAGCTGAGAGGCTACTGTTCTCTTCGAAAAACCGATGCAGCGTCCCTTCCAGTTTCCCTTGTTTTTGGCTTATGTCTTTTCCTTGGCCTGGAAGCGTTTTTGCGCTGAGTTCGAGGCCGACTCGGGAAGGATTCGTGAGCCCAGGAATAAAAGCCCTGCCCTTCCCGCCGCCCCAAATCCATACCTACGATGCCATTATAGAAGTTCGGTCGTCGTACTACTTTCTTTCTCAGGGACAACAGCTTATGTGCTTCAGATGGGTGTTCGCCGAGTCATGGTTCCCAGAATACCCCACTACCACCCGCAGGGCGTGATCCCCCCGGAGAAAGAAATCGTTTTGCAGGTATCTTACTACGGCTTCCGATACTATGACTCTGAAACGGGTCGCTGGCCAAGCAGGGATCCAATCGGGGAAGAGGGTGGTTTGAACCTGTATGGGTTTGTTGGGAATGATGGGGTGAATGATGTTGATGTGTTGGGGTTAACGCCGCAGATTAAAGTCGAGAATGAATTTGACTATCTTTCATCCGAAGGGCATTTAGCATCAGGCGGACGAATAAAAGCTTGGCATAGAGATGCTAAAAATTATTACGGAACATCCTTAATGCCAAGAAATACAAACAGCAGTCTAAGTAGTAATGATATAGGAACCTTTAATCATTCCACATGGTCAAGCCTCACAAATCAAATCAATATTAATTGGCCATCAGGTGAACATCCCCGTGTGAGTTCATTGCAAGTAAGTGGAGGCAATAATTTAATAATATCGGTCAGAAACTCATCTTGTGGATTAATCAAATTTAGATGGGGAACAAGGTCGGTGTCGACATCGCAGACTGGTTCACAACCTCAACGAACACTAAGAGGACCCATATTTCGAGCTGTAGGACGGCTTGTTCATGATGATGATGGTTTTAGTCAAGGAATCACCCCAGAGGGAGAAATATGGAACAATCCATCGGCGCATCAAGGAGAGGATTTTGTGTATAAAATAAATCGGAGCTCAAGCTGGCAAAAAGTCGCTGATTTGCAGTTGGGAGTCGGTTTTACGGTCGACCGTGGGACGTCTGTTGATGCAGAAGTAACAATCAATGTAAGCGTTTCAGCTTGGAAATAGAATGAAAGTTTATTCTGTTAAAATAGTTGTTGTAGCTATTTTGGTTTTTTCTTTTATAGCTTTGCTTGCTTTTTGGATAAACAAACATCGATGTAAAGTCGTAGATGCGAATTTACTCTCTGGAATAGGTTTACATCTTTTGTATGAGACTAATTATGATAGTTTAATGCCATTTATCGATGAATCTGATCATTCTTCGGTTTATGGTTTAATAAAAAGAGATTTGATGCCTGATGATTTTATGCGTAATATATACGATGCCGAATTTTTAAGCAAGGACAGGAAAATATATGCTATAAATTTGACTTTAAAAGAATACAATGAACTTGCATCTGTTTTTGATGCTAATTTTGATATACCATACACGCTGCCATTTATGTGGACGAGTGGTTCTAGTCTAAAATGCTACATTTATTGGAGTTATGAAAGGACTTTTCAGCAAAGAGGTATCATAAACAATGAAGATATGAATACAATTATAAATTGGTTAGAAGAAATTGACCTGAACGAACTTCAAAGAGAGTCGAAGGACTCGCCTGCGCCTTCTAACCAAACAACCGCACCATGAAGGGACAGCCGAAGGCGTCAGCCCGCGAAATCTTGATTTTTTTGTAATTCCGACCCCACCGGCAACTGTCCGCCGACCGCTCCGTCTTGGCCAATCGACCGCCCCTCCCGACCTCGCCTCGCCCGATTCAGACCCTTTGTTTTGGCAGCCTACTGTCCCGCACAATTCGCATTGATGTCCAATATCGCCCGGGAACCTGTCGGCGCTCGCAGGCTCGCTGGCCAGGGGCGATACTTGACATAATGCGAGCTGAATTGTGCGGGACATCCGGCAAGTCGGCGGGGGGCTGAATCGGGCGAGGCGAGGTCGGGAAGGGCTCCCGGGCCGACGTTCGGACGACCCCCGCGCGAACTCCGCTACCGCTCCGCCCCGGCAGTCGCCGGGTTGGCAAGAAAAGCCACCGGGCCTCTCCCGCTGAGCGCATATGCGTCAACCTAAGGACTTAAGTTTCTTTTTATCAACGGGTTTTGCGCGACGGAATACTAGCGTATTTTTGTCTTCGATGTGCCAGAAAAAGTTTGCGCCTGAAGGGAAAGCCTAAAATCGACCCGCTATGTTTTGTGCGAGGGAGGACTGTTGAGGTAAAAATATATAACATAAAAAGAAAAACTCGACAGCATTCAGCCAAAGTGAAAGGCTACTTTTCTCTTCGAAAAAACCGATGCAGCATCCCTTCCCGTTTCCCTTGTTTTTGGCCTATGTCTTTTCCCTGGCTTGGAAGCGTTTTTGCGTTGAGTTCGAAGCCGCCACAGGGGCAGTTTGTGAGCCCAGAAACAAAATCCCTACCTTTCCCCCAATCCCCAACCCACACCTACGATGCCGTGATGGGTATTCCCTCGTCGTACTTCCTTCCAGTTCAGTAACAACAGCTTATGTGCTTCAGATGAATGTTCGCCGAGTCTTCGCCTCCGCGACACCTCACTACCACGCGCCGGGCGCGATCCCCCCGGAGAAAGGATTCGTTTTGCAGGTATCATTTTACGGCTTCCGATACTGTGCGCCAAGCAAAGCTCGGCGCTTCTTGCAGGATGAAAGTTCCTGCCGAACAAGGACTAGCCATCCACTCGTACCGAGTGTTGGCGTTATGAAGGAGGTAAACCGAACGACATAACGTAAGCGTACACAGGGAATCTCGCAGGCCGCAGGGAGGATGCACCCTCCCGAAGTGAATCAGCCTCGTTACAAGGACGAATGAGTGGCGACGTAGTAGTACTAGCGGAAGCCAACAGGATGGATGCAATATGGCGAGCATCCGGGACACTCATCGGGGTCTCAAGCACGTGGCATGTGGGAAAAGAAGCGAACGGGAACTTGGGAGACCCGCGTATATCCTCGCCGATACCCGGCAGAGGTAAGCAACGCCAAGCGAGAGTGAGGCTTCCTGAAGTATAGGCGGGAGTCAGACCACCGCATAGTACTCTGAGACGGGCGAGCCGATCACATGGGGAAGGCGGTGGCGGAAAAGCGAAGCCCGCAAAGGAAACATGGAACTGAAAGGACAGCTCAGAAAACACCTGCCAACCTCACTGCGGGGAATAGCGAACAGAGCGCGACGAGAACCAAAAGCGCGGATGCGCAATCTGTATGGGCTGCTCACTGAATCGAACCTTAGGCTCTGCTACGAGGGGCTGCGCAAGAACGCAGCTCCCGGAGTGGATCGAGTGACCGTGCGAGAGTATGGGAAGAATCTCGATGAAAACCTGGCAGACTTGGTGAAGCGGCTGAAACAGAGGCGTTATCGGGCAAAGCTGGTACGTCGTAAACATATTCCCAAAGGAGACGGTAAAACGCGACCTCTGGGGATACCAGCGGTGGAGGATAAGTTATTGCAGTTGTGCGTAACGAAAATCCTCTCCGCGATCTACGAAACCGAGTTTCTCGAAACGAGTTGGGGATACCGGCCGGGACGGGGAGCTCAAGAAGCCAGTCAGGTATTGGCGGGACGACTAGCGATTGGCAGGTACCACTGGGTGCTCGATGCCGATCTGAAGTCGTACTTCGATACCATAGATCATGACTGGTTGATCCGAATGCTCGAACTGAGAGTTGCCGACGGAGCGCTGCTGCAGTTGATCCGAAGGTGGCTCAAGGCGGGCATACTGGAAGAGGATGGCAACGTCATTGATCCACTAACAGGGACGCCTCAAGGGGGAATCCTATCTCCCTTGCTGGCTAATGTGTACCTTCACTATGCTCTTGATCTGTGGTTTGAGAAGCATGTGCGCTGTCGCCTTCGGGGACAAGCAATGCTTCTGCGCTATGCGGACGACTTCGTCTGTGCCTTTGAGCATGAGGCTGAGGCTCGGAAATTTCACGAGCAACTGGAAGCCCGGATGAAGAAGTTTGAATTGTCGCTATCCACCGAGAAGACGCATCTGGTCGGTTTCAGTCGAAACGATCCAAAGGGAAACAACGGAGGTTTCGACTTCCTGAGTTTTCGCTACCATTGGGAAACGACTCGGAAAGGAAACCGAAAGGTACAAAGAATGACATCGCCCAGGAAACGCCAAAGATCAGAGGCCGCGATGCGTGCCTGGATCAAGGCGAATCGCCACGAGCCCGTAAAGGTACTGCTTGGCAGGTTAAAACGGAAATTGACCGGATACTGGAACTACTATGGAGTAAATGGCAATATGATGTCCCTGAACAAGTTCTGGCGGGAAACGCAGCGGAGCCTTTACCAATGGCTGAATCGCCGCAGTCAACGCCGTAGCTATCGTTGGGACAAGCTCCTGAACCTGCTGAAGCAACACGGACTCAACGGGCCTCGATTAAGAGGCAACTACCAACAAAGACTATGGTTGCCTTCAACGTAGATTCTCAAAGCTCTGGTGCAAAGCGAGCTATTCCGAAGAGCCCGGTGCGGGAAAACTGCACGCCGGGATCTGTGAGGGGGCTCCCGGGCAACCGGGAGTTCCTACCTCGATACGACCCCGAAACCGGCCGCTGGCCAAGTATGGATCCGATCGGCGAACGGGGTGGGTTGAATCTGTATGGGTTTGTTGGGAATGATGGGGTGAATGCTTGGGATGTGTTGGGGCTTGCTAGTAATTCGCTTATTGATTGGGCAGCAAGAGAACACAATGCCCCTGAAAGTGCTGTACGGGACCAACCCGATTTTTGGAGTGACAAAAAGGAAAGATCGAAAAGGGGAGGGGACCCAGGGCCAGGGCAGAGAGATTTTAATCAGCAACAAGCTCAGGATCACAACAATACTGGAAATAATCGTGCAATTCTTAATGTGCATGCACTGTCTACAGGTGGCTCAGGTCAAAGTGCACCAATGTGCCATTCGTTTCCTGGTGGTGATAGATCGTTTGCACAATTTGGTGACCAACAAAATCAACGATTAAGTTCCCCTAAAGTTTTTAGACGTTTGGGAGCAAGATATCGTTGCGATACGAAAGTTTGGGAATGCAGAAGACGGCTTTGGAATAGTTTATTGAATCGTTTTAGAGGGAAAGATACCTATACCGGGACAACCTCCCCAACCAATGTCGGTTATTATTGCCACGTTTGTGAGGACGGTGAAGAAGAGTATAGATATGTTAGAAAAAGCGCTGGAATGTGATTATGAGAAGAGTCAAATATTTACCTGTTTTAATTTTACTCTTTAGCCTTGGACTTTTGTTCGCCTCCTATCGTTATTGGGAGGACTCACGGCAAAACATAAGGTTTGGCGAAAACTACCCGTCCTACTTTTATTCCTTCCTGTTCGCTCTCGATGATCTCCTCATAGATGAGGAACTTTTTATTATACCGATGGGGACCAGCGGGGATATGGCTTTACATCTCTACGAGGTTGATGATTACAAAATCCTGATCCTGAAGTTTGATAATGAAAAATATTTTTCAGAAAGCTCAGTTAATGTATTGAGTGAGTTAAGTAAGCGGGTGTTCGAGAATTTGAAGCTCCGCATGGAGTATTTTTCAGAGCATAACAAACGTGAAGAAGTTCGGGAAAAAATCTTCGAACTTCTTTTGAAATACCAAAGGGGGATTCCAGAGGAATATTACGATGCAATCATGGAATTAAGTCACGCGGAAAGTAGGGCTTCGAATGAGAATGCAGATTTTATCATTGAATTACCCGAGGACGAAACTCTGACGATGATTTGGATCGAGCCGGGTGAATTCCTCATGGGGAGTCCGTCAAGTGCAGAATGGCACTTGGATTCCGAGGGTCCGCAAACGCAGGTTCGGTTGACACATGGGTACTGGTTGGGGGCGACACCAATCACGCAAGGACAGTGGGAAGCGTTGATGGGAAATAACCCAAGTAATTTTAAAGAGTCAGGATCAAATGCGCCCGTAGAGACAGTGAGTTGGAATGACGCTATGGAGTTTTGCCGAAAATTGACGGAGCGTGAGCGAACGGCGGGCCGCCTGCCTCAGGGGTATAAATATGCTTTGCCAAGTGAAGCGCAATGGGAGTATGCGGTACGGGCGGGAACGCAGACTCCTTGGTGGTTTGGTTATGATGCTGAGGACTTTAGCCTTTACGCTTGGTTTGCATCCAATAGTGGGATGCGCACACACCCAGTGGGACAAAAGTCTCCGAATCCGTTGGGCTTATATGATGTTTATGGTAATGTGTCTGAGTTGACACGTAGTTGGTATGGGGATTATCCGGGCGGATCGAAAGTTGACTACGAAGGTCCCATGACGGGCACCCGCCGGGTCGTTCGCGGTGGTGCCTGGTTCCACCCCCCCCTCGGGATACGTTCGGCGATTCGCGCAAGGGTCCCGCCGGATCGTCGTGACAACTGGTTGGGTTTCCGTATTGCCCTAGTGCCGGTTTCAAAGGAATAGAAGGTAGTAACCGAATGACCCAAAGATTTAGAATCGTTAAGCCCTTTCCGTTTCACTCCGTCTTGATTTTTCTCGGAACTCCGACCCCTCCAACGACATGCCACCAACCGCTCCGTCACGGCATCTGCTGCCAGCCGCTTCGGCTTTGGTAAGGCAAATCGGTTTCCGGGATTTCTGGACAAGGAGCTATCTTTTCGCCAAGCTTCAGAATGAAAATCTCCTTTATAATGAATGCCCTTCGAAACCATTTCACCGATTTCATTTTCCTTTCCTGGTTGATGGTCTTGTTTCGGATCGGTAGATATTCCGGTGAGTGGGCAAATCTCTGCCTTTTGGCGAAAAATGTGTCACGGTGTCATACCGATGGCCTATTCTGGTTGCGATCAGATAGGAAGTCTGCTTTCCCGGT
>JAFIGF010000129.1 GCA_020831535.1 Opitutales bacterium | reverse complement strand
GGGTGGGGGTGGTGGCGAGGATTTGATGGTCTGGGGGGAGGGCTTTGCGGATCTTGGTAAGGGCCTTCTTGGTTGGTGAATGATTGGGGAATAGGTGGGCAAAACGGGAGGAGGTGGTTTGTAGGGTGGTGGCGAGGGCTTCGATTTGATCGTCGTCGGTTCCTTCCTGCAGGATTTGATGGAGGCTTTCGGCTTGCCGGTGTTCGGCGAGGACAAGGGAGAGGGCTTGGTGGGCGGGGTAGGTGGTGCCTTCGGTTGGGTGGCAGTTTTCGCGTTCCAAATGCTCCCGCCAGACCTTGAGGAGGGCGGGGTCGGGGGTGATTTCCTTTCGGTTTTCGGGATAATAACCCATTTCAAGTTCACTGATGTCGGTGCCGTGGTGCCAGCGGCGACCGACTTCTTCTTCAAGGGCCAATTTGCCGAGAAAGGCGGCATCGCGGAGGAAACGAAAGGTGTTGTGGCGATCAAAGTTTGCGGGATCCTCAGTGGGTTGGAAGGTGAAAGAGGTGCCAGTGGGGAGGTCGATTGTCGGGAAAAGACGATCCGGGCGGGTGAGGAGGGGAAGGATTTGGCCGGGTTGTCCGCTTTGGGCGGTGAGACAATCGTCCCAACCCCGGATTTCGCCGAAAATTTCCCGCCGGCACAGGTGGGGGAGGTAGGCGGGTTCGGTGGTCAGCAGTTGGCGTCCGGCAAGTTCGGCGAGGCTCTGGACAAAAGGAACCGCCAGGGTGGGGTAGGAGGCTGCGGGTGGAATTTCGATTTCCAGGCCGAACCGTTTTGGGGGAGTCCAGGCCCGCTTGTGGCAAAAGATCAGGAGAAGGGCGAAGAGTTCGGCGAGAGGGCGCGGGTGGGTTTGAGGATCGATGCTCTGGTGCCAAAAGGTACGGACTTCGGCAAGGGTCGGTTGCCGGCGAAGAAAGGGCCTCAACTGTTCCAGCGAAAGGCCAGGGGCACCGGTCAGGGCGAATTCGTAAGTTCGGGTTTCCTGCAGTTTGAGCGGCGGGCTTTCGACGACGCTGCCCAAGGACAGAGCTCCCATTTCGTTCGCTAACCCGGTTGAGAGGGCAAAGGGGGTGAAGGTTTTGCGGCTCTTCTGAGCAAGAGCTTTCTGGCGGAAGAGGGAGAGCATAAATAAAAAAAGCGAGGGTCTTTAGACCCTCGCTTTTTCCAAGTAAAAATAGACCAACCTTACATCAGAAGGAGTAATCTCCATCCGAATCAATGTAAGCTCCACCAGCAGGAGTGGTCTCAGTCATATCAGTTGCATCCCTGGGGAATGGGTAATCATCTCCACCAATCTGACTTACGAAGGCTGCGCTTCCACCGGCAAAAGAAACAGCGCCACCGCGGTCACGATATGGGGAGACTGTTTCATCATCATCCCAAGTCCCATCATCTTGCAAACCTGTTAGAAAGACCATAGGCACCGCACTGTCGATACGTCCGGTGCGTAAAAGAGCATCCTCGTCTTCAGAAACCAGGACAACATAATCACTTTGATTATTAGTATCGTCGGTCGAGTATCCATCAGTAGAATCGAAATCGAATTCCAAGTTTCCAAAACCTTGGGGACTGATCCAAATGTTAGGATCTGTGAGATCAACTTCATTGGCTAGGAGTGCAGCCAATTCCCCCACATCTTCGGGAGCGGGGAGACGTTCACGATTTTCGTCGGCAAAAATATTCATGGCCAGACCGATCTGCCGGACATTATTGGTGTCCACCGACTGACGGGCGGAGGTCCGGACGCGGTTGACCGCGGGGATAAGGATACCGGCGAGAATGCCGATAATCGCGATAACAGTGAGGAGCTCGATGAGGGTAAAACCCTTTTTCGCTGTCTTATTCATGGGATTTTTAATTTTGGGGATTAAAGTTCAACAACAGAACGTTGATGCAAATAACTTTCGTTTATGGCAAGGGCTTTGTCAAAGTTTTTTTTGGCTAATTTGATCTATTTTTGCCGCTTATTCTCCCATGGCTTCGGCAATTTGCACCGCCTTGAGCATACCTTTGGCTTTATCGACCGTTTCCTGATATTCACTTGCAGGGTCCGAATCGGCCACGATGCCGGCTCCGGACTGAATGCTGAGTTCGCCTTTCTCCAACCAGGCGGTGCGAATGGCGATACAGGAATCGAGGTTACCGTCGTAACTGAAATACCCGAGGGCACCGGCATAGAGGCCGCGGGCTTCGGGTTCTTTCTCGGCAATGATCTGCATGGCCCGGACCTTGGGGGCTCCGGAGACGGTCCCGGCGGGGAAGGTGGCTTTCATCAGATCAAAGGCATTGCGGTCCTCCGCCAGTTGCCCTTCCACTTGGGAGACGATGTGCATAACGTGGGAATAACGTTCGACGATCATATACTCCGGCACATGCACACTGCCGTACTGGCAGACGCGTCCGATATCGTTGCGGGCGAGGTCCACCAGCATGAGGTGTTCGGCGCGTTCCTTGGCGTCAGCCAAAAGGTCTTTTTCCAAATCCCGGTCTTCGGCGGCAGTGGCGCCGCGAGGACGGGTTCCGGCGATGGGGCGGATTTCCACCAAACCATCGGTCAGGCGGACATGGACTTCCGGGGACGCTCCGATACTGGCAAAGTCGTCGTTCTCGTAGAGAAACATATACGGGGACGGATTGACTGTTCGCAGGGCGCGGTAGAGTTGGAGAGGACTATGGTCAAAGCGTTTGGTGAATTTTTGCGAGAGGACGACCTGAATGATATCGCCAGCGCGGATGTATTCCTTTGCCTCTTCCACGGTGCGTTCGAAGGTCTCTTGGGAAAAATTGCCTTGCGGGACGGTGATTTCACCGGGTTCGACCAGTGGCTCGGGCGGGAGCGCGTGGGGTTGGCTGAAGAGGTCGCGGATTTCCTCCATTTCCCGGACGGCTTTTCGGTAGGCTTCCTCCGGTTCGGTGTCGCGGAGGTGGGCGTTGACGCAGATACGTAAAGTTTGGCGGACGCGGTCGAGGATGACCACGGAATCGACGAAACTGAAATGCAGTAGGGGGCTATCCGGCTTTGGCTTTCCGCCAATGGGGGGGACGGTGGGCTCGATTGAGGAAATAATATCGTAGGCCAAAAAGCCGACCGCCCCTCCGGCGAAGCGGGGCATCCCGGGGAGCTTGACCGCTTGGTATTGTTTCATTTCCTCCTGCAAAAGGCCCAGCGGGTCCTTGGAGGGGGGGAGGACTTCCTCTTTTTCGCCGGTTTTCCAGACGACTCGGTCCGGGTAGGCGGCCAGGGTTTTGCGCGGGCGGCACCCGAAGAAGGAGTACCGGTATAGGTTCTCTCCGCCTTCCACCGATTCCAGGAGAAAGGCGGGTCCCGCTTTGCGCAATTTGGCGTAGGCCGAGACGGGGGTTTCAAAATCCGCGGTCAACTCCGTGCTCAGCGGAATGACATTCCCCTGGGCGGTGAGTTTTTGAAACGTGGAAAAGTCTGGTGTGACGCGCATGGAAGGAAAGTAAGAATTATGATTTAAGAATTATGAATTGCGCTTGGGGCGTGGCCTCTTACGCGTCTTATTCCACCGTAACGGATTTGGCAAGGTTGCGGGGTTTGTCGACATCACAACCTTTCTCCAGGGCGATGTAATAGGATAGAAGCTGCAAGGGAATGGTGGCCAGGATGGGAAGAACGGCGGGGTGGCATTCGGGAATCCGCAGGAGGTGGTCCGGCAGGTCTTCGGGAAACTCCGCTTCCTCGGAACCGATGGCGATGATTTTTCCTCCGCGGGCCTTCACCTCCTGCATATTTCCGAGAACCTTGTGAAACATATCATCCTGGGGGGCGAGAAAAACACTCGGGCAATCCTCGCTGATGAGGGCGATAGGGCCGTGCTTCATTTCTGCCGCGGGGTAGCCTTCGGCGTGGATGTAGGAGATTTCCTTGAGCTTCAGGGCGCCTTCCAAGGCAATGGGGAAAAGAGACTGGCGGCCCAGAAAGAGAAAATCCGCGTGGTCTTTGTATTCACTGGCAATTTCCTTAATCCTTGGGGCCAGTTCGAGGGTGCGGGAGACCAATTCCGGCAGGCTTTTCAGGGCTTCAGTAAAGTCCCGGCCATCGGTAAAGCTCATATCGCGCAGGCGGCCCAGGTAGAGAGCGATCATCGCGGAGACCAACAATTGCGAGGTAAAGGCTTTGGTGGAGGCCACCCCGATTTCGGGACCGATGTGCTGGTAGATCCCGCCGTCACTTTCGCGGGCGATGGTGGAGCCAACGGTATTGACGATGGCCATGGTACGGTAGCCTTTCCGCTTGGCCTCCCGCAGGGCGGCGAGGGTATCGATGGTTTCCCCGCTCTGGCTGATCACAAACACGAGGGTGTTCTTGTCGAGGGGGGCATTGCGGTAGCGGAATTCGGAGGCGTATTCCACTTCCACGGGAATGCGGGCGTAACGCTCGATGAGGTATTCGGCAATCAGGCAGGCATGCCAGGCGGTGCCACAACCGCAAAACAAAATCCGGTCCACCTGCCGGAGTTCCTGGGCGGAGAGGTTCAGACCCCCGAAATTGGCGGTGCTGTTATCGTCGGAGAATCGTCCCCGCATACTGTTTTCCAGAGCGGCGGGTTGTTCGAAGATTTCCTTCTCCATAAAATGGGCGTAGGAGCCCATTTCGGAATCCTCGATCTTCCAGTCGATATGATCGATGATCGGGGAGACATTTTCCCGGGTGCCGTTGGCGATGTGAAAGCTGTCGGGGGTAATACTGACGATTTCGTTGTCCTTCAGGTAAACGACATTCTGGGTATGGGTGATCAGTGCGGCGACGTCGCTGGCCAGAAGGAATTCCTCTTTGCCGACCCCCAGGATCAGTGGTGACCCTTTGCGGGCACCCACCAACTGGTCTGGAAAATCCTGGCACATGACGGCGATGCCGTAGGTTCCCTCGACATGGAAGAGGGCCCGGCGAACCGCTTCCAGAAAAGGGTTATGGTCCCCGTCTTTGGGTTCCTTGGCATAATGGTAGGCGATCAGGTTGACGAGAACCTCGGAATCGGTCTGCGACTGAAACGTATAGCCTTTGCTCAGCAGAAACTTTTTGATACTGCCGAAGTTTTCGATGACCCCGTTGTGGGTGAGGGCAAAGGCCCCGTCGGAACTCAGGTGTGGGTGGGCATTTTCGTCGCTCACCCCGCCGTGGGTAGCCCAACGGGTGTGGCTGATCCCCCGGGTGGATCCGGAGGAACGACCCATCATCGATTGCGCCAGGTTTTCCACCCGCCCGGTTTTTTTGCAAACAAAGAGCCCGTTGGGTTCCGATAATGCCAAGCCAGCGGAATCGTACCCCCGGTACTCAAGGCGTTTTAGTCCTTCAATCAAGATGGGGGCCGCTTTTTGTTTTCCGATATAACCGATAATTCCACACATTGCTTTTATTTATGTTGTCGAAGAGGACCATAGCTCTGTATCCTATGTATGTTCAACCCAGAACTCTTCCTATTTTTAACCCTAACTCCCAATTCTCCATACCCTATGAGCCAGGACGTTTTAGCGATAATTATGGGCGGTGGACGCGGAACGCGTCTCAGCCCTCTCACCAAAGAGCGTTGTAAGCCCGCTGTACCACTGGCGGGCAAATACCGACTGGTCGATATCCCGATCAGCAATTGCCTGAATTCGGGGGTCAATCGGATGTATGTCCTGACCCAGTTCAATACCGCCTCGTTGCACCGGCATATTCAGGATTCCTACAAATTCGATCCCTTTGGGCGCGGCTTTGTGGATATTCTGGCGGCGGAGCAAACCGAGGAGGCCGACGCTTGGTATCAGGGAACGGCTGACGCGGTGCGGCAGAATCTGCACCACTTCGAAGACCATGCGCATGACTTGGTGCTGGTGCTCTCCGGGGACCAGTTGTACCGGATGGACTTTCGGGATATTCTCCGTCAGCATCGGGATACGGGGGCGGATGTGACGATTGCCGCCAAGCCTCTTCCGGCCAGCCAGGTGGAAGGGTTGGGACTGATGAAAGTGGACGATTCCCTGCGGATCACCGGCTTCGCCGAAAAACCCAAGGATCCGAAGGTCATTGAATCGTTGCATATCAGCCGAGCGGTCGAGGAAAAAGCTGGCTATACCGGCGAAGAGCCCCGTTGCCTGGCCAATATGGGCATATATGTTTTCAGCAAAAAGGTCCTGCGCGATTCCCTGCAAAACAATATGACCGATTTCGGGAAGGAAATCATTCCCGGGTTATTGAAGGAGGCGAATTTATACGGGTATGTGTTTGATCACTACTGGGAGGATATCGGAACCGTCCATGCTTTTTTCGAAGCCAATTTACAGCTTACCGATGCCCTTCCGCCCTTCAACTTTTTTGTGCCCGATGCCCCGATCTACACCCATGCCCGTTACATGCCGGCCAGTAAGGTGAATCGTTGCCAAATGGAAAAGGCGATCATTTCCGACGGCTGCATTATCAATGATGCCAAAATTTTCCGCTCGGTCATTGGGGTCCGTTCCTTCGTCGGAGAAGGCGTTGAGTTGGACCATGTCGTCATGATGGGGGCGGATGATTTTTACCATGAGGATCCTGCCGACGATTCGCGTCCCCAAATAGGCATTGGGCCTGGAACCAAGGTGAAGAATGCGATTATCGACAAGAACGCCCGCATTGGTGCCAATTGTGTACTTTCGCCGGAGGGCAAGCCGGATATGTTTCAGCAGAACGGCCTCTTCGTTCGCGACGGGGTGCTGATCGTGGGCAAAAACGCGGTCGTCCCGGATAACACGGTCTTTTAATGGAAGTGGAATGAATCATGCAGATTGCCTACGCCACTAAAAGTCGCTCATCCAAACACGAGAGTAACCCATGAAGAAAATATTACTATGCACCGATGGTTCGGATTATGCCCAGGTTTGTGCCGATTATGCTGCGGAAATCCTGGCAGAGACCGAGGCCCACCTGAACGCCGTTTATGTGACTGATTTGCGGCAATTTGAAGTGCCGCTTATTTCTGATTTGAGTGGAAGTCTTGGTATCCAGCCCTATCAGGGAATGCTGGGGCAGCTCAAGGAGATGGAGGGGGAAAAAGCGAAAGTCATCGAGAAGAATGTACGGTCGGTTCTGGAGCAAAAGAAGATTGGTGAGGACCGGGTTTCCTTTCACCACAAGACCGGCTTGCTGGTCGATTCGCTGGAGGAATTGGAAAAGGACGCCGACCTGGTGATGCTGGGCAAGCGTGGGGAAAACGCCGATTTTGCTACCGAGCATTTGGGGTCCACGATGGAGCGGGTGGTCCGGGCCTCGGCCAAACCCTGTCTGGTCACCAGTCGCTCCTATCAACCGGTCAAAAAGGTGGTCTTGGCCTACGATGGCGGGAAAAGCGCGAAAAAAGCTTTATCCTTTCTGACCTCGAATCCTTATTACCGAAAATTCTCCTACCATGTGGTTACGGTAGTCGAAGACTCCTCTTCGGAGGAACAGGCGGCCAGCCATTTGGAGGAGGCGGAGAAGGCCCTGACCGCAGGTGGGGCCAAGGATCTGCGTTGTCAAATGCTCCACGGAACGCCCGAGGATACCATTTCCCAATACGTTATCGATGAGGACATCGAGATGTTGATCATGGGGGCTTACGGGCATAGCCGGATTCGCCATCTCTTCATTGGCAGTACGACCACCGAAATGATCCGGCGGTGTCGGATTCCGGTTCTTCTGTTTCGTTAAAATCTTTCCTCCGCGAGGAGGTGTTCCATTGCTATAATGTTGGATGACGAAACCGAGCCTCTCTCGCTTTTGCGAAAACTTAGGCGGGAGACTTTAGCGGCCCGCAGCCGGGTCTATCGGGCTGCCGCCGCGACCCCATTGGAAGTATTGCATCCGGCTACGGAAGGGGAGCTGTTGATCAAGCGCGAGGATCTGTCCCCGATCAAAGCCTACAAGTGGCGGGGGGCCTTTAACCGGATGGCCAATCTCACCGAAGCCGAGAGGGCCCGTGGGGTGGTGGCTGCTTCGGCGGGCAACCATGCCCAGGGGGTGGCCTTGGGCGCGAAGAAGCTCGGTATCCGGGCGAGAATTTACATGCCCCGTTCGACCCCCGGGGTGAAACAGGCCGCGGTGCGTGCTCATGGGGGCGAGTGGGTGGAGATTTACCTGACCGGAGATTCCTACGATGACGCCCTGCAGGAAGCCAAGGAAGATTCCCAGAGCAGCGGAGCGGTGTATCTACATGCGTATGACGATTTGGAAGTTATGGCGGGTCAGGCGACTTTGGCCGATGAGGTGGTAACCGCAGGGCAGGGGGATATCCAGGTGGCCTTTGTCCAAATCGGGGGAGGCGGCATGGCCGCCGGGGTGGCCGCCTGGCTCAAGCTGGTGTATCCAAAAATTCATCTGGTCGCGGTGGAGGGTGTCGGGCAGGCCTGCTATCAGGCTGCTCTCGAAGCCGGAAAGCCCGTTCGCCTGCCCCAGGTTGATCTTTTTTGCGATGGCACGGCCGTTCGCCAGATCGGGGACCTTCCCTTTGCTCTTTTGCCCGAGTTGATCGATGAGCACCTTACGGTGAGCAATGAGGAAGTCTGTGAAGCCATTCGCTATGCCTGGGATCACTTGCGGTGCATTCCCGAACCCTCGGGGGCCATGGGGTTGGCAGGTTATTTGCAGACCGCAGACCGCTGGAAAAACCAACGGGCGCTGGCCATCCTTTGCGGAGCCAATATCGATTTCGGTCAACTCGGGGTCATCGCGGCCCGTACGGGGGTGGGGACTGGACGCCGCTTTCAGTGGCGGATACGCATCAGCGAAGAGCCCGGCTCAATGTTGCGCTTGGTGGAAATAGGCTTCGCCGGTCAGCCGATTTATGAATTTCTCTACGGAAATCCCGATCTGTACCA
>JAFIGF010000122.1 GCA_020831535.1 Opitutales bacterium | reverse complement strand
TAAACCTATCAATAAAATTACCTTTGGCCTTACAAATTGCACCCAAAGCCCCCGCCTTTACGTTTAAAAGCAAAAACGCCGATGGTCTTGCCGATATCAGTCCTCTCGATAATGTCGGCAGCAAAAATGTCGTCCTGCTTTTCTTTCCCCTCGCGTTTACCAGCGTTTGTGCGGATGAAATGTGCTCGGTTCGTGACCAGCTCAAAGAGTATGAAAAGCTGGAGGCGCAAGTGTATGCCATTTCGGTGGACAGCCCTTTTACGCAGGAGGTTTTCGCCAAGGAGAAAAATCTAAACTTCCCGCTCCTCAGTGATTTTAACCGTGAGGTGAGCAAGAAGTATGATGTCCTCTTTGAAGACTTGCTTGGTTTCAAGGGAGTTAGCAAACGGGCCGCTTTCGTCATCAACAAGGAAGGCACCATTGTTTACGCCACCGACAGCAATGATCCGAAGCAATTGCCTGATTTTGAAGCCATGAAGAAAGTTCTCGCCGAGGGCTGATTTTTCTCATTTCGCCATTTTCAAGAAAACGTCTTTTACCACAATTATGTCTGCCAACCACGATACCTTTCAAGTAATTCGTCCTCTGACGATAAACGGAGATGAAAAGGGGATTTATTATTCCCTTCCCGAATTGGAACAAGCGGGAGCCGGGAAAATCTCCCGCCTGCCGGTTTCCATTCGGGTCGTTCTTGAATCCGTACTCCGCAATTGTGACGGAAAACGGATTCAAAAGGCAGACGTTGAAAGGCTCGCCCAATGGAATGCCACGAATCCCTCCAAAACGGAGATTCCTTTTGTGGTTTCCCGTATTGTTTTGCAGGATTTTACCGGAGTCCCTCTTTTGGTTGACTTGGCGGCTATGCGGGCGGCCGTTGCCGAGGTCAAGAAAGACCCATCGATGATCGAGCCCCTGGTTCCAGTGGATTTGGTTATCGACCACTCGGTGCAGGTTGACCGTTCCCGGAGCCCGGATGCCTTCCAGGCGAATTTAAAAACGGAGTTTCAGCGGAATCTGGAACGATATGAGTTTCTAAAATGGGGACAGCAGGCCTTCGATACCTTCAAAGTCGTTCCTCCGGCTATCGGTATCGTTCACCAAGTGAACCTCGAATACCTGGCCCGGGTTGCCTTCTCCAAGGAGAATGAAGACGGACAAACCGTGTTCTATCCCGACTCCTTGGTCGGCACCGACTCGCACACCACGATGATTAATGGCCTTGGTGTCGTAGGTTGGGGGGTCGGCGGTATTGAAGCCGAGTCCGGGATGCTCGGGCAGCCCGTGTATTTCCAAACGCC
The DNA here is from genome assembly GCA_020831535.1 of Opitutales bacterium. Taxonomy (GTDB): domain Bacteria; phylum Verrucomicrobiota; class Verrucomicrobiia; order Opitutales; family T3Sed10-336; genus JAIUMY01. The sequence continues at coordinate 12,884 of JAFIGF010000122.1, read as the reverse complement.
CGAAGTGATCGGAGTACATTTGTCCAATGACCTGCCGGAAGGGACTACCGCTACCGACTTGGCTCTGCGGGTGACCCAATTGCTCCGGAAGGAAAATGTGGTCGGCAAGTTTGTCGAGTTCTTCGGAGAGGGGGCGCGCCGTCTCACCGTGGCAGATCGTTCCACCATTGCCAATATGGCTCCTGAATACGGAGCAACGATGGGCTTTTTTCCGGTCGACGAGGAATCGCTGAAATATCTGCGTAACACTGGTCGCGATGAAGCTGCTGTTGAAACGGTTAAGGCCTATTACGAAGCGCAGGGTATGTTCGGTATCCCCGCCGCCGGAGATGTCGACTACAGCAAAGTGGTTGAATTGGATCTCGCCAGCGTCGAGCCCAGTGTCGCTGGTCCCAAACGCCCGCAGGACCGTATGAACTTGTCGGACCTAAAAGAAAACTTTGAGGATCTCTTCACCACACCCGCATCCGATGGCGGATTCGGACTCAGTTCCGAAGACCGGCAACGGGAGGTTTTGATTACTTTGGGGGAAGGTGAAGTCGCGGGGGTCACCTCTACGGGAAACTCTGATTTGAAACCGGATGGCACGGCTGGTGATTCGATGAGCGAGAAAGAAATGATCACCAATCGGCCCTCGGGTAATTCTTCCTCTCTCGACGACATGGACTACCCCAGGGACGGGAAAGTTAAATTGCGTCACGGTTCGGTCTTGATTGCGGCGATCACGAGTTGCACCAACACCAGCAATCCCAGTGTTATGTTGGCCGCCGGACTGGTGGCTAAAAAGGCGCTGGAGAAAGGATTGAATGTTCCCCCGCAGGTCAAAACCAGTCTTGCCCCGGGTTCCCGTGTGGTGACCGAATATCTCAACGAAACCGGCTTGCAGGAGAGTCTCGACTCCCTCGGCTTTAATCTCGTCGGTTATGGCTGCACTACTTGCATCGGCAACAGTGGACCGCTCGCTTTTTCAGTGGAAGAGGGCATTCGTGAGGGAAACCTTGTCGGCGCCAGCGTTCTTTCCGGAAACCGCAATTTCGAAGCCCGAATCCACGGAGCCATTAAAGCCAACTACTTGATGTCTCCACCCCTGGTTGTCGCCTTTGCCCTTGCCGGTCGGGTTGATATTGATCTCAACGAAGAGCCCATTGGGGTCGGTAAGGATGGAAATCCGGTTTACCTCCGTGATGTTTGGCCCACCCGCGAGGAGATTCAAGCGGAAATTCTCCGTGGAGTGAAGCCGGAGATGTTCAAATCCCGATATGCCGATATTTTGGAGGCCAACAAGGAATGGACGGAGATTGAAAACACCACCGGACAGCTTTTCGATTGGAAAGAGGAAAGCACCTATATTCAAAAACCGCCGTATTTTGATGGCTTCTCCATGGACCCAGAGAGCATCGAGGAAATTTCCGGCATGCGGCCTTTGGCGATTCTTGGCGATTCGGTGACCACAGACCATATCAGTCCTGCCGGAGCCTTCAGCGAGGAGACCCCAGCGGGCCAGTATCTTCTAGCCAAGGGAGTGGAAAAGAACGATTTCAACTCCTACGGGTCCCGTCGGGGCAATGACCGTATTATGACCCGTGGCACTTTTGCCAATGTTCGGGTAAAGAATCATCTCGCGGACGGCAAAGAGGGTGGTTTCACCAAAATAATGCCGGAAGGCAAACTTTCTTCCATTTACGAAGCCTGTCAGGTGTATGCTGAGAGAAAAACCCCTCTCATTGTCTTTGCCGGAGAAGATTACGGCATGGGCAGCAGTCGGGATTGGGCCGCCAAAGGAACCAAACTTCTCGGTGTTAAGGCCGTTGTGGCCGCCAGTTTCGAGCGTATTCACCGAAGCAATTTGCTCGGTATGGGCGTCCTGCCCTTGCAATTCCCGTCCGGCACCAATGCCAAGACCCTGGGCCTGGATGGAACCGAGCAGTTTTCTGTCCTAGGCTTAAACGACGAACTTCAACCCGGCCAGGATCTCACCTTGGTAATTGAGCGAAAGGACGGCAAACGCGAGGAACTGAAAGTTCGGGCCCGTGTCGATACTGCTATCGAAGTCGAATATTATCGCCATGGGGGCATTCTTCCCTATGTCTTGAGAAGTATTCTGCGCGAAAACGATTAAACTCCGACCAATGTCTGAACAAGAACAACCGGCATTTTTGGTAGACGCCTACTCTGATCCCGTTATCATTAAACTGAACGGCCGCATTTCCTTTTTGAATTGTGGACCGTTTCGGGATTTTATGAATCGGTTGATCCCCGAGGGGAAAAGAAATTTTATCATCGATTTCGCGGATTGCACGGGAATGGACAGTACCTTTTTAGGAGCCATTGCCGGAGCGGCCTTGGACCTGCGAAAGCAAGATGAGCCTGGAAAAGTTTTCCTTTTTCGCCTTGGGACCAGAAATTTGGAATTGGTCAAGAATCTCGGGCTGCACCGCCTCCTTCATGTGGATGAGGATGGAGAGCAGGCGGTCAATACCGAATCCCTACAAAAACTAGAGGGTGAGGATGCTTCTGCCAAAAGCGAGGTCGAAAATGCTAAAATGGTTCTGGAGGCACACGAGAATTTGATTAAGGCGGATGAGGACAATCGTTCCAAGTTCCAGGATGTAATTTCCTTTCTGAAGAATCAAGTTGCGGCCGATTAGCTGCGAACCTCGTGCTTGCCTGAAAGGGTTTTTTCTGTTTTTTTTAAAGAATGCCTTTTATGTCAGAACGGATCCTCGTTAGGCGGCGACTATGATTTTTATTCTCACGATTCTCCTGGGTGCGGCGTTTGTCCTCGGATTACTGTATTTCCGTGCTCGCCAGGAAATCAGGGAACTCGCTTTCGAGAAACAGCAAATTCGGCAGGAAAAGCAAATTGTCGTGGATTTTATGCACGACATGGTGGAAGCTCTCGGCGATACCCCTGAGCGGGAAGAGCTTTTTCAGGAGATCGTTCATGCGGCGATTCTAAGCACTGGGGCGCTTAGTGCATGTGTCTTTGAATTGGGGAAGGATAATCTCCTGCAGGGGGTCGCAGTGGAAGGACTTTTTCCTCCTCAAAAGCCACTGCCGGAAAGTTCTAAAATCAAGCTGACGACTCGCGCCAAATTTATTGAGCAGGTTCTCAAGTCCGAGAAAATTGAATTGGGAGACGGGCTCATAGGGGAGGTGGCCAAGCGGCGAAAACCTGTTTTGGTCGAAGATGCAACAATGGATGACCGGGTCGCCCAGCATGATGATCGTTCATTGGAAATCCGTTCCATGATTGCCGCCCCCATCTTTTTCCGGGATCGGATGATTGGGGTTTTGGCCGTAGTCAATCCGGCAAACGGAATGGCGTTCAACGAAACCGACCTTTCCCTGGTGCAATCCATGGCCGAACAAGCCGGTCTGGCAATCCACAATGCCGATCTGCTCAATTTACAGATCGAAAAAAAGAAAATAGATCTCGACCTAACCTTGGCCAGCAATATCCAGCAACTGCTTCTTCCCAGGGAATTCCCGAAAGTCGAAAACCTGGATATCGATGCTCTCTACACCCCGGCGCAAAAAGTAGGCGGCGATTTGTATGATATTTTTTCCATCGACGAAAATCGTATCGGGGTGGCGATCGCTGATGTTTCCGGAAAAGGGATTCCAGCCTCCCTTCTGATGACAATCTGTCGGAGCAACCTGAGGCATTATTCCCGCACGCTGGAGGACCCTGCGGAAGTCGTGCAGGAGTTGAATCGCGTAATGGCTGCGGATATGAGGCATGACATGTTTATCACCTTAATCTATGCGGTCGTCGATATGGAGAAGAAGACCGTCGAATTCGCCCGTTGTGGCCATGAAATGCCCTTGCTCGCTCACCCGGACAAAGAAAGTGGGGTCTGGCTATGTGAGCCGATGCGGAGTGAGGGCATGGCTATCGGAATGGTGTCCCCCGAACTTTTTGATGCGGTTATTCAGAAAACAACGATTCCTTTTGAAAAAGACAATATTTTGGTCTTCTTTACTGATGGCGTTACCGAAATGACCAATCGCGATGGTATTGAATTTTCCTCCGGGCGACTTGCTGATGTTATAAAAACCCTCCGCACCCGTTCTGCCCATGAGTTGAATCAAGGAATTGTGGAATCCGTTGATCGCTTTACCGGTGGAGCCACTTACCAAGATGATTTGACTCTCGTCACTCTAAAACACCTATGAGCTCACTTCTATTTCCCTCTTCCGAAACCGATGGACCTCGGTTTCAACACCCCGATGTTACCGGACGTTTTGGTCCTTACGGTGGTATGTTTGTCCCGGAAACTTTGGTCACTCCTTTGCTGGATCTCGAAAAAGCTTACCGTGAAGTTCGTGAAGATCCGGCGTTTCAGGACGAGTTGGCTCTCCTTCTCAAAGAATATGCAGGCCGTCCTACCGAGCTCTACTTCGCCGAACGACTCACCAAGCAGTTGGGAGGCGCCAAAGTTTATTTTAAGCGAGAGGACTTGCTGCATACCGGAGCCCATAAAATCAATAATGCTCTCGGGCAGGCACTTCTGGCTAAGCGGATGGGTAAGAAACGTATTATCGCCGAAACGGGAGCCGGGCAGCACGGGATTGCCACCGCTTCCGTTTGTGCCAAATTGGGACTGGAGTGTGTTATTTACATGGGCGCGGAGGATATGCGTCGGCAATCCTTGAACGTCTATCGCATGCGACTCTGTGGTGCCGAGGTGAAGGGCGTGGAAAGTGGGCAAAAGACTCTCAAGGAAGCGATTAACGAGGCCATGCGCGACTGGGTGACCAATGTCCGCTCCACCCATTATATTTTAGGATCCGCTTTGGGCTCCCATCCTTATCCCATGATCGTGCGCGATTTTCACCGGGTGATTGGCCGGGAGACCAGAGCGCAAATTCTGGAGAAAGAAGGCCGCTTGCCCGATGAACTGGTCGCTTGTGTTGGCGGCGGATCCAATGCCATCGGCTTTTTCTTTGCCTTCCTGGACGATCCCCAAGTCCGCCTCACCGGAGTTGAAGCGGGGGGGCGGGGCATTGAAAAAGGTGAGCATGCCGCCCGCTTCGAGGGTGGAAAATTGGGCATTCTGCAAGGCTGCAAAACCTACATCCTGCAAAATGAAGAAGGCCAAATCGATCTCACCCACAGCGTTTCCGCAGGCCTCGATTATGCTGCGGTAGGCCCGGAACACGCTTTTTACCGTGACCAAAATCGCATCCATTTCGCCAGCGCCTCCGACGAGAAAGCCCTACACGCTTTCCGGGAATGTGCCCGTGTCGAAGGCATTATCCCCGCACTGGAGTCCTCCCATGGCTTCGCCTACGCCATCGAACGAGCCAAAGAGCTGTCCAGCGATAAAATCCTCATCGTCAACATGAGTGGCCGCGGCGACAAAGATGTCCAGGAAGCCGCCCGCGTCATGGGTGAGCTATAAATCCCCCAAAGAGTTTTCCCATAACAATTTACAGCACATAACAGCTGTCAATAGTCAAGTGACAGTCCCTCAAAAATTAAGGGACTGGAACTTAAGTGTTGACGGAATGGTGGTTTGGGGTGGGAGGGTTACGCTTTTTGCAGGTGGGTGGAGTGGGCGGAAAATCCTGCGCCGAAGCTGGTTAACCAAAGGTCGGAGGGGGAAGGGGAGGGCGGGTTTTGTAAAAACGCCTTCAGGGCAAAGAGAATGGAGGGGCTGCTCATATTTCCGTGTTCGGCGAGAACTTTCCGGCTTTCCAGCAGTTCGGGACTTTCCGGGAGAATGGTGGCAATAGAATCGAGGACATCCCGTCCTCCGGGATGTACCAGAAAATGGGGGGTCGCGGAAGATGCTTTTCTTCCCCATAGGTTTTGAACCGCCGCTGCGGCCTTTTCGGGGACCGAACGGTGAAGCTTATTTCGCAAATAGCCATTTTTGTACTCGAAGCGGAGAAATTCCCGGTCTGCCGGAATATGCAGGGTGTCAAAACCGGCGATTCGCCATTGGTGACGGTGCTCTTTTCTTCCGTTTTCTCCTTCCCAAATGGCGGCGGCGGCACCATCAGAGAAAAGGCAGGCGCTGATCAAAACGCCGGGATCATCATCAAGATAAAATGCGGCGGAGCAGATCTCGACGGCGATAGTGGCCACTTTGGCCCCGGGATGACGAGCGAGGATGGCCTCGGCGGCGCGCAAAGTGGGAATAGCCGCGCCGCAACCCAAGCCCACCAGATCCTGGAGGAAGGCATCACTGCGCAAGCCGTTTTGCTCGGCAACGTAGCTGGTTAATCCTGGGCAAAGGTAGCCCGTGCAGGTGCAGATCAGCAGAGCATCCAACTCGGATGGATTGATTTGGCTTTCTTCCAGAGCCTGCTGCAGGGCTTTTCCGGCCAAGGCCGGAGCGTGTCGGGCGAATTCCTCGTGCAGGCGGTCCGGTGGAAGAGTGAAAACATCCTCAATATTTTCGATGGCGAAGTGCCTTCGGTCGATCCCGTGCGGCTTGGTCAGAACTTTTTCCAAAAGACTCCATGACCGCTCGCGCAAACCCTTCCGGGCAGGGGAATTGGAAAGAATATTCCAGCATTCCGGTTGGGTGAAGGAGTTTTGCGGAATTGCTGTTTGTAGGGAGAGAAGTTTCATCAATGTAAGAGACGGTAAATTAAAGTGAAGGGGAAAAGGTTTCGTTGGGCGATTTTACAGAGAACGTTCTGTGTTACTTCCTTCTGCAAGAGTTTTTGCAACCAGACTGCCCGTTGCATACGTCCGTTGAAGGAATGGTCGCGGGCGTACGCAAGTCTTCGTTTTGTCTGCGGCCAATCTGTTTGGCCCTGACTGTATTCCAATAAATAGGGAAATGCGAGAGCGGCACTCTCCATGGCCATGGTCATGCCGTTGCCGGTAAAAGGGGGAATCATCGCATGGCAATCCCCCAAGGAAAGGGAAGAGGCCGCTTTTTCTTTTTCTGTTTCGGGAAGGCCAAAGGAAAATCCGCTGACTCCGCAAAAACTTCCCGGTCGGATATGGGCATTGCTGATGCGGTCCGCCAATCGATGTAATCCACTGGCGCGAAGATAGGTGGGGAGCCATTGGTCCTTTTGGGCTTGTAGTCCTCTTTTTTGTTCAAAAAGGCCGCAAACATTCACATAGCCATTCTCCACTTTGGTAAGGCCGACGTAGGCGTTTTTCCCTAAGTGCATTTCGAGATCGACCTCCTCCAGGACCAAGTCCTGAAAATGTGCTTTCAAGCCCAGTCGTGCACTTTGGCCCGAGGCTTTTCCGAGAGTTCGAACCGTTCCTTCGAGAGCTGGTTCGTGGGGGTTCACGCGTTGGCCCGTTTGCAAATTGCCTCCGGCGGCGGTGAAGCGGCGAGCGAGTTCGCTATCCAGAACGAAACGGGATTGGCAAGGCACTTCCCCGGGGAGGGTATGCCGGGCGATCCTGGTTTCTCCCTTATACCAAACGACCGTACGGGCGAGGGGTGCGTTGGCAAAAAGGTTTTGGAGGCCAAGAACCCGCAACGTGGCCGGAGTGATGCCCGCTAAAAATTCCCCACAGACGCGGTGGCGCGGATAGCGTCCCTTTTCCAGAAGAGTTACCGGGACTTTTTGTGCTGCCAGGGCTTGCCCCAGGGCCAGACCGCAAATGCCGCCACCTTCGATACGGATTTCTTTCATGCGGGAGCCCCTTCGCTCATCGTTTGGCCCAGGGGAACGTCTCCTTTTCGTTGGGCTCGAAAGCGATAGGATCCAAGGAAGGTTTCGTGGATCTGACAATCCCATAGTTCTGGCGACAGGCCTAGTTTTGAGGGCAATTCGGCCCCGCGAAAACCGGCGCGGATGCTCACCCGGGCATCATGCCAACTGACTGGACTCAAACGAAAAGGGCGCAACAATTCAAGTTGCCACAAATGGAGACTACGACGGACCGGTTCGCAAGCAAGGACCAGTCGGCAGGATTGATTGATCAGTTTGCCCCAGTGCGCGAGGATTTCATCCTCAAATTGGTGAAAAATCAAGTTTCCTACCAGAAAGTCGTAGGGGATCCGGTCGATGGTGGTGAAGTCCCTTTGCTCCCATCCCCAGTCCCGGGGCCACATCACTGGTCTCGACCAAGCATCCCAGCCATCGATTCGAACGTCCTCCGGCAGGAGATTGTTTTCCGCCAAATATTTTCCTAAATCGCCAGCCCCGGCTCCCCATTCGGCGCCCTGTTCACGTGGCAGGAGGTGTTTCTTCATTTGTCGCCCCAACCAGCGGTAGTTTCCCTGGAAAAAGTTAATCAGCCGCAAGTCCCGCCGGTTGCGAATCGCCTCCGGGTCATTTTCCGGGAGGGAGTCTAGCTTTTCGTCTTCGACCAACCGTTTCATAGAAGTAGCAAAGCCAATTTCCGCGGAAGGTCAACGAGCTCCGAAGCGAATTGAATTCGAAACCCTTTGTTACGCATAGGCAGTTTATTCCTTGATGCGAAACCGGCGATTCAGTTCTGACTCGGTGATTTCCCAATAGGTCGGGTGCCCGCGGGGACAAACGGTGGGGGTTTCACATTCCATCAGGCTTTTCAACAGCCAGCGCATCGTATCCGAGTTTAATACGCCCGAGTTGCTCACCCAGCGACTTGCCAGACGGGCCAGGTCTTCCTGGGAACGCTCCATTCGTTGGGGATTCCATCCCTCTTCTTTGGCCAGGTGCAGGAGATCCCGTAAAAAATCCTCGGCGCTGGCGGGGTCAAGCCAATTGGGGACGGCTTCAATGCGGAAAAAGTGTCGGCCGAAGGGTTCGATGCGAAACCCTTTTTGATTCAGGACCCCCCGGGTTTCCTCCATCAAACCGCTACTGACCGGGTCCAGTTCGAGCGGCTGAGGAAAAAGGAGTGGTTGGGAGGTGATTTCGGTGGCTTGGAGTTCCCGTAGAACCTTTTCAAACTGAATTCGTTGGCGGGCCGCTTTCAAATGCAGCATAACCAAGCCGGAAGGTGCTTCAAAAAGGGCAAACCGCTTTTTCCAATCCCCAAGGTAAATCCAGCTGTTTTCACGCCAGGGAGCAGAGCTGGGCGAGGGTATGTTTTTTGTTTTGTTCGACGAGTTTGGTGGAGGTGACGGGGGTTCTTCGGGAGGTTTGGGGGTGGCAACCGAAGGGGTGGACGAAGGAGATGACCGATGCGGCTCCGGAGAATCCGGCACGGCCGTTTGCGCTCTCTCGCCCGAGTTGGAGGCGGCGGGTTCGGGTGTGACCGTTGAACGGTTTGAATTCTTTTCAGGTTCGGTCCTTTGGGGGGAAGGGGATACGAGTGTATTTAGGTTCTCTGGACGAGGGGTAGGCCGGTTGATTTTTTCTCCGGAAATCTCTGCGTGAGGCTTGGCAGCGTTGCGGATCAACGGAAGCAGATGCCGGATCACAAAACTACGTACCCGGCTTTCGTCGCGAAAGCGTATTTCCCGTTTAGCCGGGTGAACATTCACATCAACCCCTGCCGGATCGATGGTTAGAAATAAAAAGGCCTGAGGGTAGCGTCCCCGGGGCAGCAGGTTGTGGTACGATTCGAGGAGGGCATACGTTAGGGTGCGGTTTTGTACCGGTCGTCGGTTTACGAACGACAACATATCCTGTCGAGTTGACCGGCCGGGGCGTCCCGGCTGGAGAATGAATCCTTTCAATTCAAGGTCTCTCTCACCAGCGGGGGGGATGGGGAGAAGATCGGAAAGAGCCGACCAACCATAGATTTCCCCGATGCGTTCCCGTAGGCCAGGGCATACGGCGGTATTAAAGACCTCCCGGGGGCCTTCGGTAACCCGAAAAGCCGTTTCGGGGTTGGCGAGAGCTTGCAGACGAAGAGTTTGGACGATGTGTCCCGCTTCCGTTAAGTCAGTTTTTAAAAACTTTCGCCGGGCGGGCACCGGAGCAAAAAGTTGCCGAACCTCGATCCGGGTTCCCGGTGGCATTCCGCAAGACTTAACGTGACGGATCTTGCCACTGTCCACGATGATTTCCGTACCTTCCGGATCCTCGGGTCGTTTGGTTCGTAGAACAAATTTGGATACACTGGCAATCGAGGGAAGGGCTTCTCCACGAAACCCGAAACTCTGCACCGAAAGAAGATCCGAAGCTTGTCTGATCTTACTGGTGGCATGGCGCTCCAGGGCGAGCAAAGCCTCTTCCTGGCTCATTCCACTTCCGTTGTCTTCCACCCGAAGAAAACTCCGCCCCCCATTGCGGTATTCCACTTCAACCCGGGTTGCTCCTGCATCGATCGCGTTTTCCACCAATTCCTTCACCACCCCGGCAGGACGCTCAATCACTTCGCCAGCGGCAATTTGATTGGCCACGGTGTCTGGTAGGATTCGAATAGTAGACATGGGGAAAGAGTAGCCTATGTGGGCTTTTCTTCGCAAGGACGGAAAGTTTTCGTTCACGACCCGAAAAGGCTGTCCATTCAGCTTTTCGGGTTAAGGAAATCAACCAGTGCCTGGGCTGTTTTGGGGCCGATCCCGTCAATGGCCTGCAACTCTTCTGCGGTAGCCTTTCGAAGACTGGGAATGCTTCCGAATTTTTTAAGGAGGTGTTGTTTTTTCTGCTCACCGAGACGGGGAAAATCGTCCAGGATCGATTCGCGGATTTTTTGTTGGCGCAATTCCGCGCTGAAGGTGTTGGCAAAACGGTGGGCTTCATCCCGTAGTCTTTGCAGCAACCGCAAAGCCCCACTGTGAGAGGGAAGAGAGAGGCGTTCTCTTTCATCCGGCAAAATGATGGTTTCTTCCTTTTTGGCGAGCCCTATCAACGGCGGCGGGGGTAGGTCCAAAATGGCAAAAGCTTCCAGAGAAGCATACACCTGTCCCTTGCCTCCGTCGATAACAATGAGATCGGGGAAAGGTTTTCCTTCGGCATGAAGCCTTCGGTATCGCCGACCCACCACTTCCTCCATGGCGCGAAAATCGTCATTGCCAACAATGCTTTTGATGCGGTAACGCCGATATTGGCTTTTGTTCGGTTTGCCATCGAAGAAGTGAACCATCGAAGCAACGGTAAAGGTCCCGGAGATATGGGAAATGTCAAAGCATTCAATGCGTCGCGGCAGGGTGGGAAGTTCCAAGGCGGTTTGCAGTTCCTGCAGGATGGCCTTGCTATCCCCGGAAACAACCGGGTCCCGCAGGAAACGACGGGTCTTGGCGGTTGTTTTTTTTAGAGCCAGTAAGGCATCCCTGAGTTGGGCTGCTTTTTCGAAATCCTGGGCTTCTGCGGCCCGCTGCATCTCGGCGCGCATGTCCTCCAACCACTCCCGGGCTTTCCCTTCCAGAAATTCGCAGGCTTTTTCCACTCGTTGCTGGTACGCTTCGGTGGTGACTTCATTCTCGTGTCCGTAGATTTCTGCCCGGACATCGTCGTAGAGACGGTATTTTCCGGGGGCGGTTTCTTTGGGTTGGCCATCGCTCAGGAGAACTCCGAAGCGACGACGCAACTCGGCCAGGGTCTTTCGCAGGGGGCCGGCATGGGCAAAAGGACCGAAATACTTTGAGTGATCGTTTTTGCGGAAACGGCAAAGGCGGAATTTCGGGATTGGATTTTCCGTGTCGACGCGGACCAGAAGGAAACGCTTGTCGTCAGTGAAGTCGCTGTTGTAACGGGGTTTCCAGTGTTTGATGAGTTTTCCTTCAAGAAGCAAGGCTTCGGTTTCACTGCGCACTTCCATGACTTCCAAATCGTGAATCATGGTCACGAGACTGCGGATTTTCGGATGGGCAAATCGACGTCCTGACCATTGGAAGTAGGTCGAGACCCGCTTTCGCAGATTCTTCGCCTTGCCCACGTAAATAATCTTCCCCAAACGGTCCTTCATCAGGTAAACTCCGGGCCCCTGGGGGAGTCGGCGGACTTTTTCTTTGAGATTTGCGGCTTCGTCGTTTGGCATTTAGAGTAACCTGTTTTACTCTCTACCTTGACCCATATTTCCATGTATCGCAACCTTCCTCATTCCAACGAATGGCCGTCTGTAAAAAAATAGAACTCATTACCATCGGAGAAGAGCTTCTCCTTGGTTTGCGGCTAAACGGTCATCTTTCCTGGATCGGTGAGCAAATAGCGCGCCGTGGATTAACTCTGAGTCGCAACATTTCTGTTTCCGATCAGCCCGAGGACATTGAGCTATCCTTCCTCGAATCCTGGGATCGCGCGGATATTGTTATTACGACCGGAGGCTTGGGACCTACTGCGGATGACCGGACCAAGGAAGTTGTCGCAAAGGCGCTTGGCCGTCCTTTGGTCAGACATTTGGGATGGGAGAAGGTACTGGAGGATTATTTTGAGAAACTGCAGCGCAAAATTTTACCGTCGCACCGAAAGCAAGCTCTGATCCCTGAGGGGGCGGAGGTTCTGCACAATAAAAACGGGACTGCTCCGGGTCTTTGGATTTCGGTCAAAGGCAAGATCCTGATCATGTTACCGGGGCCTACACAGGAACTTCAGCCAATGTTCCGGGATGAAGTGGTTCCCCGTCTCGAAATGCTCGAAATTCTTCGCTGCAAAGATCATTTTGTGGAAATCCGCACCGCTGGTGTGGGAGAATCCGTAGTGGAGCAAATGATTGCCCCTTTGGAGGAAAAGTATCCCCATCTGCAAATCGCCTATTGCGCGATGGATGGAGTAGTCGATGTGCGCTTCAGCAGTCCCGGTCAAGAATACGGGCCCGATAAATTGCAGTCCATCGCCGAGGAGTGCCGTGCTATATTGGGAGAGGACTTTGTCGGGTTTGGACAACCTTTGCTAGGGAAAATTATCAATGACGCTCTTCGGGATGAGGGGCAAACCGTCGCGGTTGCCGAATCGTGCACCGGCGGATTTTTAGCGAACGCATTCACCGATATTCCCGGAAGCTCCAAAACCTTTAGTGGTGGAGTCGTTTGTTATAATAATGATGCCAAGGTACAAATGCTCGGCGTCCCCGAATG
>JAFIGF010000006.1 GCA_020831535.1 Opitutales bacterium | reverse complement strand
GGCGGCTCCCGCCAGGGACAGGAATGTCCCTGCTCCTTACGGGGGTGGCGTTTTGTGAAAGGAGGAGATCTACCCAAACTGCGGACTTGTCGGGGGGGAGGGTTTGGGTCATGTTGTCTTCATGCTGCAGTTCCTGAAAATTGAAAACCTGGCATTGATTGATCGGGTGGAAATGGAGTTTGCTCCGGGTTTTATTACCGTAACCGGAGAAACCGGGGCGGGTAAAAGCATCTTGCTGGGGGCGTTGCGCTTGCTTTCGGGGGGACGGGTGGACAAATCGGTGATTCGCAGTGGGGCGGAGCGTTGTGCGCTGGAGGCGGAATTGTTTTTTACTGATCCGGCGCCGGTGGATGCGCTGTTGGAAAGTTGCGGGTTGCCCCCTTGTGAGGAGGGGCGTTTGCTTTTAAAAAGAATCATTCCCCGCGAGAAAGCGCCGCGGATTATGGTCAATGAGAGTCTGACGACTTTGGGACATTTGCAGAAAATCGGCGAATATTGGATCGACTTTCACGGGCCCGATGACCCGCAACGACTCTTCGCGGCGGAGCCCCAGCGGGGGTTGCTGGATCTTTATGCCGGGCATGAGGATGGGGTCGAGGTATTTCGGCAAAAGGTTCGGCAGTGGCAAAGCCTGCGGGAAGAGCGGGAGGCCCTGGCCAATGAAAAAGGTTTGTCGCCGGAGGAACAGGAATACCTCCGTGACCAATTGCTCAAATTTGAAACCCTGGAATTGACGCCGGAGGGGATCGAGGCTCTGGAAAGCCACTACCAGAAGGTGAGCAATGCCCGCGAGTTGTTGGAGTGCGCGGGGCGTCTCAGCAATGGCATGCAGGGGGAGGGGGGCGTCGCCGACCAATTGGCGAAGGTGTACCGGATCGGGCAGGAGATGGTTGAATTGGATCCTGCCCAGGAGGGGTTGGTCGAGCGGTTGAAGTCTTTGATGATTGAATGCCAGGATCTCGGTCGCGATGTGGCCGGGCTGGAGAATGACTTTGATTTTTCATCCGGGGAGTTGGAGGAGGCCCAGGAAAAAATGAACACCTGGATGGAACTGCGCCGTCAATATGGACGTACCTTGGAAGAAGTTCTGACGCGTCGGGAGGAAATGACGACACGCCTCGAAAGGCAATCGGATATCAAGGCCTCGTTGGCGAAACTGGATAAGGAGATTCAGGCCGAAGAGAAGGTTTTGCGAAAAGACGGGGAGACGTTAACGGCACAGCGAGAAAAGGCCGCGCGGAAACTTTCCGACAAGGTCACGGCGGCGCTGGGGGAATTGGGTTTTCCCCATCCCCGTTTTGAGGTTTCCGTTTTGCCGGGTAAACAAATCAAATCCCATGGGCTCGATGAGATCGGATTTTTCTTTTCCCCGAATCCCGGCCACGCTTTGGGACCGTTGCAAAAAATCGCTTCCAGCGGGGAGGTGGCACGGGTTCTCCTGGCGGTGAAAAGTGTTCTCGCGGAGGTTGATCAAACGCCGGTGCTGGTCTTCGACGAGGTCGATGCCAATGTGGGCGGTGAAGTCGGTCGGGCGGTTGGCCGCAATCTCGCCGGGATGGGGCAGCGGCATCAGATTTTCTGCATTACCCATTTGCCGCAAGTGGCGGGGTTGGGGCATTCCCATTTTCTGGTGGAAAAATCCTATGCCAAGGATTCCACCCAAGTGGGTATCCGGAATTTGGATTCTGATAAAGAAGCCCGACTGGCCGAGTTGGCGAGAATGTTGGGTGACCGCAATGCGGAATCGGCCAAACGCCATGCCGGGGAATTGATGCAACAGGTCAAATGAAGGAAGACGAACAGGCTTGGGCCAATCGACGGTTCGCCGACGGGGTGGCGGAGTATTTAGCGGAGGCCGGGGTGCGTACGGTGGTCATCTCGCCCGGGTCCCGCTCCACCCCTTTGGTCCTTGGCTTCGCCTCGCTGGGAAGCTTTCGCCTGATTCCGGTTCTCGATGAGCGGTCCGCCGCCTTTTTGGCCTTGGGCTTGGCCCGCTCCACCGAACGCCCGGTCGGCTTGGTTTGCACTTCGGGTTCGGCCGTGGCCAATTGGTTTCCGGCGGTGGTGGAGGCGCATGAGAGTCGGGTGCCCCTTTTGCTGATGACCGCCGACCGCCCCCCCGAGTTGCGGGGTTGTGGGGCCGGGCAGACGATTGATCAGGAGCGTTTTTACGGACGCTACACCCGGGCTTTTCGCGAATACCCGATCCCCGGGGACGAAGATGAGGGGAAGGTGCCGTGGCGGGATTTTCTGGCCGCAGATTGGGCTGCCCTTTCGGGCGATTATCCCGGCCCCGTACATCTCAATTTTCCTTTTCGGGAGCCGTTGTTGCCTCCTGAATCCGAGTCCTTCCCGAGCCCCAAGACGTTTTTTGGAAAAAAGGTTTCCGGCAGCCGCTATGGACGACCCTTTGACGCCCCGGTGTTGCCTTCACGTTGGCAGGAGGGGGGCCGTACGCTTTTGCTTTCCGGATCCTGGTTGGGGCCCGGGGGAGATGACTGGACGGGGTGGTTTCGGAATCTGGCGGGGGAGCGGGGTTGGCCTTTGCTGGCCGATGCCTTGTCGCCGTTACGACATCAGGAGGAGGGCTCGTTTCGGCCGGTGGCCCATTACGATATGCTTCTGCGTCATGAAGAGATCGCGAAAACTTTGCGGCCCGATCGGATCATTCAACTAGGCTCCCTGCCCACCAGCAAAGTTTTGCGGAAGTGCTTGGAAGAGTGGCAAACCCCGCGGCTGATTATCGACCCGTACTCCCTCAACCCCCACCCCGATACCGCGCCCGTCGAGTGGTTGGCCCGTCCGGATAAAACTTCGAACGAAATTCCTTTGCCACCGCCTGGCGAGGACTCCGGGTTTCGGGAGAACTGGGTGGTGCAGGATAAGAAAGCCGGAGAGTTTATTCAGGCGAAAACCGGAGAATCGGGTTCTTTTGAGGGGGCCTTGTATCCGCTTTTAGCGGAGCATTTGCCGGAGCAAACCGTTCTCCATATCGCCAGCAGCACCCCGGTGCGCGAGGCCGAATGGTTTTGGCCGGTCAATGGCAAGCGTTTCCGCATCTACTCGAGCCGAGGTGCCAATGGGATCGATGGGACGTTGTCGACGGCGATCGGGGAGGCGGTGGGCGAAGCGCGGCCACTTTGGTTGGTCACCGGCGATCTGGCGCTTTTACATGATGCCAACGGGATTTTGCAGCATCAGCTGGAAGGGCTTTCGTTGACCATTTTGCTGATCAATAATGAGGGCGGCGGGATTTTTCAAAATCTGCCCATTGCCCGTTATGGAGAGACTTTCGAAAGGTTTTTTGCCACCCCCCAACAGATTGATTGGGGCACGTGGGCGAAGACGTTCGGGGTGTCTCATGCTTTAGTGCGGGATCCCGCTGAGTTGGCCCAGCTAGCGGCCCGCCCGGCTCCTGCGGGGGTGCGGATTCTGGAGTGGGCAACGGATCGTCGGGGTGATGCGGAAGAGCGTCGTCGATGGTTGACGGCATTTTCTCCTTGAAGCTCTCGTCGGTCCTTGGAAGAAAAGGATATGGCAAAACTTGCGTTACTTTCAGTCAGTGACAAAACAGGCTTGGTGGATTTCGCCAAAGCCTTGGTCGAACAGCATGGGTTTTCCCTGCTGTCAACTGGCGGCACGGCTCGCCTCTTGCGGGAAAGTGGACTTCCCGTCACCGATGTGAGCGAACACACCGGCTCTCCGGAAATTATGGAGGGACGGGTCAAAACCCTTCACCCCAAAGTGCACGGCGGGCTTTTGTGCCGTCGCGATGAGCCCGAGCACTTGCGTCAGGCGGAGGAAAACGGCATCGGTCTGATCGATCTGGTAGTTGTCAACCTTTACCCCTTTGAGGAGACGGTGGCCAAAACCGGGGTAACGATGGAAGACGCGATCGAAAATATCGATATTGGCGGCCCCAGCATGTTGCGCAGTGCGGCCAAGAACCACGAGTCGGTGACGGTTCTTTGTGATCCTGCCGATTACGCCGAGACCTTGGAAAAACTTTCCGCTGGCGAAGGCGATGCGCTCAAGGCTTTTCGGCGCAAATTGGCGCTCAAGGTTTTCCAGCGGACGAGTTCCTATGACCGTGCCATTAGTGCTTTCCTGGAAAGCCGTCAGGAAGCAGAGGAACCCGATATGGATGCCATCTCCGGGATCCCTTCCGAGTTGGAATTGACTTTTCCCCGGGCCAAAACCCTTCGCTATGGAGAGAACCCTCACCAAAAAGCGGCGCTGTACGGAAGTTTCTTCGACACCTTTGAGCAATTGCAGGGCAAGGAGCTCAGCTACAATAACATTCTTGATATTACGGCGGCCACATATCTGATCGGCGAATTCCGGGCTCCCACGGTGGCGATTCTCAAGCACACCAACCCCTGTGGGGTCGCCAGTGCGAATGATCTGGTAACGGCGTGGAAAGAAGCGTTTGCCACCGACCAGCAAGCACCTTTTGGCGGAATCATTGTGGTCAACCAAACCCTGGGCGTTGATTTGGCCAAGGAAATCTCGGGCATCTTTTCCGAGGTAATCATTGCCCCCGACTTTACTGCGGAAGCGCGGGAAATTTTTGCGAAAAAGAAAAACCTTCGTCTCATGGTGACCAAGCAGGGCCTCGGCGGAGAAAATCTTCGCGAGGTGCGTTCGGTCGTTGGTGGTGTTCTGTTGCAGGATGCCGATATTCAGGCCGTTTCCGATGATGCGAATTTCCAGGTCGTGACCAAGCGACAGCCCACCGAGGAGGAGTGGCGGGCGATGCGCTTTGGCTGGCGGGTGGTTAAGCATGTCAAATCCAATGCCATCGTTTACGCTGGGGTCGAGCGAACCCTCGGGGTTGGGGCCGGGCAGATGTCCCGGGTGGACAGTTCCCGGATCGCTGTTTGGAAAGCCGGGGAGGCAGGTCTTGGTCTAAAGGGGTCAGTGGTCGCCTCCGATGCGTTCTTTCCTTTTCCAGACGGTTTGATTGCTGCTTCCGAGGCAGGGGCTACGGCGGCTATTCAGCCGGGTGGGTCGATGCGGGACGAAGCGGTCATTGCTGCCGCCGATGAGCGCGATATGGCGATGGTCTTCACCGGAAAGCGACATTTTAGGCATTGATTTTTGCTTTTTTCGAAAAAGTAGTTTTTTTCTTTTCTTTTGTTATGAAACGAACACAACGACACCTCCTCCTCTTGGCCGGGGCCATGCTGCTTCTGCCTCCGCAAATTCATGCCGCCGACGACGCTGAGATCGCTGAGACTTCTGAGATCGCTGAGACTTCTGAGACACCTGAGACTTTTTGGGAAAGCATCGAAGGTTCCGTAGAACTCGGGTACCTTTTCCAATCGGGTCGGACTGACCGCGATGAAATCTCCGCCCGTTTGGATGTACGGCGTGATGTTGCGCCCAATGAATATCGGTTTACTTCCGAATTTCTTTACGGAAAGCAGGACGGGGATAAAAGTTCGGATCGTTATGCCCTGCGTTTTCGCTGGCGGCATACGTTTGCCACACACTTCTTTACCGAGTTGAGCACCTCTTACGAAAAAGACCGTATCCGGGAAATCCGTCACCGGGCAGAGCAGGATTTTGCCTTGGGGTATCGGTTTATCAATCGCGAGAATCTGGTCGCGTCGGTCGGTCCTGGTTTTACCATTCAGTTTGAAGAGTTGTATGTAAGCGATGATGACGATGATACCTGGAATTATCTGGCGACGGTTTTTCAAGATGTCCGCTGGCAATTCAACGATAGCTGGCGCGTCGAGCAGGACAGCCGATTTCTGATCGAGCCTTCGGATACCGACGATTTCTTTTATCGTTTCAATTTAGGTTTGGTTGGTAAGATGACCGAGCAGATTTCGCTATCGGTTCGTTATAGCCTCTTGTACGAGAACGAAACTCCTTCGAATGTCCCCAGTACCGAACAACGGTTAGTAACCTCGCTGGGATACTCGTTCTAAAATTCCTTTCGAACTTTTTTCAACACGGCCCGCTCCAATGAGCGGGCCGTATTGTTTGGTCGGCAAGGGTTGCCGTAAGGAGCAAAGGACATTGCTTCGCCCTCTACGGCTATCGCCTTCGTCCTGTCCTTGGGTATTGGAGGGGATGTCCGCTTTGGGAGTCTGTCGTTCATCCCGCGGTCGCCTGGCGGCTCCCGCCAGGGACAGGAATGTCCCTGCTCCTTATGGGGTGGCGTTTTGTGAAAGGAGGAGCGTTTGTGATTTCTTGGTCGACAACAGGAGAGGGGCGGTAGAAGGCGTTGACAAATCTATCTTCTCACCGGTTGTCGGGCAGCGGTTACAGTAAGGAGCAAGGACATTCCTGTCCTTGGGTATTGGAGGGGATGTCCGCTTTGGGAGTCTGTCGTTCATTCCGCGGTCGCCTGGCGGCTCCCGTCAGGGACAGGAATGTCCCTGCTCCTTAGGGGGGTGCGTTCGGAAAACATTTGCTCTTGAGCTTTTTTAGCACTTGGGAAAGATACACGCTATGGGGGATTTTTTCGATGTACACGAATCCATTGAAAGACACGGCAGAGATCTTCCGCATTGGCAACAAGGGGAGGTCCTTCAGTTTGTTACTTTTCGATTGGGCGACTCATTGCCGAGGGAAAAGTTGACTCATTGGCAAAGTGAGAGGAAAGCATGGCTTGAAGGGCGCTCGCCGACGTGGTCGGCTGAAGAGGAGTCGGAATATCATCGTCTATTTACCTGGCGAGTTGAGAAATGGTTGGATGCGGGATTCGGTTCGTGTCTTTTAAAAGAAAAGCGACATCGGAATGTCCTCGAGAAGACTCTCATGAAGTTTCAGGGACTCCGGGTCGAACACTATGCTTGGGTTATTATGCCTAATCATGTGCATAGTTTGTTTAAACCATTGGAGGAGATGCATTCCTTGATCAAAGCCTGGAAAGGCGTGTCTGCTCGTCTCATTGGTCGTGGCAGTATTTGGCAAAAGAGGTATCGAGATACGATGATTCGGGATAATCAGCATTTCGCCAATGTGGTTCGTTATATACGTCGAAATCCGGCTGACCTCCCAGTTGGCTCGTATACTTTATGGGAAAGCCCACGTGCAAAAGGAATTCGATAGATGTTTACCATAAGGAGGCAAGGACACTTGTCCCGCTGAGGGCATATGCGTCAACCTACGGGCTTTGGATGAGACCGCATAGGTCGGGCTTCCAACCCTTGGGGTCCGACTTCGCCAAGGTTTCTGCCTGTTGTTGGGAGGTGACAATATAAGGAGCAAGGACATTCCTGTCCTTGGGGATTGGAGGGGAGGTCCGCTTTGGGAGTCTGTCGTTCATTCCGCGGTCGCCTGGCGGCTCCCGTCAGGGACAGGAATGTCCTTGCTCGTGTTATCATGAAAACATATCATCCAGTCAGTGAAATTCTGAACGCCTCTGAACCGGTGAACGGAGGTGAAGCGGAAGGTAACTGCTTCGTCGCGAGGCGTGGTGGAAAACAACCGGAAGCGAAAGAACAGTCCCAAAGACCTCTGAACTCGATTCGGCGTGTATCTGCGGCGAGCCT
>JAFIGF010000261.1 GCA_020831535.1 Opitutales bacterium | reverse complement strand
CTCGCCAAAAATGCGTTCGCAGGCGTCTTCATATCGGCGGCGGAGTTCGGCTCGGGTCTGCACGGCGAAGACTCCGGTTTGGGATCTGAATAATGATTTTTTTTGCTCCAGAGTACGCTCTGGGTGGTGTTGTGAATCTTCAAATAAGCTCATAAGTTAGTCAGATTTTGGAGGTGGTTGGTAAGGTGAAAGGCTTGGCCGTCCCAGAGGAATGTATAAATGTCTCTGGCATTTGCCGTGGAAGTTGGGGCTGGTATAGTGCCCCCCTCGGCCCGTATGTTGGTGCCGCCCCAAGTGAGGTTGCGACTGCCCGATACGTCTTGGAGAAAGATTACCGATACGCTGGCCGGACGGTCTTGCATACTGGAGAGAGTGAGCGTGACATCCCCGTTAGCGGTCAGGCGCAGGACATCGCCATTTGCCTCAGGGGACCAGGTGAGACTACCGCTGGAACTGGTCGCAGTGGTGCCTGCGGGAATGGCACCGACGGCGTCGGGGGCAAGATCGGCGGGTTGGATCGATCCTGCGGGGATGTTGAGGCTCCCGCTGATGTTGAGGTCATCGACATCGAGGTTGCCGATGATCTCCCATGAACCGTACAGGTAGCGGTCCAGCCAGTCCACGCGAACATCGCCGGGGCTGACTCCAATCAGTTGCGAGCTACCCCAGTCGACCGTCGGTTGGGGGCCGACGAGAAGGTGGCGACCTTGCCAGTCGAGGGACTCATCATCGGCGGAGTCGGTGAGCAGGCGGGGGGCGATGGCGACGTAGTCAGCGGCGGACTCGGCGGACATGGTGCCGAGCGTTGGCAAGTCATCCAGGTCGGTATAGCTGCCGGATGTCGCCACAGTGGCGAGGGTAGGCGTGCCGGATAGGTCGGTGTAGTCGCCGCTGGTGGCGACATCGGCGAGAGCGTCCCAGATGGCCGACGGTGACATGATCGTGCTCCAGCCGATGTCACGGAAAACAATAATCTCCGGCGGTTGGCCGGGGACAGGAGAGCCGGTCTGGGCATCCATCACGGGGACCAGGCCGGGCTGCTGATCGGGGTATATTGGTATATCAGTAAGGTCTGCCCAGGGTAGATCGTCGCCGGGTTGGGTATAGCGGGTGTCGCCGGTGGCGCGGGTGAGGATGTTGTCGGCGTTTGTCAGGTCGGAGCCGGGTAGAGTCCAAGGCCCGTCGGCCAATATACGGTCTGCCCAGTCGAGACGTATGGTTGAGCCGGATCCACCGGACCAAAGCTTTTGGTTGACGAGATCCACCACCACGAAACCGTCATCGATAGGGCTGAGAAAATCGGTGAACAGCTCATCGGGCAGGATCAGCAACCCGTCTCCGGATAAGTCGAGGGTGCCCGAAGCTCCTAAGCTTAATGTCCCGCTAATCTCTCCTGCGCCCTGGATCTCGATGTCGAGTATGGGGGTGGATGGGATGGCCTTGCTGCAGGATAGCAGGGTGATTGCAATGAGTAGGCAGAGTCTGTGCAGGGAGGTCATGAGTTGTAGATGGCTACCCAGTCTAGGGTGTGGTTTGCGTCGGGGGTGAGGCCGCTGAGCCGGGCGGTGAAACCATCGGCGGTGATACTGTTGGCATCTACGGTCGCGAAGATGTTTGCGCCTCCGGAGCCGGGGCGGGAGACGGTGGCGAGAATCCGGTCCGGTTTGCCCGGTAGTGATAGGCCGGAGACGGGGACGGTGGAGACTCCGGAGGGGATGGTGGCTGATCCGCTGTACATGTCGATGATTAGGGTTGAGGGTAGCGTGGCGATGTCCGTGGTCCCTGGAGTCGAGAACGTAAAGGTGACGCTGACGGATTGGCCGACAAGTACCGGCTCGATGCTTTCCAGAACGGTTTGGCCGAATTGGATGTCCTTTGTGCTGCCTGGCCCATCCTCGACGCGGCAAATAAGATCGTCCTGTTGAGGGAGGCTGCCAAATCCGGCAAAGTAAAACTCGGTAGCTTCGGTCTGAGTATCGAAATGCCGGTCCACGGTGAATGAGAGGCTATGTGATCGGTTGCCCCGGGCGAAAAAGGCCGCTTTGGCAACGCGCAAAAACTCAGCTGGCTGATTGATCTGCGCTCCGGAGTAGCGCAGATTAAAGACAGCTTCGTTAGGCTCATGCAGCCAGTTGCCATAGCGGAATCGCATTGTGGTTTATGGTCGGATTAATCCGGTGCAGGGCGCGTTCCAATGGTCACGGGATCGGCGAAGACTCCGGCCGTTGGCTGACGGGAGGTCGCAAACTGAATCGTCCCCGGTAGGTGGGCGCTGGCCCCGTGTCTGAGCTGTGGGTTTACCGGGAAGGTAGCCTTGGCAGTGACTTGAGGGCTATCGGTGGATGGTCCCCGGATGATCAGATCGCGGCCCTTGGTCGCGCCCAGTTTACTCCCCCGACTGATACCGGTGCCCTGTATCTCGTGCAGGGCAAGTAGTTCTGCATGGCTGAGTCCGAGAGGTACGAAGTCGAAGGTTGCCCTTTTGCTGGTCAGTTTCATATCGACAAGCCCGGCAAGGTCTGAGCTGATTTCTTCCAGGGTGTAATCCCATGATACGTCCACGCCTTCCTCCGTATCCATTGAGTCGTAAGGGGCAGTCGATCCCCATTTGACTTCATAGGGGACATCGAAGTCCTTTGCGGGATCCCAGTCTTCATCATCGGGATCCCAGCTTTCGGAGGTTAATGCGACGACTGAGTTTGCCGCACTGAGAGCAGTGCCGTCTGCCTTGATGGCGGTGATGGTGGTTTGTCCCAGGAGGGTTTTATTAATACCCAGCCCCAATTGGGGCATCGTGGTAATGGCACCCCGGGAATAGGTATAGACTTGGCCTTCGGTGACCGAGTAGATCACTACGGGCTTATCGACGCTTCCCATGACGCGCCCTCCGATGGGAAGAGTGAGGAGGTGGAACAGAGCTGAGAGATTCCTCCAGAGTTTGGGGGTGAATTGTATCTGAGCCACCACATCGAGTAACGTGTCGTCATAGTGACCGGCGTGGGAGGCACGGGATTCTTTCAAGCGTTTCTCGATCTGGACGGTGATATTGTCTTCCGTGTAATATAGGGCACCGTCGTGTTCGATATATGCCGGGCCGCCGATGATTGCTGATGATTGTAATTTCATAATGATTTTGACGTTTAGAAATGTTGATTAGTTGACCGGGATGCCGGTGGCGGTGAAACGTTTACCGTCTTTGGTATAGGCTACGGTAAGACCGGTTTTGGCGTCGGCTGTACGCTTATTTGCGGGTATCCATTCCCGGTTCTGCTCGTCTTTGCCACCTTTGCGCCGGCATCGATGGGCTGATGCGGTGACGGCCTCCGGTGGAGTGGAAGGGCTTCCCGTGGTTTTGGACGGGCTCTTTTCTGGTGCTTTGCGTGATTTGCTCATGATGTGATTTGGGTTGTGGACTCTTGTCCTGGTTCGAGATTTTCCTTCCATGCGACGGCCCTGATGGTTGTAGGTGCTGCTGGTGCCTGGAATGGTGCGGTGTATTCTTCGGAGTTTATGCCGGGATAGCTGCCGTCTGTAGTATAGCGGATGATGGCTCCGGGAGTGGCAACGTTCATGGATACTTCGCCGTTCTCTACTGTGATTTGGACTTCTGCTGGGCGGTTGGCCTTTGGCAGCGCGAGCCGGGCGCGCAAGGCGATGTCGTAACCGACGCTTCCTTCTGGCAGCATGTCGTTAATGGGTGTGGCGGTGTCGTTGGTGGCATGGAGTGTCATCCGGCCTATCCGCAGGAGGTGGAGGGCGTTTAAAATGCGTAGGGTGTATTCTTCGATGCGGATCTGGGTACCGTCGTCGCTTTCATTAAATAGAGGCGTCACGATCATGCGGATAGTGGCAATGACTTCGGATGATGGGCCTGGAGCGTTCTCCCGGTTAGTCCGTATGGTGGGCATCCTTACCACGGCCACCGCACCTACTTTTTCATTTACCTCATTCAGCGTGGATAGACTCACTTCGATGTCGGATTCGGTGACACCTTTGCGTTCGTTCAACACTGCGGCCTGATTGATAACCTTTGAGGCTTTGAGTATTTCCTCCAGGTCATCCTGTAGTCGGTTCAGGGCTTTGGCTTCGGCGTCATCCATGGGAGGGCTCCTGTCTGTTTAGCCAACTGCGGGCACGTTTGACGGCCGTATTGGCGAGATCTTCCGGATTGGGGAGGGCGTCGGGGTCTTTGGGTACTTTGACCGAGGGGACTAGCCAGTACATCACTTCAAGCCGGTCGCCACGGCGGCGGGCGAGGAATGCCCGGTTTAGTAGCGGAAATCTACCGAGAAAAAGATTAGGAATTTTGCCGAGCGCTGGGCGCCCGGCCTCCTTAGCTTCGGGACGCCTGGGGATGGCAAGGAATCCTCCGGGACGTGAGGATCTTAGTGTTGCCCCATGCACATGTGGCGATAGTCGGCGGTCGGATATGACTACCTGTGCTCCATCGGCATTGGCGCCGGTGTAACTTGTTGCCTGGCGGATCTCTGCCCAGAAATTGGACTTGGGCCAGCCTTTCTTATTTGGCTTGGCATTCTTGGCGAGGAAGTGGCGTTGGGTGTCCTGCTCCAGGCCTTTGCCCAGGGTAGCGTTCAAATCCCGCTGATCCCCCTCCCGCATAATCCCTTCCAGGAAGGCTTTGGCTTTCTGCGGATCTAAGTTGACTGTGACTTCAATTGCCATATAGTGATTATTAAAGAAGGGATTACTGCTTCCCGTTTCGGACGTTATGTTTGGGGCTTAGGCATCAGGCGGTTGCAGCCCCTTCTTTTTTTTGCGGATTGAGGTGGGTTGTAGAGTATTTCCTACTGATACGAAGATGATTTCCAACACTCCGGAGAATGTGTCCTTTTCAATACGGATTCCGCTCCGATCCACCGAAACATTATCGGGATCCATGAAAGCGCTATTAACAGCACGAATGTCTGAGCGGTTTAAAGGTAACTGATCACCTCTTATTTCTCCGCTGCCAGGGCGAGTCATGTCAGGTTGGCCATGACGATCAAAGGCATGCCAAATATTACTTTGAGTAACATTCAGCTGCTTGCCGGATAATTCATTAACAATCTCTTCCGGAGCTTTTGATATAAGGCTCTGGCTAGACTTGCCGAAACGGAAATTCCCTCCTGACTCAGGACCTCCTCGCAAGGCGGCATCCACCAGGTCGTCAATCTTAGACCCAGCCCAGACCGGACGCCCACGGTCAAAGAACACTTGATCGCCGAAAGTATCTTCCAGTTGCTCGCGTAAGGCGGAATCTTTCCATACATTTTGAGCGCCCTGGCTGAGGTTTTCATTATAGGCCTTCGGATTGCCTGCGACTTGTTCCTCTTCCCAAATGACTCCGAGTTCGATGGCTTCATCTCGTTCGATGTCTTGAATCCCCATTCCGGATCCAAAATCAAAAGGGGGATAGGGGCGGCCAAAGCGTGAGATATTGACCCATACCTCGTCATCCCGGCGGGCGATCATGCGGCCTCCGTAGAGTCGGCCGCCTGCGGCCTGCCAGATGTTTTCCCACGGGCGGGGTTCATTGCGGGCGGCCACACGTATCAGTTCCCGGGCGGGAAAGGCATCGAGCAGGGCGGGATCTTGCCCGGCCTGGTGGCGGCCGTATTCATAAGCTTCCTCGACATTCATGTCGTAGATCAACTCAAGGCGTCTCTGGCTGGTGATATCGGTTAGGGCGCGGTTATCGCCCGGGGCCGCGCCTAATCGCTCACGCATGGCGACGGTAAAGGAGGACCGGTCCTGGAAGGCGCGGTCGGTGGGGAGTGATAAGGCATCGTCAATCCGGGATCGCATTTCTGCGAGGAGGTCAATGTCATCGACTGTCGAGGAAAAGAAGGCACGATCTGAAAGCGCCATGGGTACGGTGTCCCATTCTTCGGAGGATAGCCTGGAGCCGACCGGCACACGGGACCGCATCCGCTCGACGGCGCGGTCGAAGGGCATGGGTTCATCTACTCTGAGGTTTACACTCATAGTCCGTTTAGGCTATCGCGGCTAAAATTTTGCTTTTGCGGGTTGAGGTTCTGGGCGGCGGTGCCGCCTACATTGGAGTCTTCCGGATCATCGGGTTGATCGATGACGAATTTGCAATCGGCTACCCGGCGCAAGAGGGTCAGCGCATCGCGGCCCTCTTCCTTGCGCTCTTCAGTCAATAACGACCGAACGGGGAGCCTTGTTGCCAGGCGGTACCGGATCAGAGCCAGAGCGGCATCTTTCAGCGAGGATGGGACGGTTTGCCCGGTGCTTAGACGGTTCTGCGGGCAGGTCGCCACATACCCGCGCACCTCCTGCACTACACGTTGGATCACTTCCTCCAGCGGATCAGCCTGCCCATCGGCCAACTGCAAACTTCGCAGGGCGTTAAGCTCCGCAGTGGCGAGGCGGGATTTTACGGCTGATGTTTCTATGGTTGTCCAGGACATTTTCAAAATCGTTTAGTGGTTCTAGGCTGCTCCGGAGTTTGTCTCCGGAGCAGGAAGAAACACCAAAAGCGTTAGTTGATGGTGCGCTTGAAGATGCCGATGGGGAAGGTAAGCGTCGGCAGTGAGTAGTGTTCGACGGTAAGCTCAGTGGTCTTCGGGCCTTTTTTGTGTACGAATACCCGGATCACTTCCCCGGTCTCGGTGGGTGAGAAGAACCGCTTGGTATGACTCGGATCATCCTGGCTAATACCAGACTCTCCGTAGAAGGCATACACCATGTTGCCGATCATCTTGGTGAGATTGCTGGCACCCTTATAACGGGCTTCCGACATGGAGAGACCTTCAACCCCGAGCAGAGCGGCGAGTTCACTCACCGAGGATGCCGCCGAAGCGAATCCTCCGGCACTGTTCTGAGCCCGGTGGGCCAATAATCGCTTGGTCCAGCTGGTCTCACCATAGGCGACGCGGTTATTGCGCAGCCCATTGGTATCAGCCGCAGTGTTGAGGGAGGTGATGATGTCCATGTCCGGATCCTTCCCTTCGGAGTTGTCCCAAGTGTAGGAGGTTCCGACCGCGGCGGCATCGATCAGGGCGATTGCGCGACGCAGTTCGTTACGCAGGAGCCGCCGCCGAAGCCGGTCGGCCTCGCGCCGAATCCGCCGTTCAGAGGCTTCATCATCGTCCAGGGTAATGGTAAGGCCCTTATTGGGGACTCTACGCGTGACTTCGGTGGTTTGGGCTCTGGGAGCTTCCCGGAACTCCTGTCCAATCTCCCGGACATCATCATCGTTGTCATCAGCATAGAAGGCCTCGACGTTGAGGAACTCTTTATAAGTGACACGACGATCCACCTCGACTGCCGGAGCGAAAAAGTCCAGCAGTTCGACGAGAGGGTCTTGATCCCACCCGCCGACCAGGTATTCGGTCAGAGGCTGGTCATAGTATTCCTGGTCGAAACGGCTGGCGTTGGCCGCGCAGATCTCGCCCGGGGTATTGTGCCCGATGCCCTTATCCATAGGCAAGGTCTCGGGTAGAATGAGTGGATTTAATTTGTTCATAAGTATTGGTGCTATTGGTTTGGTGATGAGAAAAGATCAGCCCTGTTATAGTTTTAGGCCGAGAGGAACATGACTTGTGAAGGCTCGGTGGCCGCCGCGCGCAGTGCAGCGATATCGGCATCACTGGCCAGGATGACGACGCGAACAGGTTTGCAGGGAATGACCTCGATGGGATCATCCTGCGCACCACCTTCCTTCACCTTCCCGACCATATGGTAGGTACCGGCAGTGGTGGGCTGCGGGACGACCTTACCGCCATCGGCCAGATATGCATCGGCATTGCTGGTAATGCTGGCGTCAGCGATCATGTGCAGGGTTCCTTGCGTGGCACCGAGAGCGTCAACCGCGAGGCCTGATCCATCGTCGGCCGTATCCTGAGCCACATAGAAGGGCTCGTCATCGGCGTCGGCAATCACGACCCCTCGATCAGCAATGCCTTTGGCGAGGATAAGGTGGCGGGTGATATCTTCCTCGGCCACACGGCGAAAGGAACCATCGCGGGAGAGGTTTGGGGGAGCGCCATTAGCGGCAATCAGGACACGGGGCAAAGACCCCATTCCGAGAACCCGGCCAAAGCCGGAAGCGATACTGCTCAGCAAGAGCACGATTGAGAAAAGAATTTTCATGGTATTTTAGTGAATGATTATCTGGAAGGTGGAAAGGAATCGATCAGGCCGATCAGCCTTCGGCCGCGTCGAACTTGATCTGCTCCTTGATGCAGGTGATGGCTTGTTCGCGGGTCAGCCCGGCGGACATTTTGGCGACGATGGCATCGCGGTACGTCTCTTCGAATTGGTCGATAGAGGCGACGAGTTGGGCCGCTTCTTTGACGGAGGCCGTCTTAGTAGCGGGTTGTTCGGTGGCTTCCTTAGCGGGTGTCGCCTTGGAGCCGGTTGTTTTGCTTTGGTCTTTGGTGCTCATATTCGTATGGTTGATGGTTGATACTTCTACACCCAGAGGTGATGAAATCGTGTAGCGCGATGGCTTAGCCAGTACGGCCTTCCTCTTGCCACTCTTTATAGATGGCGAGGGTTTCGGGGCGGCCGAGGAGTCGGTCTTCCGCGATATGGCGCCCGCAGTTGGAAGCGCTCATCTCATCCGTTACCGCACGCTGCCAGCGTTCGCGGGCCGATCCATTCCCCCGGCGCTGGGAAAGATCGGAGGCGGCGGCATTGGCGGCCGTTTTGACCCCCGCGTGGTCCGCCTTGTGTTTAGCCAGGACCGCTTCAATCTCATCATCTGAGTTTGCGGCGCTCAGCTCATCGCGCACGCCCTGAGCATTGGCGCCGGTGATAGTGCCGTCCGCAACCAGGGGGGCGACGAGTAATTCTACCCGGGCTCCGCGTTCTGCCGTATTGGCCGCCGTAAGATCATCGATCTGCTTCTGCAGGTCGGTGCGTATATTGTCCCGATCAGCCTCCGCACTCTCCCGTGCACTGTTGGCCGCAGAGGTTTCCTGCTCGCGGGTATTAAATGCCGCCTTGACTTCGGTAAGACTCACACGGTCGGCACGATCTTCCAGGGTGGCCTGGATGCGATCTTCGTCGAAGCCGAGTAAGCGTAGGATATTTTCAATGAGTTCTCTCATGATACTGTTGTGGTTGTGGTTTTTTTCTGGGTGATAGTCCAATGCCGCATTGGCGGCGCAGGCCTTATCCTTGAAATTTCCTCGGGGGACGATGCCGACTGACATGAGCTTGTAGGGTGAATAGATGGCATTCGCGCGGTCGGTGATCCGCATCTGCCAGCGCGGGGAAAACACCATTGGCTCGCCATTTGCCGCACTCATTCCCTCCTCGGTCCATTCGCGCAGGCCGTAGAGTCCGTCGTGTCTGGCCTCCAGTCCGTGAAACTTGACGATTTGCGTGTGGTCTTCGTGGCCGGGCTTGCCGGAGAATGTGCCATCATCAGGATGGCCGAGATAACCGGGGATGAATCCTTTGCGGATTCCGACCGAACGAAGCAGGCGGTTCACGGATGAGTTGAACTTCGACACCATGGCGTTAGCCGCTGTAATGTCGAAACGTTGGATGACCGTGATTGGTTCGCCTTTTTCATCATATCCAATGACCAGCGGATGTTCTCCGTAAGGAGCGATGCGAACCCATTCCTTGGTAGTGCTATTCGCGCCGCTCAGATCCGATCCGGGATAAGTCGAAATCTGGTGGTCTGTGTGGAAGGTTTCACCGGGGTCGCCGATTTCTTCCGAGTTCGCGCCACATAGCGTCTCTCGATTCCGCAGATATTCCGCAAAACACGATTCGGGCGAGGCGTGACTCATTGGACGCGTTAGTGCTGCAATGGATTCTGGGCGATTCTGAGGCGTTTTCATGATTTGGCTTTTTCGTAGGTTTCAACGGCACCGGAAAGGAGAGCCGGAGCGAGTATGTTTTGGAGGGTTTTGGCGAAGTGTGAGCTCGTAGGATCCGGGGCTAACTGTGCGAGCTCTTCTTTGACATCAATCAAGGCCTGCCGATAGGCTCCCGGGTCCCGGGCATCGTCCAAAGACTGGAGCGCGTCCAGGATAGGTTGCCAGTCTGCCCGCCGGGCATCGGTCATCATCTGCAGGGCTTTTTTCCGGTACTTATCCTCGGTGGACATGGGGCTGGCGTTCGCGGCGGTGAGGAAGTTCTCCCCGCCTGGCATTGGCATTTGAGAGGGTGGGTCTATGATGTCTTCACCTTCTGCCGGGGCAGGCAGCCCAAACCTCTCCCTCCAATCGCGGATAGAGACCGGGATTCCCATGCTGACGGCGGTTTGCCATTTGTTCAGCTCACGGACGGTATCGACGCGGTCTTTCGGGTGGGTGGAGAAGTAGGCCAGGACCGGGGCATCCTCGCCGTAGATGTAGCGAATGGCCCACTTGTCGATATATTCGTTGCAAGCCTCGGATAGCATAAGGCAGTCCTCGGCCTCGATGTCCTGATTCTCTTCCTGCTGGGGATTGCTGCCAAGACCGTCACCTCGCGACATGGTGGAGAGGTCTCCACCCCTCCATAGTGCCGAGATCGCCCGATCCATGTATTCGACCAGCGAGGCCTGGGGAGCATTTCCGGCACTACCTACATTGTGGAAGGTGATTTCGGCAGCCTTGTTGGTGAGAATCTGCGCGTCCCGGGACAAACCTTGCATCGCTCCGGCCATCTGGTTCCATTCCGGGGTATCAATCCGCGCATCCGTCTTACCATGGATCCAGGGCCATCCGAATTTCTCGGAAAGGATTAGCCAATCTTTCAGCGTTAGGTTCTTGTACATCCAGGCAATAGACGTCGGCTCCATCAACCCATCGCCGTCGGCCACCAGCCAGCCGCCATCTTCGAGTGGCCTCCCGGTGTCCTGGTAATCCTGTTCCAGGTATTGGAGTTCGCCCCACTGGCCAGTGAAGAACCATAACGGGACAAAGACCGTCTCAATGGTGTAAGCCTGCCGGCCGTTTGCCGTGATAGGTCTCCATAGCAACTCGTGGACGGCGAAGCCTTTCGAAACTGCATCCATCATCGCCCTTAACATCTTTGCCACTGAACCACGCCGATGCCGGTTTAAACCATGCCTCCAGGTCAGATTGTTGTAGAGGGCTTCCAGGTCTTCTTTCTGGCGGGTGGCCAGTGGAGACTCATCTACCGTCAGAATCTCCCAGGGCATATTGGCGGGGGCACGCTTGCGTTTCGGCGCGACGGTACGGGTCTGGATGTCCCGACGCTCAATCGTATCCATCACCCGGGCCGCGCGCTGAAACTCATCATTGCCGAAAGCTTCCAGGATGCTGAGCAACTTTTCCGGTCCGATGTTTTTCAGCGGATTGAAACGATATTCGACCTCACGCTTGATGCGCTGAGTCTCGATCTCGGATTCTGTTTTCGGTGTGGCCATGATTAGAGGATGACAGTGCGATCGCCACGCCAGGAAGCGCGGGGATCGTGAGGTTGAAAGGATGATTGGGATCGTCGTGGAATATCCATAAAGCATACCGGGCCAGACCCACCGTGCTCCTGAGCACGCCAGGCAAGAGCGAGAGCAACGCAACGGTCAGAGTGACCTTTTGAAGTTCTGGGCGAGTCGTAGGTGAAGCCGTTCGACGTCACTTTCGCCTGCATGCCGTGTAGATCCTCCCGGACCTCTACATCCATCGGGATCCGGACTCGGGTCGGGGCCTCAAAAGCGCGCCGGAGCCGGGGATACATCTCCCGCTTAAGCCCGGTGGTAAACGTACAAAGTTCGACCTTGCCAAATTCATGCTTTGCCGGATCATATTGACCGTGTTCGGCAACCAGGTAATCACCAAGACCAATGCCCGGCCCGGTATAATCCAGGCAAACTAGATCGGCACGCTTGATGCGATGCCGCAGAATCTCTTCTTGCTGATTGGTTGGAGTATCTTTAAGCACCAGGACTTCCCGGGTGAACCATGTACCACCGACCTCTTCCAGCGTCCAGGCAACGGTGGGGTCCCCGCTGCGACCAAAGTCGATACCTATCACTACGCGATTTCCAAAGCCATCCCAGAAATCCGATTCACAGGCGGTCGAGAGCGTTGGATCCTCCGCCAGTGCGATCAGCTCATACGGCAATAACACCGAGACCGCATCCAGAAACAAACACTCAAACTCCTGACTCCATCCGGTGGGATCATCAAAAGCCTCATACAGTTCTTGCCAATCCACCGGGAGCCCCATCAGGACGGCGTGATAGATCGTCACCAGGTGTTTGCTCCACCGCATCTTCAGCGTGGGGTCCTTGTGCCAAATCCTATCCATCGCGCCCCCCTTGCCGTTGGGAGTAGTCCGCAAGCGGACCTTCTTTTGCCCACCCCGGAGAGGGTTCGTTATCGAAGGAAGAATAGCCCGCCAAGTCGCAGCAGGGTTCTCGAAGAAATCAAACTCGGTCAGATAGACATTGCAGGAGCGCCCACGCACTGTGTCAGGCTTACCGGGTACGCATCTTGCCCGGGAACGATTCGAAAAGATGATTTCCGCGCTTTTGAGCAGCGCTCTGCTATGGCCGCCCTCCCGCTCCTCAATATAGTCAGCGATAGCCAGGTCATAGGCCTCAGCCCACAGACGCGCCTGATCCAGGCTGTCCATCGCCTGCCGTTCCGAAGGCGCGGCTACCATCCAATCGCTACCCGCCGTATTCAGGCAATCGGTTACGATCTCCCCCTCCCCGGTGAAGTCCTTTCCCGTCTGGCGCGACCACAGAGAAGCCTTATAGCGTGAGGTATCGTGAAAATCAGCAAATTGGTATTCCAGGAGAAGCTGACGTGGATCCGAAGTCGGATAGGGATTTTTCCAGCCGGAGTAATTTTCTCCAATAGGATGATTCGTAGAGATCTGCCTTATTTCCTCAAGCGGCATGTCCAGGTAAGCGCGGCCGGCGGAAGATTTTGCTTCGCGTGCGTTGGCGTCGAGCGCCTCAATCGCCTGTTTGCTACGTTTGCTCATCTTCCGATACCAAAAATGCTTTTCAGTTGCTGCTCTTTTTGCTGCGGAGTAAGTGATTCGTTCTCCAGGGCTTCTTTGCCCTCGTCTGCCATAGCTGCCTTCGCTTCAAGCAGCTCCAGCTTGCGCTTGTCGATGTCCAGCCGCCCGGAGTCCAGCTTCAGCTTCTGGGCCGCCGTTATCGCCTTTAGGAGACCGGAAACCGCCTTGGCGTCCACTTGCTCGGATGCCAGCAAATCGAGGGTGTATTCGCGACAAGCCTCCATAATTACCGGGTCATAGCGCTCTGCCTGGTTCTCGCCGAGGGCCTGCTCAGCCTCCGCAAGCCGGTCGCGGCCACGCCGCAGGCGATTGATTTGCGCCTGGTCGCGTCGGATCTTGATCCAACGCGATAGTGCGGTGATAGAGAGGCTGATTCCCTTGTTCTCGGCAAGCCATTCCTGGCCCTCTACCAGCGTCATACCGGATATGCTCAAGTACAGCTCTTCCTGGTCATCTTCCGGGAGGCTACCGAGAACACTGTCGGCTCTGGTCTTACGCGCTGTCATATCAGGCTAGCCCCTCCTCTTGCAGCACCTCGATTCCTCGAGGCGTGATGTGATAGCGTTGACTTGTTGGGTTCAACACTCCGGCCTTAGTCTCGATAAAGCCCCGGCGCACAAGGTAATCCAGGTGATCGCGGATCTGCTGTTCCCCCAGGGATGCCCAATGATTGCGGCGCAAGTGCCGGATCAGGATAGACTCCGTTGTGCCCGTCCTCCCGAGGGAGGCAAGGAACTGCATGATGTCCTGGCTAAGTTCGGCTTTTTCTTGATCAGTCATTGTTTTGAGAGGGTTTAGGGAGACGGTCCAGGATCGTGTCGAGCTTGGTGTCGGTCCGGTCCTGGCGTTTTTCCTGGGATCGGTTTTGTTCTATGAGTTTAGCGATCAGCTGCTCTTGTGATCGCAATTGCATGTAAATCTTTTCCCGGCTCTGTCGGGATATATCAGCGGCCTGGGCTAAGGTCGCCCGGGTCTCGACCGCATTCTCCTCAATCCTAAGGGCCAGGTCCGCCGTGGTTTCATCAACACGGGTAGCCAGCTCGATATGGTCTTTCTTCAACACAAACTCATCGGCCGCCTTGATGCTGATCGGCTGTCCGGTGATGGTGCGCTTACCGCCATCACCTTTCTCAAAGGCTGCCCGCGCCTGGTTGTAGATCCACAGCCCGCCGCCGATTATAATGATCAGAGTGCCCGTCAAAAGGGCGTATTCTGGAGGGATATTTCCTAACATGCCGATAAGATACAGATGAGTATGTAAGATTATTCCGAGGTGGCGGATATGGCCTCCATCATGGATTCCAGCCGCTCCAGGCGGGCGTCTACATCTGTGCTCAATCCTTCGACAGATGTAGATCCCCTAGTGATCTGACCCGCCAGACCGGTGTACTCAGCCGCTAGATCTGCTTCACGTCGCCCCTGGGCAAGAGTCGATTGCTCGGACTGACTTAAAAATCTATCGATAGTCATTTTCCCCGTACTCGGATCATAGGCAAATCCTTCCAGATCGTGTTCTTTCGGCATGTACAATTCCACCCCTTCTGAGTTCCACCGGATTTGTGTCGCTACTGTATTTGGCGTTGACTGCACAATACCCCAACCCACGGTGTAACCGGATTCATTGGACGTTGCACACCCGGTCAGGAGCGCGAGGATCGGCAGGGCTAGGATTAGGATCAGTGTTTTCATTTTTGTGTTGGTTTGAGGATTCGCGTCATTGTTTGCCCAAAGTTATCGGGCGAAAAATATCCAGAGTGACCTATGCCAGGCTGCTCTATATGCCGGGTGATCTGCATTGCCTGTCGGTTGAGCTCATCAGGTCCACGTCGACCCAGATCTCCATACCCGAGCCCCATCCATCCAAGTGCCTTTCTGCTCATACCGCCCCACCACAATGCACGGTCCTTAGGATCACTTAGTACCAGTATCTGAGAGAGGTAGAGATAGGGCATCCGGTATGCCTGTCCATTATCACCTGAGAGGGCAGCATTAAGTCCGTTACGGTGATAGCTCGCCGGTATCGCCGCAGCGATCATCACGATCCGGCCCAGACTCACCGGGGCGCTGCGCGAGTAGGCGATGAGGAGCCTACGGATAATATCACACCCGTTGCTGTGCCCGACTAAATGTACCGTGTAAGATTCCCGTAGGTAAAAATCCACCATCTTGCGGAGGCCTCGTACTCTACGGCGTTGGCGGAAACGCCGAGTCAACGGCCCCGCCCAGTAGGCCAATCGTTCCGCCTTCGCCACGGTCTTGGTTTGTACATGAGTGACCGCACGCTGCGCCCAGGTATTGTGTCCCTTGGACAAAATCCCCGGCACGAATATGTAAACCTCCCGTTTCATGCCGGGTTCCTCCGGTTCCTTCGCAAAGTAACCCGCCGGCGTTTCTTCGCCGGCGGGTGCGCGCTATTAGTCCTGTCTGGACGAGTCTCTGCCATATCTGCGATGAGCGCAGACATGACCACGGGCGATAGACGTAGGTGGATGACTCTATCGCAGTGCGTATGCGCCCGCAAAATACACCCTTCATCATCGGTTCTTACCGATGCCGCCAAAATTTCAAATTGTACCGGATCGGGAGGTAGCAATTGACTTATTTCAATCGGCTTCGCCTCACTGACCGGCGCCGGTTTCCGGATCTCCATCAACCTCGCCCTTCGATAGGCGGGAGTGGCGCGGCGCAACAAGCTTTTTTCTTGCTCGGGCATTGAGGTCGGTGTAGGCATAACCACACCCTACCAATAGGCCCGGCCTAAAGGGAAATCCTACAGAGACTCCTGAGACTACAGATCAAAAAGGGTTCATTTTTTTCCAAAAATCACCCCATATATCCGGAAAAATCACCCCATAAGGCACAAAAAAACCCGCTCGACTGAGCGGGTTTTTTGCGGTAGGTAACTGAGTAAGAATCTCAGCTATGGTGCCACCAAGCCTTGGTCCGGGCGGAAAAGTATATAGCAAACCCCATTACCACGGCGGTAGCGGAAAGAATGCCCAGTAAACCAAAGCCCGAATCATTCGCCATGATGTCCATAACAGTATAGAACAACAATCCGCCCCCGACAGTCAATATGGCTATACCGATAGCCATCTCCTTTTTGATTTTCTTGGAAGTGGCTTCGATTTGTTGAGGCTTCGAAGGATTCGCAGGCTCCGAAAACATCCCAGGAGAGTTCCTCCACAAGTCTGCCGCCTCTTCCCATCCATACGTTATCCCCTTGTCCATATCAGACATCTGGGATCGGTATTCATCCTTCTCTCGTGCGCTCAACTGCATCCAGCTCTCTGGATCGACTTGTGTGTTATCTTCCTGGCTCATGCAATACTGTTAAAATTTTTAGGATAAAAAGGCAATGGGGAATTACTAATCAGTGTTGTCAAATATTGTCAACAGGATGGGCTTGCCGTTCATAAGGGTTCAAAAAAAATTAGGATTGGCTTATTTATGCGGTTTGTGAGAAGTCAAGAGCAAGTGGACACACGTGTCCATTTGAAAATTATTCCACTTTGGAGCCGGTAAAAAAATCGATCAGGAGGCCGTTTTTTCCTTCTTTGGGGGATCATCATAGTCTGGTTTCAACTTCCGCATCAAATCCTCAAAAAGGTGCATGTATTCAGACATTTCACTTTCCCGCCGATAGATCCGACTAAATGCAGGCCGTCCACGCTTTTCCGCCTTCTTACATTCCTGCAAGACTTCCCTAAATTCTTCTCTCTCTCCCCTGGCCGCGAGATCGACTGCAGCTTCGAGTAATAACACCCATTCGTGCATCAGGTCGGGATCTTTGACTCTTTGCTGTCCCGAAGCGGATAGGTCAGCGATCAGTTTCTTGTATTCCGCCCCTGGACTCTGCGGGGGATCCAATCCGGCCTTAAGCTCGGCGGCTTCTAGCTTACGCCAAGTCTTCCTTGATATTGGTGTGCCCTCTTTCCTAGATGCGATTATAGTACGCCAACTACAACCAAGATACTGATCCAAATCTTTAATTGGGCAATCTAGGATAGAAGCCA
Source organism: Opitutales bacterium (assembly GCA_020831535.1). Classification (GTDB taxonomy): domain Bacteria; phylum Verrucomicrobiota; class Verrucomicrobiia; order Opitutales; family T3Sed10-336; genus JAIUMY01. The sequence continues at coordinate 15,634 of JAFIGF010000261.1, read as the reverse complement.
ATGCATCTGTTCGGTGCAAAAAGTGCAGATTAGGTGAAATTTTTCCTTGCATGGTGCAAAATAGGGTGCAAAATAAGGTCCATGTTTACACAAAATCCCGAGAAAGTCGAAAAGAATCCCTTACGGCAAGCCTTGAAGAAAAAAGGCTACGGCGTACGGTCAGCGGCCCGGGCCCTCGATGTCCATCCCACCGTTTTATCGATCATGATCTCCGGACACGATGAAGATAAGCGCCTCGCAGAAAAGATAGATGCGCTACCTCCGGTAATCAAAAAACCGGCCCAAATGAGTACTAGTAAAAAAACAAAATAATGCCCACCCCCCACCAGATGGAGTTTCCTTTCGCATCCCTGGATTTTCCGGGGCGCACCTCGCTGACGATTCCCGAAGTAGCCGAGCGTCTGGGGCTAAGCAAGCATACTATCCACCGCCTGATCGAGCAGGAGGAGATCGCGTCCCTCGCTGTCGGGGCATCTCGCCAGCACCGTACCCATGTCCGGATCCCAGTCGAGGCCTATCGGGATTATGTCGTCAAAAACATCTCGGGGCCCCACCGCACAAGCTTTCTCCGGGCGCTTCCGCCCAAAACCCTCCGGCAACTCATCGCAGACTGCGAGTTTTGCCTTTCCTTGATTGCCCAATCCTAACCTTATGTCCAAGACAACAAATATCATTACTGTGGTCAACTGGGACCAAATTAAGAACCAACACACTGCTTTCATGTGTTCGGCACAAAAAGCCGCCATGGATTACATCACCCTTGGCGAAATGCTGGCCGAACTGAAAGAGCGGGATTACAATTCCCACGGTGGCGACAGAACAACATCCGCAGAGAAAAAACTGCGTTGGGCTAAAGACCTTCAGGAACACATCGGCATCAGCTACAAGACCGCAGATCGCTACATTGCCGACTATGTGCGGTACACGCAGATCAAACAAATATCCCAAGGTGAGCCCATAGAGGTCGAAACTACCATCGCAGGGCGTCCCGACACTCGCGTAATAGGGGAGCGGCAGGGTGAACAGGATAAAGCAAGGCAAATACTCGCGGCGGTCGAAGCAAATGAAGTACGGCCATCCAGGGCCTGGCCTGGGTTGCTAGGATCTGATAATGGGGGGATAGGCGGCAAATCCGCCGCAGATCGCTGGCGAATAATCGAAAAATCGCTGAAAAGCCTCAAACAGTCCTTTCGTGAGTGGGAAACCCTCAGCTTGGAAGAGCGAGAATCCGCGAAAATATTATGGTCCGATGTGCGCAAACACATCCCGAACGAACTCCGCTAATATGGACTCTGATAAAAAGAGACAAATAGCAATATCCTACGCCAGGCTAAAGCATCGCGGAGTAGAGAGATCGTGTGCGGCCGAAATCTTAGGCACTAATATTGAAACCGCTGAGCGCTATGTAGGTGAAATGCTCAAAGATTTCGATCCCGGGCAATTTGACAGTGCGATTCATGAGGCATCCCTCATCAGCATGCGGCGGATTTTCATGAATTGGGATAAACTCCCACGAGATTATCAAATAATCTCAAAGGTGCATTGGAAATCCTTAATACGCGACCACCTACCAAAAGAACTAAAATAAATCATGAGCCCGGAACGCAAAAAGGAAATCGCCATGCGCTACGCTGATCTAATCCAGCAAGGTCTATCACCATCTCATGCGGCAATTCGCGTTGGCGTATCCATGCGGACATGCGAACGCCTTTTAGTTTCGTTCCGCTCCGGCCCCCAAGGGCTCGCCGATGCCCCCCGCTCCGGAAGGCCCGCCCAGGTCACTCTCACCGAGCAAGACGCCCAGCTTCTCCGCGCCGAATACATCAGGATCAATAGGACAAAGAAAAAGGGCTCCAAAACCCTCGCCGCTCGCCGCCTGGCCAAACAAGGCCGTCTCTCCTCCGAAGTAGCGCAAGCCATCCTCAAACCCCGCGCCTCCAAGCATCAACTCCCCGCCCCAGTCGCCCGAGCGATGGAAGTATCCGAGACCATCATCCAACACCACCGCGCTCCCCGCAAAGCAGCCTGGACAATGGGCCACGCCCCCGGAGTCCTCCGCAAGCACTGGGAGGAAAACCGCCGACTATATGCCGGAGAGCGTGAGAGCTGGGATGACGGCACCATCAATTTTCCCGTGGCAGTCCCTTGGCCCTACGGCGGGGACAAGTGCAGCGACCGCTGGGGATATAAGGTCTCCCGATTTGAACTGCTACTGAGCCATGATGATGCAACCAGCTACTGCCCTGGCTTCACTTTCGTTTGCCGCTCCACCGGCGCATACCGCGCAATCGACATCGTTTCCGCGTGTGGGCGCCAGTGGCGCGACACCATCCGCCCCGATCATGTGTATTTCGAGCGCGGCGCCTGGGAAAGCCACCGCGCCAAAGAGTTTCTCGCCGCCACGGGAGTCCATTGTGATCGAGCCTATGCCCCCCGGCAAAAGCTGGTCGAGAATTACTTCAATCGCCTCTGGTCGGTCCTGAGTACCGAGCAAGGCCAAGTCGGTCGATACCGTGGGGAAAACGAAGAACAAGGCAAACTCCTGACCCGATGCCAATCCGGAAGCACCAATCCCCTCGATCACTTCCTTCCCCTGGACAAAGCCATCGGTGCACTCCAAAACGCCGTCGCCTATCTCAATAGCGAGCCCATCGAAAGCAAACAATATGGCACATGGATCCCCGAAGACCGTTACCATGCCGATCTCGCTCAACGCCCCAAGCAACCCCTTGCCTCTTCCCTCGCCTGGTCCTGGGCACCCGAGCGCCGGATTTGGACCGTTCGCGGCGGTCTTGTTGGCGGCATGGTTCAGACTCCCCTGGGAATGAGCATCCCGTATCATTTCGCCTGCCCCGAACTCCTCGAATATACAGGGCGAAAGGTCCGCGTATATTTTGACCCCTGCGAAGATCCCATCCGGGCGACAATAACCCTCGCCGAAGACTGGCGCCAGCGCGGCCTATCCGCAGGGCACCTTATCTCCGGAATCGCCACCTGCTTAACCGATGCTCCGATAGCCAGGTCTACCCTCAAGGACATCGATATGCACCTCGGCGGTATGGAAGCCATTCACCGCGCCGCCAGCATCCGCAAAAAATACGCCGCCGCCGTACGAACCGAATACCGCGCCCTTGGCCTGGCGGGGAAGGTCAAAGCCTGGTCGTCCACTCAGGACGACGGGTTGGGCGATCGCACCTCCGCAGAGGTCTCGCCAGTCCGCCGCGCCGCAGCCGCTGAGACCAAGCAAACCACTCGCCGGGAGACGACTCCCACGACCCACAACCGAGCCCCCCAACGCGACCGCATGATGGAGCATCTGGGGATCAAAATCTAACCCAAACAAAAAAGCGACCGGGCGGTAACCCGGTCGCTGGTAAACAGAAGAAGAAAACACAATACATACACCTATGAAAACAGACGTCAAAGAAGAAATCACGCGCCTAGTAAAGCGCGTCGAAAAGCACCAGGACGATCTGGGTCTAAACGACTCGCAATTCGTGGCACGCTATAAAGGGCACCTGTCCAGTTACGACACCTGGACCCGTACCCTGCGACCGCTCGATTGGTCGCGACTCAAACGCGCCGACAAATGGCTCGCTCGCCTCCGCTCCCTTGTCTCCGAGATAGATGGCGGAGCCGTGGTCGAGAAATTCTACCCAGAGCTGCCGATCGTGCAATACGCGCTGGCTCTCTACCAGCGACTCCAAGGCACCACGAGTGACCGCCGCGCCGCCTGGCTGATCGGTCCCACCGGCATAGGCAAAACCGCCGCCTGCCGTTACATCGCCCGCCAAAACCCCAAAGATGCGACCTACATAAAAGTGGATAGCACCATGCGGGACAGCGGTCTGAACATCTGCATCGGCATCGCCAAAGCCCTTGGCTGCACCTACTACTCGCACAGCCTTGGCAAAACCTTCCGCGCCATCACGGAACACCTAAAAGCCCATCATCAGACCATCATCGTCGATGAAGCGCACGAAGGGGGCGTTTCGCTCCTGAAGATGATCAAAACATGGATCGACGAAACCCCGGCAAGGTTCCTAATCACGACATGGCCATCAGCCTGGGCCAAATTGATCACCGGCAACACCGAATCCTACTCCGAGGCCCAGCAACTCCTTGGCCGCTCAATTAAGCCGGTCCTCCGCGCCTGGTCCCATGGTCTCCGCATCGATGACATCACCGCCTACCTCCGTGCCGACACCCCCCTGGCAGACGACGCCCCCGCCCTGGCCACCCGCCTACACGGCACCGTCCGCACTCTCGGCTACCGCGCCCTGGTCGATGCCATCGAGGCCGCCCGCGACGAAGCCGATCAGTCCGATTCCGAACTGACCAGCAAACTCATCTACGATCTCACCCAAGAGGTCGCCGACGTCTCCCTCTAACCCCCGATCCCATGTATATTTTTGACCAAATCAAATCCCGCCCCACCTGTCTGATTGCCTGCCGGGCCATAGCTCACAGTGTCATCGACCAAATTGTTGAGCTCTACAATTTCGACTGGTGGTACCACATAGCGGAAGAGGATGATCCATCACTACGCGAGGCACTTGCCGAGGATCTTTGTGTTGACCCTGACCACAACGTCGCAGCCTTACCGTCTCTGCTGCATTACTTCGTCGATAACCAAGCCTACAGCGATGCGCAGACGATAAAAGACTACATGGACTTCATGTCACACTACCGGGAAATCGTCCACCTCCACTATTGTCTCGCATTTATGGAGCAGGGCCGCCCCATACCCGCATCCCACCAGCCTCGCTATGAGCGCAATCTGCAGCGGATGCACTTAGAAGAAGGGAGTCCCTCATGAGCAGTATGCGCATCCACCCGACACCAGGAAAAAAGTGGAAATACACCCTCCGGGTCAATGATCGGATCATCCGTACCGACCTACCCAGCCCCGGCATGGCTCTTAACCACTACCGTGTCATCTACTGCCGAGAGAATCGTCTCTGCACCGATCCCCGATCCCTCCAACCATACCCACGATGCACTACATAGAAATCATCGTCTATTGCGCCGTCCTCCCCTGGGCAATCCTATCCATCATCGCCCTCATTTTACCATCTCAGAAGAACCAGCCAAATACGGCCGCTACACGCCGCCACTATCCCTCTACCACTACCCATTCACCGCATCGGCGGACAAACTCCAGACTGCCGCTAGATACCTTGACCATTTGCAGACCCTACCAGAGGTCCACAACAACCCGGCAATAAAAGCCCCTCTTGAAAAGCTACACAGCATCTTAACCAATTAACCAACCCACTACTATTATGAAAACAGAAATCCCAGAAGGATACATGGAAGACCATAAAGGTCGTCTTGTGCCCACTTCCTCAATCAAGGAAATCGACATCACGCGGGACAATCTCGTTAAAGAGATAGTCTCTCAGGCAAAAAAACTCTCGGAGGCAATAAGCCAATTCCGACTGATTGCCCACTCGGAAATCCAGGCATTCACTGAGTTGAGCGCAAAGGAGTACGGCTGCGAACTCGGAGGTCGCAAAGGAAACCTTACCCTCCTGTCATTCGACGGTAAGTATAAAGTCCAGAGAGCTGTGTCCGATCACCTGGTATTCGATGAGCGGCTTCAGACAGCCAAGCAATTGATCGATGAATGTTTGATCGAATGGTCAGACGGAGCAAGTGACAAACTCAAGACTCTCGTAAACGACGCTTTTCAGGTATCAAAAGAGGGTCAGATCAATACAGGCCGTGTCCTGTCCCTGCGGCGAATGGATTTCGATCACGAAAAATGGAAAATGGCCATGGAAGCCATCAGCGATTCCCTCCAGGTCGCCTCAACGAAAACCTATCTCCGCATATACGAGCGAGTAGGCCAAACAAATTCCTACAAAAACCTCCCCCTCGACATCGCCAAATCATGACACCTATTCAAAAACTGAAATGCGTCCTCTTTGACGCTGATGGAAATATCGTCAAAACGATCCCGGCAAAGTCCCGAAAGACCGTTGCGGAGTCATTGGATGAGCTTGGCGATCACGATTGGAAAGAAATCGCGACGGTGCTTGCCCGGGCCGTAATGTTCGCCGCAAAGCATGACACTTCTCCTGGCGAGGTCTTCGGAAATGATCGCAAGATTCAGAGCAAGGTAGATTACTACTGCGATGCCCTGGAATCCGTCCCCGGGTTAAAGATTGATCGTGAAATGCTGGGAGTGATCAGACTACCCAAGTCCAAATACAAAGCCGCCCTGAAAAAACTCGAAGCCCAACGCGCCAAAGAAAAAGATACTCATGGAGGATAACGAACTAAAAGCATATCTGATTCACAAAATCGGACAGGTGATCGTCATCTTATCGGCCACCATAACTACTCTATGTCTATATTACATGAGCCAATCTTGGATCTCTCTCATTGGGCTTTTATTTCTGTTTTTCACTAGTTCTCTCACTACTGGTAAAGCCGCGGAGATTGAGGCCACTGCAAAACTCGAAGGACAAAGAGAGTACTTCAATTCGAAAAGACCCTAAAATGAAATTCCCAATCATAAAACTCATCTACTACCGCACCGTTCAGAAACTCCGCTGGATCCGGATTTGCGCGTATTCGGTATGGCAATCCAAAGAGGTTATGCGGCAATCGGGAATAACCCCGGCCCCTTTGCCTATCGTTATCTTCCGGGTCACCTTTGCCGTATTCCTATCCGGGCTAGGAATTGCCGGGATCTATATCGCCCAGGACTGGATCATGTACACTCTCGCCGCTATGAGCATAGGGCTCGGATTGTTGATGTTCCTCGTTCGGTACCTACCCAATAAAATGTAATGAGAAATCAATCCGCCAGATCATCCGCCCCGCTAAGTCGGCAGCAAAAAGGCGACATCTGTCGCCTCGCTCACAATGCCTGGCAACATTACCCGGACCACCAAATCATCCTCGACAAAAACCGCCATCACTCCCCGAGCGAGGTCTTTCGGCTCTGGCGACACGATCAGCAGCGGATCGCCTGCGGGTGCGACTCGCTAACGGTCGCGACACAAGAGCACTACCTACAGATCATCGCCCACTTCCGCCGCCTCCTAAAGCAATACCAGTCTGCGGCCACCACCCAAGTCCGCGCCGACACCGACTCTCACCGCCGCGCCTACTGGCTCCTGCGCAAAGCTTGTGCCGAGCGGGGCCTCGATTTCCCCGAATACCCCGGAGCCATCTGCATAAAGCAGTGCAAAGTACCCCTCTCCCAGGCCAGCGAAAAGCAACTCATGCGCCTACTCTACACCGTCCGCAACCGCCGTAAACCTCAAAAATGAAAACATCCTACGAATCACTGATCCAAGAGATGCGTTCTGGTAGGCTATCACGCCGTCAGAATATGATCCTCAAAAAAGCCCGAGAGATGAACCAACCCTTCACAGCCCGCTTAATGCTCCGATGGCTTAGATTCTCCGATCCCAACGCTGTCCGGCCCCGCATAACTGAGCTATGCGATGCAGGCCAGTTGGTCGTTACCGGCACCACACGCTGCAGCGTCACCAACAAATCAGTTTCCGTATTCCGAGCCCGCACCGAAGAAGAATACCAGGCATTCCTGGCTGAAATAGCCTCAGACGAAAACCTAACCCAATCCGAACTACCCTTATGACATCTCTTTTGGATTCTTCAGGGCGACAAATAAAGGTCGGAGATACTCTTATATCACCTTCCGGCAAGGTCGTTTTGCGCGCGGTAGCTGAGGGTTCGATACCAGGAAGGGTCATAAATTGCGAATGGCTCTCACCACGCACGGCAGAATATCCGGATCGCTGGCTTATCTTCAAAAGCAACTCTCATGAGTTTACCATTAACAATAAAGTGAGGGCCGCCAGCCCACACGCAACGAACAACTCTGAGCGTTGCCTCGACTGACTGGTTATGCTTAAACGACCACTAGACCCAAGATTTTCTGACCTTGTAAAATCAGGCAGAAAGACCTCCACAATACGCCACAAGGCATGGCCAATTTGCGTGCCTATAATGCTATACAACTGGACCCATGCTCCCTACCGCTCAAAGCATCGAGACGTTGCAGCAATCCGCGTGCATCTATGCCGACCCATTGAGATTACCCACCATGTCGGCGGCACAATGACCTACGCTATTACGGGCGAATATATTCCGCCACTTTGGCGTGGCGAGGGTTTTGGTTCGCAAGCTGAAATGGACGAGTGGTTTCGATCCCTTGTAAAGCAGGGCTATACTACTCAGAGCGCCCTGATGGATTTTATTCTACATCACAAGGAGATAGATCAATGCAACAAGAGCTAGATATTATCCCCGCCGCACTGGACACGCAGGCATTCCGCGAGGCCTGGGCGGAATGGCTGCAGGATCGCCGCGAGCGAAGAATCCCAATGACCCCACGAGCTCGCCGCATGGCACTCAAAAAGATGGAGTCATGGGGACCAGATACCGCAGTAGCCGCCATCGAGCATTCCATCATCGGGGGATACAAGGGGATCTTCCAGGCCCCAGTATCGAATCAATCAAACCAGGGTAATTCCGTTTCCCAGCCTCAGATCAAAGTCTGGGAAGCTGAGAAACGGATCAAGGCTATGCAGGCACGAATCGAGGAGCTACTATATCCAGGAGGGTGTGCTCACCCTGTCGAGCTATCCCCAGATCGGCAAAAGGAAGTTGATTCGATGAGATCGGCCATCACAAAACTCAATAAAATAATTCGATCCAACCCTTTTGAAAATAGCCCCTAAACCCTTTTCTTTATTTCTTTTATAAAAAAAGGCTTCCGACCCCGGGGGCCTTTTTTTATGCCGTTTTGCCCCTTTTTTATTTTTTTAAACCCTTTTCAACACTTTCCCTTGGTCTCAGGGCGCGGCTTCTTGGCGGACGCTCATAGACCAGGCGGGTGCCGTTTGGGAACGATTGACCGGTTGTCGCGCGAAAGCTCAGAGGGACCTTCGCCCTCCCGGCGGGGTGGGTGCGTTTCTGGGAGGGCGAGGGTCTCTCCGAGCTCGGGTGGTCGGGTTGGGGCTGTAACCGGCAATAAGTTTGCAAAAGGGTTTTTTTGTAATTAAGAAAAGGGTTTGAAATTAATCTGAAGCCCGGACGCAGACAATGAGATTGCTGTCGATCGGTCTCGGTGATCTGAGGAAATGGGTGGTGCCGAAAAATTGTTTCCAGATGCTGGACTCCGTAGGGGGAGGCTCTGGTGGTAATGCCCCAGGGTTTGCCCAGTCGGGGTACTCGACGGAGGCGACGATATCCCCGCTGTGATCGGTGTCGATGATGAGCGAGGAGAATCCAGCAGTGCTGGGGTTGGGGTCGGGGGAAAACTGCCCCGGGCCGGAGTAGATGACAGAGCCAGGGTTGTGAGCGAAATATTGATCGTTTACTAGATTGGGCGGCGCGAAAGTGTGCATATAGGCTATATCCAGGGATGACCCCGAAGGGACTCGCCACTCGCCTTGGATTCGCCCGCCGAAGAGGCCGAAATTAGAGTCGTACATGACGGGCTCGCCATCGATGACCTCAGCTACATCTCGGCGCCATTGGGCGTTGTAGCTGACACCGGCGTTAATCCCGCCTAAATCATCGGACGAGAGATACTCTCCGATCGCTGTACTGAGTACCGCAGGATCGGATGCATTGCCGAAGCCCGCCCCGGAACGGTAGCGTTGGACACGGTTAATGGGATGTGGAATCAACCGTACCCACTCTGCGGCATCGAGAGACCAGCGGCAGAGGTTCCAGTAAAGCGAGCAATCAAGAGGGAGAAGACCAGCGAAGGCTATGGCATCCCACTCAGAAAGAGTAATGAGATCTAGGTCAATGAGGTAATCTCGGATCACATTTGCAACCGCTGATTGAAATATCTGTGAACCAGAATCTGCGGGGGTTTTTGGAGGGCCGGATGGATCGGAGGGGTCCTTGATGACGGCCTCGGAGCTATACTCAAAAATCCCGCGGAGTAAACCTCTGGCTATGTGGAGGGTGCGGAGGTCATCACTATTGCGGGCGCGGTAGCGGAGATCATAAGTTTCGAGCCCCAGGAATCGGTCTTGCCACTCCTGAGGGACCGCAGAGGATTTGAGGGACGTATTGCGGTTATGCCGGATGACATTCGCCCATTTCAGGAATTTGTTCAGGAGCTCCTCTTTGTATAATAGAGGTAGAGGCTGGCCGGGCTGGAGGGGTTGGGTGAAGTGTTGCCAAGTGGTCATATCAGTAGAGGCCGAGTTGGAATCCTTCAGCATACCAGGTTTCGCCGTCTTGCTCAAAGGAGAGGGTGAATAGATTGTCGTCTACCTCAAGCTCTGCTGAGGTGATGTCGAAGATGATGACTACCCGACCGTCTTTTTTGAGGCGGATGTGGTCGGCGTTGCGGGGGTGGATTTCGGTGTTGTAGGCGGATGTGATGGCATCTCGCAGGTCTTCTTCGGTGGGTAGGATGCCTGCGGTGGAAAGGGTGACATCGAAGGTGCGCAGACTGGTTGCGATGCTGCTTTCGCTGGTTGATAGTGGGCTGTAGTCTTCGGGTAGATCGGCTTCTTCTTCGGGGGGCTGAGCGGTGGCCCGGCGGTATGAGATGGTGGGGAGTTTGCCCCGCTCGGCGCGGTGGAGCTCGATGAGATCTTGTGGGCCGAGGTGTTCCGGGGGCCCGAAGGTGATGTCGGTTTGCCCGCCGTCGAGGATGTGGTCGACAGATTGGATATGTGCCCGCATGGTTTCCCAGGCGGATGGGCCACCAGCGAGGTTTAGCCGGTGGGCGGCGGTGACGCTGAAGTCTGGGTCTTGGGCGATGAGGGTGATGTTGCCTTCGTAGTGGAGTTTCGCGGATTGCTTATATAGATGCTCGGCTAGGCCTTCGGGTGGATCTTCGGCGGGGGTGAATTGGGAGGATTGGAGGGCGGTGTATTTGCGGGTGATGGCGTTGGTGGTGGTGACCTCGACCGAGACTTCTTTGGTCTGGATGATGATCTGGTCGGTCTCCGGGTCGGTGACCTCGATCTCGGCGATGCAAGTCATGCGTTCGCGTCTTTCCCGCAGGTCTCCCATCCAGGGGGCGATGTTACCCTCTAATAACTCACGGGGATACATGCTGGATGGGTCTTCGTCTTCCTCGTCAGAGGGTTCGCGGTGGGAGTCTTCGACGGAGATCAGTTTCACGTTCCCGGCCCGGAAGATGGGATAGTGTTCGAGCCACCACCGAAACCGACTGTCTGAATCATCCTCGATGGGGTCGGTGAAATCTAGGTCGGGCAGGAGTTGGGCTTTGACAGATTGCGAGAGGTAGGAGGATTGGGATACGGCTCCGGCGAGCTCGGTGTCGTAATGCAGGCATCCGATTTCGTCGCCAGTGGCATCCGTCGGGAATTTGTCGACGATGTGCTCGATGCGGCCCTCCGCGCCTGGCTCTCTGGACTGACGAATGTATAGTATATAGACAGCTGGTCTGACGAGGTCGTGGCGGGGGGTGATGGTGGGGATAGCCGATAGGGGTTGGTGGCCAATAGTCCAGGTCTTGGTGGTTGCTTCTTCGTCGTCGAGGATATTGATTTTGACTGGTCCGGGGCTGCTATAGTCGAAAGACACCGTGGCGAGACGGTGCCAGCGAAGGATCGCGCGGATGGCCTCTGCGCAGGATATGCGGTCGAACTCAAGGAAGGGGATTTTCTGGGAGGGGATTTTTATCTCGCCGACATCAAGATGCGGGATGCGGGTGACAGCATAACTGAGAATCCTGGTGAGGGCGGCTTTGCTGTCGATCTGGGTGGGTTCGTCATTGTCCTGGCCGGTGAACTCTAGCCCCACGATGGGGCGGGCGCGTAGGAGTGTTTCGGTCTCTGAATCGGGATCGTCCGGTTCGGAGTAGATGAGCCAGTTATCCCGGTAAATGAGGTTGTCGAGTTCATGCCAGGGGCCGAGAATTTCGAGTTGTTGAGTTTCGGTCTGGGGCGTACCTTGGCGGGGGTTGGTGCGGAGGTGGCCGGAGAAAATGCGATTGCCATCGGCAAAGAGACTAATGTGGTCGGCGTAGGAAAATGGTGTAGAGGTGAGAGCATCGATAGACGCTACCTCGGCGGATAGGGAATCGGGCTCCTGGTTGCGTTTGGATAGCCGGAGGTTTGATAGGTGTTTTTCGGCGGGTTTTACGGGTGATGCCCCATTGACAGATATAGTGTAATCGATCATCGGGTGTTTTTGATTTGGGCTTTTAGTTGAGCGGATTTTTCGGCCAAATCTTTAATGCGTGAGATGGCAACGGACATGGTTTCGACCGCTTGTTGGAGGGAGGTAACTGTGGCCTGGCTTAGCTGGGTGGAGGCACTGGCAAGGTCGCGAGCGGGTTTCTCGAAAGTGCTCCGCGAAGGAGTCGCAGAGTCTGCGCGGGTGGTCTGCGGTGGGGCGGCGGTCACTGGGCGGCGGAGGCCGGTTTGGCGAGGGGCATCATCTTGGCGGAGGCGCCGGCGGGTCTCACCAGGGGTTTGCTGGCGACCTGCGGTTGGGGAGCGGTCGGCGTTGTCTTGCTCCTCTCGGTTACGCTTGATTTGCTCTTCGAGTATGAGTCGTTCGCGCACACGTCCGGTTGCCTCTTCGAGCGAGATGTTGGCGCGCTCGGCGAGGCGGTGGGCTTCGGCTTCGATGCGGTGATTTCGCTCAGCGATCCTGGCTTCCTCTTCCTTGCCTGCTGCCTGGAGACGTAAGACTTCGAGCTGCTGCTCTTCGGTGCTGAGGGCATCGGCGGCTCGTTGGGCGGCTCGTTCGTCGGATTCTCTTTGGCGCTCTTTCTCCTGGGTGATACCTTCCTGGAGGTTTGCCTCGATTTGGGTAAGCTCGACGATTTCCCGGGCAGCATCTACATCGCCTTTGGTATCGATTCTTTCGTGGAGGGCGAGTATGCGCTCGCGTACTTGGGCTAATTGCTCTTCGGCGGGGAGGGATGCGAGCATCATTCGCTCTCTATCCTCCATAAGGATGCGCTCGGCTTCGCGGACTCTCTCGATTCGCTCACGCTCTTCTTCTTTTCTTTGCAGGCGCTTTTGTTCTTCGGCGGCTTCCTCGGCAGCGAGTTTTTTTGCCGCGTCTTTGGCCTGGTTCTCTTCGGCGATGATATCGAGGCGGTCTTTCTCAACTCTATGGAGACTGTGCAGCAGTCGTGCTCTCTCCATCAGGACTTCGGATCTTTCTATATCTCCGCGTGTGGCGGCCTGGGTAGCAAAGAAATACAAATTGGAAGCTTCGCGTTGGAGGTTTGCCAGGGCGATGTCGGCTTCTCTCTCGGTGCGGGCTGAGCGTAGAGCATCCCGCAAATCGATGAAGGGCTGGGCGGGATCGGCTTCGAGGGTGGGGGCTATGGCGTCGCCGAGGGCGCGGCCTAATTCGCCGGACAATAGTTCGCCGGTGAGGACAGTGAGCCTGCGCCTAAGCTGATCCAAACTATCTCGGATTTCAGCGAGACGCTTGATGGTCTTTTCGCTCATCACTTCGCCCATTTCTTCCGCGGCATCGCCCATGTCACGGATGCCGCTTGAGCCTTGACGCAAAAGTGGTACGAGCTCACGGCCTGACTGACCCAAGAGGCGCTGGGCGGCGGCGGAGCGTTGCTGGGGGGATTCCATGTCCCGGAACGCGTCGGCGAGGTCGAGCATGATTTGCTCATTGTCGCGAAACTCCCCGTTGGCATCGCGGGTGGCAATACCTATGTCGTGGAAGTCCCCTTCGTTTTCACGCACCCGGCGGCCCATATCCTCAAATGCTCGCATGAGCTGGTCGCCGGAGGTTTTGGACCGGCGGGCGGCGGCATCCCAGCGCTGCCATGCCTGCGCGGAGAGGTCGGTCCGCATGGTTGCCCGGTCGATGTTATCGGCAAGCTGCATTGCAGAGCGTGCGAGTGCTCCCAGGGAGGTAATGCCGATCAGGCCGCCTAATCCGGAGGCGAGTTTTCGGACTTCGCCCACTGCGCCGCGAGCGCCTGATCGTATCGAGGAGAAAAACCGGCCAAATATGCCTCGCCCGGTGGCAGCAGATCGGGATGTTTGCTCTGTTTCTCGTGATACATCCTGGAGACCTTTCTCCGCATCGGCGACGCCATCACGGCGGAAGCGGGAGATGATCTTTAGGATGATTTCTTTCATGTTGAGAGTTTGTTAGTTTATTAAAATGGAACCTTCCCCAATCGGCCGGTGTTCCAAATCAAGAATTTTTTTAGCGTTAATAATGGCTACCATGGGGAGGGAAAAGGTTAGTTGGCGGGATCGGTGATGAGGACGCGGAACCAGCTGTCAGTGTGAATGGCTGGGATGGGGGTGCGCATGATCTCGTAGTCGCCATCGGTGGCATGCACGGTTGAGGTGAGACCTTGGAGAGGGACCCAGCGGGAGCCGTCGCGACTGCGCTGTATGGTGTACTCCAGGTGGGGCATGGTGGTGTTGCGGCGCCACTCCAGTATAGCCTGGGAACCCTCGGATATCATGCGGGGCTGGTGCTGAATGGACTCGCCCATGGCCTCGCGCTGTAGAGTCGTAAGGCCTTGCGAATCCCGCTCCAGGGGTTGACCGGGCAGGGTCAGGTCCGGCCCGACTAGGACGTTGGTGGCGATGTCGTAGGCGATGATGTCGCCATGGGAATCGATGGCGAGAGCCTGGATGGTGAGAGGGGTGGAGCGGTCGACGAGGACCGTGACATCGAGGTCGCCGTCGACGGCCTCGGCGCGGGACCAGGCGGAGCGATTGGGATACCTGGCCGAAATAACCCGGTAGTAATAATGATCCGCATCGCCCGCGCCGGTGTGCTCGGCCTGGAGAGTGAGGAGGGATCGGGCTTGCCCGGCTATGCTGGGGAGAGTGTCGAGGTGCGTGTCGGTGGAGGGTGTGAGAGTGAGGTCTGCACCGGGACCTTGGGCGGTTGCCTGCACATCGAAACGGAATACACGATCAGCGTGATCTTCGCCAATGGCGTGCGTGGCAAGGACATTTGCGTCAAGCAAAATCAGTTCCACGGTCGCTGTTTGCTCGCCGCCCACCCGCGGGAAAAACCAGACATCAAACTCTATAATTAGTCCTCGCGGCGCGGTGGATCCTACGCCTAAGTTAAAGCCACTAGCAGCAGCAGTACCAGTAGTAGTAGTAGTAGTAGTAGTAGTAAAGAAGTCAGTATCCTTGGGGTAAGTGGCAAGAAAACGATTTGCGGCGCTGGGATATATCCGCTCTTGGGCGTGCAGGTTTTGGCTGGGTTTGCGCAAGCGCCAATACTCATTGTTGGCAGACTGTCCCATGCCGTAGGCAGGGAAACCTACTCCGCGCTGACTCAGTACCTCTACAGCGAAGGTTTGGCGCGATCCGTAGATCACGGGATCGCCGCCGTTGAGGATGGTGCCATCGTCGAGATTTGGGCTGTGGCCGCTGGAGGGGATCTCCACACCGTCTTTACCGCGGAGGATAAATTTATCGGAAAAATCGACGGCGGAGGCGACCAGCGGAAGCAAAAGAATGGCAGCTGTAATGAGAGTGCGCATCAGTCCGATACCGGGGTTACCACCAAGCCATCCTCTGGCGTATAGGTGTAAGTGATCCCGTATGTCTGCTCGATGTAATCGCCGGGGATGTGACCGGGACTAGCGGCGTTGACGGCCTCTTTTATCAGCCGGGCGGTTTGCAGGGCC
>JAFIGF010000059.1 GCA_020831535.1 Opitutales bacterium | reverse complement strand
ATAAGGTGGTGAACCCCCGCCCAATTGTAAAACAAAGCCAGAGTCCAAAAGGCGAGAATGGAAAGATAATAACTGTGGATCGGTTTTCCAAGAACCTTGGGAATAAAATAATACACCGCTGCCAGTCCCAGAGGAGTGAACCAAAGACCGAGAACATTGTGCGCAAACCACAATTTGACCAAGGACTGCACAGTCCCCCGGACCGGCTCGAATATCAGCATTATTTGGGCGGTTCCATACAGCCAGGGAAACCACAACAAAGCGGCCAGGATATACCATTGCGAAACGTACACATGGTGATTGGTACGGAAACGGAAGGTAATAATCGCCCAAAGACCGATGAAGGCATAAGCAACAAAAAGCAGAGGCGAGGCATAGCCGGGAATTTCCAACCACTCAATGGAGGTCATATCCCCTGCCAGAATTCCATAAACCCCTACGGCAAGACCCACATTCCAAAACACAGCCGCCATAATGAGAATGTTGGCATGGCGCATTCGCGTTCGGGACAAGCGACACATTAGCCAAAGCGCTACCGCAATTCCCGCACACGTGGACCACCCATAGATCACCGTATTTAAGTGCGCCGTCCGGATCCGCCCGGTGGTTAGCCATGCCACATCGGCAAAAAATTCATAGTTGTGGAACTTGAACGAGGCCAATAACCCGAAAATGGTGCCTACCATCAGCCAAAAAAGAGCAGCAATGGTAAAAACCAAGACCGGAAGGCGAACCGATTCATCGATCTCCCCCAAACGTGCCCGTACGGCCAAAGAGGGATCAGCTCCAGGTCGAATAGATTCTGTAAGTGTTGGGCTTTTACTCATTTTCGGTTAGGCAATTGGTCGGTGTTTTCAGGTTTTTCACCAGGAAAAAAATCAGTCGGTTCGCCGATTGGCTCTTCATCATCAAAAATGCTCTCTGCTCCTTTATCGAGATCCTTCAATTGGTCGTTTTTACTCGCCCAATACAGGGCTAAAACAGCGGAAGTTGTAATTCCTACCGCTATTCCTCCAGCCACCACAAAGAATATCCACGTCATTCGTCTTCATCCTCCAGAGCGTCTTCATCGGTAGCCTCAACCTCACTTCCATCAGCTGGGGCCTCTGGAGATTCAGCGGCGTCGGAAGGCTCGGTCTCCTCTTCAGCCTCTTCTTCAGGGTCGGCCATTTCATCTTCTATTTCAACTCCGTCTTCCTCCAGAGCCGAATGAGTTAGGATTTTCTCTTCGTCATTGATCCGGGCTACGGTAATTTCCATCGCTCGATCAATGGGCAAACGTACGACCCGGGCATCGCGGTCGATCCAATCAAAGCTGGTCAGCTCCCGTTCTTCAGCATCCAGCTGTGAACGCAAAAGCTCCCACCGTTCCTCGTCGCTCATTTCATCGCCGACAACGGTATCCACCCGCTGGGGCAAATAGGCAAAAGCCACGACAATGACCATGATCAACAGGGCCCCCACAATAGCGAGACCGGAAACAACGATATTGGAGAGGCTTGGCTCCGGGTCTTTAAAATCTTTTTCTGGTTTACTCATGGTGGTGAAGGGATTCCAAAATACGGGGATCACGGACCGGGATGGGTTTTACCGCGGCGAAGCTTCTGAGGTAAGACCAGGCACAAATGCCTCCGACTCCTACGAGTGCGGTGAGATCCCAAAAGGAAGGAATAAAAGCATACATCGATTCACCCAAATCGTCCATTTTCGAGGGAAGGATATTAAAATAAATATCAAGCAGCATAAAGCAAAGTATCCAGATCGCAAAGAAGGTCATAAGCCCCGGATTGATCTTGGTGCGATACATCAACAGCATCAAAAAGGGAAAGAGAAAGTATCCGAACAACAAGGCAAAGCCAACCGCCTGCCAATTTAGGCCTTCCCGCATCACATACCAATTCCCGACTTCCGGAATATTGGCATTGTAGATCAAGAAAAACTGGGAAAAGGAGATGTAGGCCCAGAACATGGTAAAGGCCAATGTCAGTTTTCCAAGGTCATGCAAATGGGCTTGCTTGAAAATACCAGCCAGAACGCCCTTGCGCACCATAAAGAGCATGATCAACACCGTAATGGCTAAGGCCCCGCGGACGGAAGTCGCGAAAAACCATACTCCGTAAATGGTCGAGAACCAGTGAAAATCCAAAGTCATCATCCAATCCAAGGCGGCAAAGGAACCGGCCAAGGCACCAGCAATCACTCCGTACGCCGACCATTTGCGACTCGAGAGGGAATGCTTCGGGTCGCCATCCGTGTCCTGCTGGAAAGAGTTTCGGCGCAAGGCCCAGGCCAGCGAGATGAAAATGGCAAAATACAGGATGTTTCGGAAAATGAACCAGAAGTTATCCAGGTATGGCTGTTTAACGTGCCAAAGCAGATCATCGCCAACGGTGCTTACTTCCCCTGCCACAATGCTCTCACTGGACTCGCTCATCCATTTCCAGATAATGCCCCCTTCCCCATACACCATTGAAAAGAAGAAGAGGAAAAAGAAGATCGCCGCCAACCAGGGGAAGACCGAAATGCCATGCTCCAAATGCCTCCGGATAATAATCGACCAACCCGCATCAAACAGATGCGAGAGCATCACCAGAAAAAGCATCCCCATGGCGATGGCGAACCAGAAGGTAGCCCCAATCAAGGCACCGAGACCGACTCGATACTCATCACCGAAGATCAAGCCAAAGAGCGTAAAGGCCAACCCCAGCCCTCCGACGACCAAGCAGATATGAGCAATCCGCTCAAGCCCTATAGCTTCGCTCTGGCCTCCGGCCAGAGAACCTGCGGCGGCGGTAGATTCAGCGGAAAGGGGTTTTACAGGTGTATCGCTCATAATCCTAGCTCCTCTCTCTTATCTCCGGGAACATCATCCGGAGATCCCAAACGGGCTTTTTGCAAGGCCCGAACATACGCAATCACGACCCAGCGGTCCTCCACGCTGAGTTTGGCACGGTAAGGCATCATGGTCCCGCGTCCGTGCGTAATGGTTTCAAAAATCATGCCCTCCGGCATCTCGCGCAGACGGTCACTGTGGAACGTCGGGGTCGCAAGCATCCCGTATTCTTTGGTAATGCCATTGCCATCACCAAGTCCCCCATGACAACTGTAGCAATAGATCATGTAACGATCCTGCCCCCGATCCATCACCTCCCGGCTCACTTCAATCGGGAATCCGGCTCCGTACTCACCGTCTTTTAATCCGGTGCGCAGGTAGTCGTCGGTTAAAAGCCCCCGGCGCTCGGGAGTTTCGGCAATTCGCGGCATCGCCCCGGAAACGACCGGTCGGTCTGCACGCCCATCGGCAAAGAAGTCGCTCTCCGCCTGCGGCTTGTATTTGGACTGGTGCTCCATGTCCGGAAAGATCTCAATCGGCGGACGCTCAAAGGTTTGTCCGCGAAAGCCGAAAATCACCAGGATGGCGACCAAGGCAAAGGCGTAAAAAATGAAGAAGTTGCGTAACATGGCCAAAAATCAGTCTTCCAGTTTTCCGATATTGTTTCCTCCGATGTCTTTCAGAAGGTTCGGGGTTTTGGTTTCGTCAAATTGAGGATCAGTGGATTCTATGACGATAAAATAGCGGTCGTTCGAGGCTTTCTCGATCTGCTCGTAGTTTAGGGTCGGGTGGTGATGCATCGGCAGACTATTGAAAAGAAACATCGAAATAATGGAGCCGATAGCCGCGAAAAGAATGGTCAATTCATAAGCGACCGGAAAGGGAAAAACCGGGCTGAAATAAGGCATTCCCCCGACCACGAGAGGATAATCCACTTTATTCATATAATAAACCATCGACATCCCGAGCGTAAACCCGGTCAAGCCGCCACAGAAGGCCACAATGGGGATTTTGGAGCGGGACAGCCCCATCGCCTGATCCATCCCGTGAACCGGGAAGGGAGTAATTACATCCCAGTTCTTAAATCCGGCATCACGGACTTTTTCCGCCGCCGACATAATCGCCCCCGGGGTTTCAAATTCCGCAATCAGGGCAAAGATTTGGCCGTTGTTTTCTGAAGAAGCACTCATCGTTCTAAAAATACCGAATTAATGATGGTTTTTCCCATGGTGAGGATCGGCTTGAGGCATGACTGCCTTGATCTCTCCCATCGGCATTAACGGAAGGAATCGGAGGAAAAGAAGGAAGAGGAACATGAAGATTCCAAAGGTTCCCACATAGGTAAACACATCCACAATGGTCGGACTGTAATACCCCCAGCTGGAAGGCAGGAAGTCGCGGGACAGCGAGGTTACGGTAATTACGAAACGCTCGAACCACATCCCGATGTTTACAAAGATACAGACAATCCAAACGATCATCGGGTTCTGCCGGATCTTCTTAAACCAGAAGAATTGCGGGGCGATCACATTACAGGAAATCATGATCCAATAGGACCAGGCGTAGGGACCAAAGGCACGGTTGACGAAAGCGAAAGCCTCAAAGTCATTGGCCCCGTACCAAGCAATGAAGAACTCCATCATGTAGGCATAACCCACCATGGTTCCCGTCGCGAGGAGGATCTTACACATGCAATCGATATGATACTGCGTGATCAAATCGTGCAGTCCATAGATCGCCCGCAACGGCAGCATCAGGGTTAGCACCATCCCAAACCCGGAGAAAATCGCCCCCGCCACAAAGTAAGGGGGGAAAATCGTCGTATGCCAGCCGGGAATCAATGACACCGCAAAGTCGAAGGAAACGACCGTATGCACCGAGAGAACCAAAGGAGTGGAAAGTCCGGCGAGGAGCAAATAGGTCATTTCGTAATTCCGCCAGTGACGGTTCGATCCACGCCAGCCCATGGCAAAAATGCCGTAGGCGATTTTGCGGATTTTAGTCTTCGCCCGATCACGGATCGTGGCCAGGTCAGGAATCATCCCGACATACCAGAAGAGGAAGGAAACCGTTCCGTAGGTGGACACCGCAAAAACATCCCACAAAAGCGGGCTGCGGAAATTCGGCCAAATCGCATTTGAATTGGGAATCGGAAACAACCACCAGGCAAACCACATCCGACCTACGTGAATGAGCGGAAAAATCCCCGCGCAGACCACCGCGAAAACCGTCATGGCCTCAGCGGCCCGGTTGATCGAGGTTCGCCACTTTTGGCGGAGCAAACACAAAATCGCCGAAATCAGGGTTCCCGCGTGGCCGATCCCAATCCAGAAGACGAAGTTTACAATGGCCCATCCCCAATTCACCGGATCGGCCAAACCCCACACCCCGACCCCAGTGCTCACCAGATAAATGATCCCGAAAACCGTAAAAAGGGAAACGAAAGCCGACAAAGTAAAAGCAATCCACCACCAAGTAGGGGTTTTAGCCTCGACGATTCCGCAGATTTTATTGGTGATCCAGTCGAAGTCGCGGTCATTTTCCACTAAAACCTGGCGGGGCAGGTCAGCAGGACGGGCTTCATCTATGAGAGCGGTATTCGCTGGTACAGTATCCGTTAAAGTGGTCATTGAGATCGTTGAGTCTTAGGAGATTCCGATGAGAGCAATTAGTTTTCCGCCCGGGAAGTATAACTTTCGGGATAGTTCTTCATGTAGTATTCCTTACGGCTAAGCGGCAGGGAATCAGCGTCCGGCATGTTCGGATTGGGATTCCGCAAACGACCGAGATAACTGGTCCGGGGACGGACATTCAAATACCCCAGAAGCAAATAGTCCTGCTCCCGCCGCTTCCATTTGGACACCTCACTTTCGGGGTCGGAAATATCACCAAACATGATGGACTCCGTCGGACAGGCTTGCTGACATGCCACTTGGAAAGTGCCATCGGGGATTTTCACATTATCAGAATCACGCGCCAGAACCTTTTGATTGATCTTCGCAGATTCAATTCGCTGGGTGCAATAGGTGCATTTTTCCATAACTCCCCGCATCCGCACGGAAACCTCGGGGTTTTTCTGCATCTTGTGAAGCTCGTTCATCCCTTTCTCGCCAAGGGGCCCGAGATACAACTGGTCAAGCTGACGCTCATTCCAATCAAAGAAATTAAAACGGCGCACCTTGTAAGGACAGTTATTGGCGCAGTAACGAGTACCAATACAACGGTTGTAAGCCATGACATTGAGACCTTCCTCATCGTGAACGGTCGCATTGACCGGACAAACGGGCTCACAGGGAGCATTTTCACAATGCTGGCACATAACCGGTTGCATGGAAACTTGCACATCATCCGCCACCTCATTGTTGTCCTCGACCCCGCTGGCATAATAACGATCAATACGAATCCAGGACATTTCCCGGCCCCGGATCACCTGATCGCGCCCCACGATGGGAATGTTGTTTTCACTTTGACAGGCCACCACACAAGCGTTGCAACCCGTGCAGGTGCTGAGGTCAACGGCCATGCCCCATTGGTGGCGCCCGGTTAATTCCGGATGCGGATGCATCGAAGTGCCCCGCGGGGTCTGCGTTGCCCTTTCGTGCAAGGGCATGTCATGATCGTGCCGAAGCACCAAAGGGGTATGAGATTCCATCCCAACGGATTGGAAGGCATCTGGTTTCTTCTCGAAATACTCTTTATTCGACTCCCGGATAATCGCCCGGCCTTCCATCGACCAGTGGTTTTGCACATTGGCCATATTGCGGGTTTCCCCGGTGAAATGAAGAGTAGCCCCACGGGCAAAATCTGGTTCGTCGGAATAGCGAACCTTGTTGCTATTGAAACCGCTGCCCTCACCGATACGGCCCGTTTTTGTGCGGCCATAACCATGATGCACCACCACCGTATAGGTCGCCAGCCCGGGCTGAATATGAACCGGCCCACGGACCGTTTTCTCCCCTATGCGCAACTCCAGGATCGGAGATCGCTGGATCCCGGTTTTGATTTCATTCGGATTTTTGCGCACAATAGCCAACGTCGGGTCGGGGGCCTCTAAATCGAGCTCCCGCGCCAAGGTTGGGCTGATTAAAATCGCATTTTCCCACGTCAAGCGGGTGATTGGGTCGGGGCATTCCTGCAGCCAGCCGTTATTGTTAAACCGCCCGTCATCGATCGAATTATCAGCTAAATAGCGGACTTCAAGATTCCGTCGGCTGAACCCCTCGGTTCCCGCTGCCTTGGTGGGCAGAAGATCACTGACCGCACCGGTGGACAAGGAACGCTCAACAGGCTGGTAGGCAGAATTCTCCAACAGACCATCATGCAGAAAAACCCGGAAAACTTTATTCTTATCAAGCCCATCACGGAGACTTGTGACCGTTTCAAAAACCAAGTCATACGGCTCCCTCTTCTCCATACCGACCAGGCGGGCCAAGACCTCAAGCTCATTGTACCCTTGGAAAAGAGGCTGAATCATCGGCTGCACGGGCAATATCGTTCCGTCCGGGGCACGGGTGTCGCCCCATGATTCCAGGTAATGAGTCGCCGCAATATGTGCCCGAGCCCCTTCACTGGTCTCATCATAGTAGTAACCGTAACGGATCACCTCCCCTACTTTCTCCTCGATGTTTTTCCAGGAATAATCGGCCGGCAAATTGTAGGCAGGGTTTCCGTTAAGAACAAAAAGCGTTTCCACTTCCCCGTTCTCTACCTGATCCATCAGTTCATGGATACTTGCCGCAGAATGTTCCTCCGTCGCAACAAATGAAATGGTTTCCCCAACCGCACCCAAAGCGCTATTAGCCGCGAAAACCGCCGCTTGCGCGGCTTCCGACAAATGATCCCCGGCAACGATTAAACTGCGGGAGCCATTCTCCACCAGGTCTTCCACGCAGCCATCAATCCATTCTTGGTCCAGAGCCGAATCCGCAATGGCCGCTTCCAATCGAGCCTGCAAACGGGAATCTCCATTGGTCCGCCGAAGAACCCCGGCCGCAAAAGCAAATGCATAGGCTTCAGTCGCACTAGTCGCCAGCCGCTTGCGATGATCAGCCATCCCTCCCGTAAGAGTCATCGCACTTTCAATACAGTAAAGACGATTCATCTCATCCCCCGGAGCGGTAACCCGTCGGGCTTGGGCAAAAGCCCGGGAATGGGCAATTCGATTAGGATCGTTTCCAAGAAAATCCGCATCCAAAGAAAGAACCCGGGCCGCCTTGGAAAAATCATAAAGCGGTTTGGCCGACTGCCCGAGCAAACGGCTCAGCAGTTTTTCCGGACGGGTGTAATCAAGCGGCTCGTATTCACACCATACCGCTTCCGGGAAACGCTCAGCCAGAGCCTTGCGCAATCTTTGCCGGGAAGGACTGCGGGATTGGTCGGCTAAAATAGCCAGCCCACGGCCTTCCGCGTCACGATATTTCCGGGAAAGCTCATCCAACAAGTCCCGAACCGCTGAACGGCTGGCTTCACGCCCATCAAGTAAAGAGCGGGTAGCCCGATCCGGGTCATACAAATTCAGAATAGAAGCCTGCGTCGGCAAATCCGTTTTCCCGTTATTGGGTGCAAAGGAGGGATTGCCCTCGATTTTGGTAGGGCGATTGGCATGAGTCTCCGCCAAAACCGGAATCCCATAACCACGAAGCGGCATCGAACTGGCGAAATAAGCCGGCTTCCCATGGACTATATGCTCGGGTTGCTGGTTATAAGGCAGGATGTATTTCTCCGGTCGACGACACCCGGTCATCCCCAGGCCCGCAAAGGCGAAAGATGCCGCCATTATTTTCAGGAAGTGACGGCGGTCCACCGTTTCCAAAATCGAAGCCCCTTCCGGAAATTCCCGGTCCAGAAAACTCCGGAAACCAGGCGTTTCGGCAACCTCGTCGAGGCTGCGCCAGTATTTGGGGCCGGCTAATTCTTCGGCAGTAGGTTCAGGCAGTTTGGTAATTTTCTTCATCGGTGGCACCCTGAGCAGCTAAGGGGAGGATTAACATCCCATTCTTCTTTAAATTCTAATCCCATTTCGAGTTGGGCCTGACGGGATTCAGGCCGCCAGTCCATATTGAAAACCTCATCCAAAGGCCGGAGATATTCCTCCGGTTTACGGTGGCAATCAAGACACCAAGCCATACTCATCGGCTGATCGTGAGTGACCACCTCCATCTGATTGATCTGGCCATGACACTCGTAACAGCTGATCCCCCGATTCACGTGCACCGCATGGTTGAAGTAAACGTAATCAGGGAGAGCATGCACCCGAACCCACGGGATAGGCTCCCCACTCTCGTAACTTTGTCGCACCAACTCAAGTTTCGGACTGTCAGTGGCCACTGCATTGTGGCAACTCATACAGGTTTCGGTGTCAGGCACATTGGAGTGCCCGGATTGTTCTACATGGGTATGACAGAAACGACAATCAATCCCCAGCTGCCCCGCGTGGAGTTCATGACTAAATGGAACCGGCTGCGTCGGAGCATAGCCCACCCGCGTATATTTTGGCGTAAAATAGTAAGTGATTCCGACAACCGTCGTCGCAAAGAGCACCAGTAAAATGATGCCGATCTTTATCGGGAGGGCGTTGGTCCATTTGGGAAAAGCTGAGCTCATGGTTTGGAGAAAATGCAAATAAAAGGCCGAAACCCCTTAAAAAAGTGAAATTCAGGTTAACTTTCTCGATACCGCCCTTGGATCGGACTCCACCTTGAAAGGTAAATCTTTCTCCGGGTTGCCGGCATCCTGCAAACCTGCCTGAAAATCAGAAGCAGCCTTTTGCCCAGGCTTCCAATATCCAAGGGATAAAATGCCCAGTGAAGTAAACAACGCCGCCACAAGAAAATCCTTGCGGCTTCGTTTGGGAGAAGAGCTATCGAGACGTTTTTCCATCAATCAAAACAAAACAAGCTCTCAGAAAAGTTTGCCCGCCGCTTGTTGGCAACAGAAAATCGTCCTCCCCGCGCTTTTTTTTGATTATTTAGAAAAACTTTCGAAAGACATCGTTTTGGCTTATACTGCGAATTCATCTGCACATTTTGCCCTTTGTTTCACAGCCCTCCCCCACCTTCCACTTCCCTCATAGTTATTTCAGACACATAAGAATCGGCAGATCACGGAAAACTCTTTAGGAAAATATCCTCAAGTTGAGCAACCACCGATCCCTCCAAAACAAAATCAACCGCCTTGGAACTATCACGGATAGACTCTTTGCGACTGGCTCCGGGGATAGGAATCACATGAGGACCTTTGTGCAGAAGCCAAGCCAAAACAATTTGACAAGGCGAGCCTCCGAGTTCCTTCGCCAAAGCACCCAAACCATCCTCCGCCTGAGCCAGTTTTTTCGCGGTACCCATCCCCCCCAAAGGACACCAAGGCAAAAACGCCATCTCCCCGTCACGAGTGGCCGACAAAGTCCCCGGAGTGTTGGGGTCTGCGCCGGGACGGGCATGAGTTACAGACCACTCTGGCTCCCGATGATTCGGACCCAATTGATTCTGCACGCTGACCACCGGGACAATCTTCCTGGCCCGTTCAATTTCCTCGACCCCATAATTGGAAACTCCTACATGGGCAATCTTCCCCTCCTCACGCAACTCAGCAAAAGCCCCTAGGGAATCTTCCAGGGGAACCTCCGGATCAATGCGATGATGTTGGTACAAATCAATCCTCTCCACCCCTAAATTACGGAGCGACTCTTCGCAGGCCTTTTTAAGGTAATCCGGCCGACCGTTTCGCACCCAATCCGCTCCGGAACGCATAATCCCACCTTTCGTAGCCACGATCACCCTTTCCCGGTCACCATTAGAAAGACTTCGCAAAAAATCCCCGACAAGGCGTTCGTTATGTCCGAAATCACTTTCCCCAGTACAGTAACAATCCGCGGTGTCAAAAAAGTTCACTCCACAACGCAGCGCCTCCTGAAAAACCGCCACCCCTTCTTCCCTCGAAGGCCGCTCCTCCCGAACCGAAAGCGGCATACACCCCCTCCCCATACCCGAACCCTTCCCAGACCCCGACCCCGACCCAGAACCCGAACCGGA
>JAFIGF010000051.1 GCA_020831535.1 Opitutales bacterium | reverse complement strand
TCCACGTACCCCCCCCGAACCCCCTCTACCCATCGTCTCGCAGAGCGAGACCGGAGACGTACGAGAAAACAATGCCCCCTCTCCTGCACTCGCTACCCGAGACGTTATTTTGAGCCCCCGGTTCGTAGGTTCGTCCCACTGGGGCCGTCGGTCGAAATCAGCTCGCACCATGTAGCCGAAATCGTAAGATTTTGGACCGTGTGGGCGCGGGAATTCCACTTCGTCCAAAGACTCACGTCTTCGGCTACGGGCAATCACAACGTAATCGGGCTGCTTCAGCGCCCGGGCGAATCGGTTGATCATTCACAAACATCCGATGATCTCCCCCGACGTTGGCAACCCACCCAAAACCGCCAACCCCACCCCGCCAAGTTGGAAGCGCGAGACCGAACCGGCCTTTTGGAGATGTCCTGTCAACGCCTCCAATCACTCCTCCCGCAACTTTTTCACCGCGAGCCGGCTCTCGGTGAAGCGTTGGCTGAAAGGCTTCAACCAACGCTGGGCAAAAGCCGCCATTCCAACATGGCGGGCGGGCACGGTGGCCGTTATTTCCTCCAACCCCAAGGGCTCAACTCTTCGGGCCGCTTCGGCATAAAGAGCAAACATTCGCCCCCTCCGCTGCAGGTCCGGATGCACAAACCCACAACTCAAACGCAGTACTCCGTTGAGCAGATGAGTAATCAGCCATCCCCTGACCTTTCCCTGCCTCTTCAAAGCAAGACTGCTTTCCTCATGACAATGTTCAAAAAAATCCATGGGCCGAAGGTCCGGCGGAATCCATGGTTTCTCCGCATCGGAGGCAATCAATTCATCAATGGCCGTTTGGGGAAGGTCACGCCAAAGAATAATCTCATAGTCCTCCGGCAGCCGGCATTTCCGCATCCAGGGAGCATTGCGAATGTTTTTCACATCGATCCCAACCACATACATATTCAACTGGGGATCACTCCATTCCTGCCGCTCCAGAATTTTCTCCAGAAAAGGAATCGAGGGTTTCCCCAGAAGGTAGGTCACCTTCATTATCTCCGCTCCAGCCTTCCCCGCAACCTCTTCCGCGGCCGCCCATAAAGCCCTGCCCACTCCCTGCCCGCGCCAGTGCGGAACAACATAAACCGACAAAAACACCGCCCGTCGCTGGCGCTCCCCTACCAAACCGCCCAACAACAACCCCACCTTCTCCCCGTCACCGCTCATCGCCGTCAGGGCAAAGGGAGAGTGCTTTTCTTCAATTTCCTTTCCCAGAGAACGAAACAGCTGCCGCCAATAGGGAAAGGTGTACTCTTCCAATTCCGGGTCAAAGATTTCGAGTTCACGAACCGTAAAAGAATGATCAAGCGAGTGTTTTTTAATCATGGGAAGCTGCTTGGAATTTATGTCATCACCCTACCATGGTATCCAAAAATCTCAATGCTTCCACAACCTCGCCAACTCTGCCGCCGATTTTAAAATCCCCGACGCCCGCATAAGAGGCAAAGTATTCTTCAAAGTGACTTCTTGCCAAAGCGAAGGCACGGTTATTTGATAGTTTGTTGTGGCTTCTGAACCTGAAATTTTCTCCTTTTTTCGCCGTCGAATGGATAACCGGCCAACCCGGAAAACCGATCAAACAGAGATCGTTTTCCAATTATTTGCCCGGGGCCCCAAGGTTTATTTGCGGGTCGTTGACCCCAAAGGGAAGTCCTTGCAGGTGGGCTACCGCTCCTACAACGGTTGGGAACGGGAAACCCTGCTGGCCTTGGAAGAAGAGAATCAAAAGAATATTCATGACTTTTCCTGGGGTACAGAGGGAGAGATCGAAGAGGGGTTTCCCCTGAACGAAAAGAGTCCGGTCATTGAACCCCTACTCCATTGCCGGAATTTGCAAAATGACCAAGGGGAGACCCTCCGTATTCACCCCTTCCCGATGGAATGCGGCTTCCGTATGCAACGAGTCAATGAATTCTCCTGGCGGGGCGAATGGTTTCTGGAGGGCACCGAGGCCCCCACCGAGCCATTGCGGGATTTCGCTTTTATCGGGGACCGCCATCTACTCCATGGGACAACCATTTATTCCACCAACTCGCTGGGGAGGCGCTATGCCACCGCGCCATTTTTTGAGGAAACCATTCCCGCAGGCCAAATCAATCCGTTCCTCTCTCTCTTTGCCTCCTCCTTCCCGGGGATTCCGGTGGAGAGCGAATTCTTTACCTGGCAAGAAACCTCCCCCGTTCCGGCCCGCCCCACGATCCTCTTTCGGGAGGTCGATGAGGAGGCCCACCTTCATTTTGACCTCACCGAGTCCATTGAGGGGCTGCCCGTCGAGTTTTTGCGGGATTACGAATTATCCCAGAGCGCCCTGTTGGATCACGATGAGAACCTGGTCCGGGTTCGCGAGATTCACTACGGGGAGGCCCTGGAGTCCCGCGACGCCCTTCTAACCATGCTTCGGCGCACCCTGCGACGGACCAAATCGGACAAGTCCTTTCTCTACGAAAATGAGGAAGGCGGATTTCTACTCGGACCCGACCTCGCCGAAACCTTTCTCACCGAATATCTCCCCACTCTAGCCGGAACTTTCCGCATTTTTGGCGCAGAAAAACTGAAACGTTACCGCATTGTCCACCAAAAGCCTACATTGAAAGTCCGTCTGGGCAACGGAATTGATTACCTGGATGGCGACGCTGATCTGGAAATCGGCGAGGAGAAAATTTCCTTGATGGACGCTCTGGCACAATACCAGAAAAACCGTTTCCTACTACTGTCCTCCGGCGAAAAAGCGGTATTGGATGAGCAATATATCAAACGCCTGCAGCGCCTCTTTAAAAAGAAAGCCAAAGGGGTTCGGGTATCCTTTTTCGACCTGCCCCTGGTGGAGGAAATGTTGGAGGAAAAAGCCGATCGAGAGGCTCTGCCGCCAAGCAAGGAGATCTTTTCCGGCTTCAACGCTTTGGAGAATCGTCCCCTACGTCTCACCCGCTTCCAGGGAACCTTGCGCGATTACCAAAAAGCCGGGGTCAAATGGATGGAATATCTCTACGAGAACCGCCTGGGCGGATGCCTGGCGGACGATATGGGCCTGGGAAAAACCATCCAAACCATTGCCCTGCTTTCGCGTATCTACCCCAAGGTCAAACGACCCAGCCTACTCGTCATGCCACGGTCCCTCCTTTTCAACTGGTCGCGGGAGTTGGAAACCTTCGCCCCGCACCTGAACTTTACCATCCATCACGGAGTAAGCAGAGACTGGAAAAAGAATAAGAAAAACCAAATCATCCTCACCACTTACGGCACCTTGCGCTCCGATATTAAAGCCATCCAGCCAGAGAAATTCCATACCGTCGTTCTGGACGAGTCGCAGGCCATTAAGAACGACCAAACGCAAACCACCAAAGCGGTCCATCTCCTGCAAGCTGACTTTCGCCTCGCGCTTTCCGGGACTCCGGTGGAAAACCATCTGGGTGAATTGTTCAACTTGTTCCGTTTTCTCAATCCGGCGATGTTTCCCCAAAGGGCCGAATTTGACCGTTCCTATACTCAACCCATACAAAGCAGCGGAGATCCCGAAGCCGCCCACGAGCTGCGCCGCAAAGTCTATCCCTTTCTCTTGCGCCGCTTGAAGAAGCAGGTGCTCAAAGACCTTCCCGACAAAGTCGAACAAGTGCTCTTTGTCGATATGAATGAAAAACAAAAGAAGCATTACGAAAAGCGGCGGCGCTTCTACCAAGAGATCGTTCGGGGAGAAATGAAAAAAAGCGGCCTCGCCAAGAGTCAATTAGTCATCTTTGAGGCTCTTTCCGAACTGCGCCAAATCGCCAGTGTCCCGGAGGCCAAGACCGACGGCCATATCCCCTCGGCAAAAAAAGACCGTTTGCGCGAGGCTCTCGAAGAGTCGATCAGTAACGGCCACAAGGCCTTGGTATTTTCCAATTTTCTGGCTGGGGTGGACCAGGTATCAGAGTTTTTAGGCTCGCACGACATCCCCCATCTGCGCATGACCGGGGCGACCACCGACCGTGCCCGTCTAGTTGAACAATTTCAAAAGGATTCGAGCATCAAGGTGTTTGTTATGACCTTGAAGACCGGCGGCTTGGGCCTGAACCTCACTGCCGCCGACACCATCTACATTCTCGACCCTTGGTGGAACACCGCCGCCGAGTCCCAGGCCGTGGACCGCGCCCACCGTATCGGGCAAAAACAAACGGTTTTTACCTTCCGTCTCATTGCCCGCAACACCATCGAGGAAAAAATCCTCGAACTGCAAAAACGCAAACAAAACCTGGTGGACCAAGTCGTGGCTTCCGACCAATCCGCCTTTAAAAACCTAAGCGAGGACGATGTCGAACACCTCTTCGAAGCCTGATCGCTACCGCTTTCCGTAAAGTTTTTTGTACCATGATTCTAACTACTCAAAATCAATCACTTTGTCGTAAGCAGGATTTCTATGAGGTTTTACATAAGTTCTATGATATCGGAACGCTCAGCCATTTTTACCAGAATCATCTGCTAAAGGCTGGCCTGAAAGAGATCAGGCAGAATACCGGCAAAAAGAAACCTACCAAGAAGTTTATCATCGACCAGTTTAGAGCATTGGAAAAAAGCAAAAAGCTGTGGAAAGAGGTATTTGCAACGTTCAGCGAAGAATTGCAAAATGTCTGGATTACCCTGCTATACCGCGAGTCTATGACTCTGTATGCTTTAGAGGAAAAAGTCGGAGTCCGCATTGCCAGTGTCAGGGAAACTGATCACGGCTGGGCCTTAACCAAAAAGGATTGGATCTTAAATGAGGATTTTTCTTTTTTTGTTCAGGTCAAAGAATGCGGTTATGGCTATTACGATAGAGAGCCAGACCGTGAACACATTTCCTTATCCTTACCTCCCGCAGTGCGAAAGTTTTTACGTCCCTGCTTCCCCAGACCTCCGCTTTATCACTTACCTACCTATAAGAATCCGCCGCCATTCCCCAAATCTGCCGTAACCTATCACTGCGAAAAAGGGTTGTCGGATCTGCTGGTCCTGGCGGATTTATTTGAAAAACAACCCCTGGAACTCACCAAAGGGGGAAAAATCCCCAAGTCGATTCTTCGGCAGCTTCGTCAAGTGGGGCAAGGCGAGGAGTTTTTTGAACCAACCGACCCCCGATCCTCTTTGGCTGATTTGCGTCTCCGATGGTTGGCAACCATCGCTAATCAAATACCGGAAAAGAATCGAAAACCGCTTTTGCAAGGAAAGCCTACCGCGAAAACATTTCCCAAGAAGTTTCGTGAGGCCCTCTATTCAATTCCCAGTGAGCTTTTCACCCTCCTCCTTCCCCACCTCCGCATGGATTCCTTTTACGATCGGGATTCGAAGTATTTCGACAAAAATAAGTTGGCTCAGCTTTTGGAATTCTTCGCTCAGCATAGAACCGAAGATTGGGTTTCCATGCCCCAGGCTTGGGAACATCTGTTGATTCGTAACCAGAGTATAGAATTTTTTCACCACTATGTGCCCAGCGCCAGAATCAGTATGGACAGTCCGGCACTCCGCCACCAGTTCATCCACCAAGGGGGGCTTCTGGATAAACATAGGGAAGAATTGCTCCGGAAACCACTCTTTCAAACCACTGCCCTTTTGTTGGCAGGATTGGGGTTTTTGGAACTAAAAGTCAGTCCCCCCGAACCTAGCTCCCGCTGGATCGTCGGCAAAAGCCCTATCGTCAATCCCGGCAGCGGAATCCATGCCTTCCGCCTTACCGAGCTTGGGGCCTACATCTTTGGCCAAACCAACAAAGCCCCCGAATCCCTAAAAGCTCCCACTAAGGCCACCCTTTCGTTTCATCCGGATCGGCAACAGCTGATCTGTAAGAATCCCGACCCGGCCACGGAGATGACTTTGCAACAATTCTTCGAATCCCCCGGACCAGGGCTCTACCTACTCTCGAAAAGCAGCCTATTGGGGAAAGCCAAAACCGCCAAAGAAAAAAAGGCCCGGATCAATGAGTTTCAGCAACACTTTGGCGACCAGATCCCTCCCAAGTGGCAAAGCTTTTTAAGCCAACTGCAAAACCAAAGCTCTCCACTCGGAAACGGCCAAACCCTAAAGGTTTATCCCCTGGCCGAAGACCCCACCCTGCGACAGCTTTTCAGCCAGGACCCCGTCCTTAAAAAACATAGCGCCAAAGTTGAAGGCTGGCGCATCGCCATTGCTCCCGCCGACCAAAACACCATCCGCAATCGGCTCGAAAAGTTCGGCTATTTCTGGGGAGAATGAAACTTGTACCAGAAAGACGTTTCCCTCCGTGCACTCTAATGTAAAAGATCGCTCAGCCTATGGGAGCAAGTTGGAAAACCAAATACAAAGAGATCATCCCTAGAAGTCCCGCAGGTATCATCTGCCACCAGCGATCCCCGACCCGCCACCGCACGCCGACCCCAAGAGTCATAAGAATAGCCAGTCCAATGGCGGCGAGAAAACCAATCCAGAGAAACCCCACGCCCACCAAAAGCCCCAGACCTCCAAGAATCTCGAAAAATCCAACCGTGGTACGATAAGGCTGTAAGCCATAGCGCGTAAACTCCGCCTCCATCGCCCCAAAACCCAGACAGGCGATCCCGTAGCCGAGAAAAGCCAGTCCGGAAAACAGTTGTAGCGCAAGAATGAGGGTTTCCATAGGGTTTCCTTATTTGGTGAGATCGATTGTAAAATCGACCGAACCATGATTTGATAATGAATCATGACCGAGATTTTTGCAATTATCCTCCAAAGTATTGTCGCCTTGGGTCTTCTGAATGTCTGGTTGCTTCGCTTCAATCAAAAAACCGGATATCGGGGCGGAAATGCCTCCTCCATGAAAGAAGAATTTGCCACCTACGGTTTACCTCCATGCGCCCTCTATGTGGTAGGGGGTCTGAAAATCCTCAACGCCCTGGCCCTCATCGCGGGCATCTGGCTCACCGAGTTGGTTTTTCCCGCCGCTGGCATCATTGCTATCCTCATGCTCGGAGCCCTGGCCATGCACCTTAAAGTCCAAGACCCCGCCAAAAAATTCCTGCCCGCCGCATCCGTTCTACTCCTAACCGTCGGCATTATTCTTTTACGGCTCTTCGCCTAGAAAACCTCTACCATGAAGACCCGCTTTCCCCCGTTGGAGTCCCGGCTCTTGACTCCGCGAAGCCTGAAGGGCGAAGACGGTTCAGACGGTCCCCCTTTCCCCTTTCCCCAGCCTGCCTGAGACCGCCTAAAGGCGGGACTCCAACCT
>JAFIGF010000254.1 GCA_020831535.1 Opitutales bacterium | reverse complement strand
GGCCGAGGGAACGAAGCTCTCCTCCGAAAGAATGCCTTTGCACCTGGCAGGTTTCCTAGCCTAAGGACCCGCCAAGGCATTGCCTTCGGCTGTTTTGTTTCCTTTCTTTATGACATGGTGGTACATGTCTCAGGGGCCAGGCCAGGTGTTCCCGAACAGCCCAAAACACCGCCAAGATGGCTGTGCTACCTCAGTAAAAACAGCGGTTGGAGGGGCTTTACGCCCCGAACGGTTGCCTTGTCGGAGGGAGTTTACCTCCCGAACGAATCGACCTTAAATTCGCGAACATCCGAAGATCTCCCCCGACGTTGGATGCGTTTGAAAGTTCGCCAGGTCATCTCCGCCAAGGATCGGGCGATAAATCAGCCCGACTACGCAAACAGCCGTCCAAAATCTCACGATTTCGGCTACAACAGCCTATCGGGGCGTAAAGCCCCTCCGACAAAACAGCCAGCTCGGAGAGACCCTCGCCCTCCCAAAACAGCCATCCAAAATCTCACGATTTCGGCTACAACAGCCAATCGGCGAGACCCTCGCCCAGCGCACCACCCCGCCTTCCGCTTCGCTCCAGCCACCCCTCCTCAACCGAGGCAGGGAGTCAGATTGCGGTGCCTTCGCGAGAGCCACAGCGAAATCCCGCTAAGCGGTGATCTTGTCGGAGGGAGATTACCTCCCGATTAGACGGTCTTTCTTAGCTCTTCGAGCTATGCAGGACCTCTGACCCGTAGCCGAAGACGTGAGTCTTTGGACGAAGCGAACTCTCGCCCCCGACCGGTCCAAAATCTCATAATTTCCTCCTTCGTGCCTCCGCGAGAGCCCTGGCTGTTATTTCGTTTCCACATCAATTCGTGTTCATTCGTGTTCATTCGTGGTTCTTCCCAACTGTTTTTCCTTCGGTTTCTTCCTCACCGAACTGCGGCTAAAGACCGCAGCTACTTTTCCAGCCCTTGTAGTGGCGGCAGTCCCTTGCCGCTCCTTCCGATCAAACAGCCAACCCCGCGAGCCAGCAGAGTGGCTCGGCTCCTTCGAGTATTTATAAGACCTCAAAGGGGTTGTACCCGGTTGTACTGGATCACCGACCCCTTTCCAAAGTCTTACGCCTTCGGCTACAAAAGTAGCCCGCAGCTTTCCTTGTCCGCCATAGCCTTGGCGAAGGTGGAAGCAAGGGATTTTGCGCACCCGAAACGACCAACCCCCTTCCAGTTGCTTGCTAAAGCTGCGCACTACGCAAAACACTCGCCACGGGGGGTCCCCCCCCCACTACGCCCCCTACTCTCGGAAGCGAAGACCACACCGAAGCGTTGGCGAAGGTGGGCACTACTCCACTACTCCACCACAGCCCCACTCTCGAAGCGAAGCGCCGTCGGGACTCCTCCCCTCTTCTCTCTTCATTCCACCCCGGCTACGGTAAAAGCCGACCGCCCGTCCGATGAACCAACAACCTAAACCGAACCCATTCCACCACTCCACTCGAAGCGGAGCCGGAGATCACATCGAAGTCGGCAGGGCGAAGGAGGACCCTCCATTCCTCCACGAATCCCCTTAATAGTTTCTATTTTGCCTTGCGAAGGCGGCGGAGGAAGACCAAGCCGGTGGCAAAACCAGCAAAGATTAGCCCGTAGGTGCCGGGTTCGGGGATCGCGATGAGGTCACCCAAATCATTGGTAATGGTCAGTCCGTCCAGGACAACATCTCCACTCTTAAGCGAATGTTTAAAGTTGAACTGCTCAAAGGCCATCGGATTGCCGCCACCGTCAAAATTCCGCATAATGCCGAATCCGGTGACATCGGGGGTACCGAGATCATCGAGAGTGGGGTTAGCGGATGCGGTGATCTCCGGATTCAGCCAGATCTCAACGCGATCATAAAAGCCCGCGTTGGGATTGCCCGAGGTGTTGGTGTCGCTGTCATAAATGGCCCGAATGATCAATAAATTGGTTCCCGCAATGCCCGACTGGGTGGTTTCAGCCCCTGCTTGCCCCCCTGTTCCTATGGTTATGTCATTGTTGGAATGATCAATGGAGAGACGGGTGTCGCGGTCATTATTTTCCGAACCTTCAGCCTGAAAGCGAAACTCCGTATCTCCCTCTGCAGAAGTGGAGTTGTTTGCGAAAAGGAAAGAGATGAAGAAATCGCCGGTCCCGGGGGAAGAATAGTCAAAGCTGCGCGAAATTCGCTTTGCCCCACCAGAGTGGCTACCCGAAGACCGAAAAGCCTCGAGCGAACCGGAGGTGGACGAAGGGGCATAGTTGACGTAGCTCAAGCCACCACTACGGGGGTAGTAATCCACTGAAGAGGCTAGACCTCCTCCCGTATTACTCCAATTGCCGGTAAATCCCGTCGTAGAAGGACCTTGGCCAACAACTGTCTGATCATTGACATAATTGTCAAAGCTTTCGCTAACTAGAAGATTGGCGGAAAGCGTTGAGCCCAAAAAAGCACTGGCAGCGAGAAGAGGGTATAGTTTTTTCATATGATAGTGATCACGGTTATTCCAAAAGGCATTGATTTGAGAACTGACCAAATTGTAACATTTCATTGAGAAAGAATGCTTGCTAAAATGCGTTTTAAACTTGCAAAATTGCGTCGATACAGAGAAAATGGCCCGATGCATATCATCGTTGCTTTGGATTCAAGGTACGCCTTTGGGCGTCGGGCGATGGAAGGCATACGGGAATACGCGCTAACGCAGAAGGATTGGCAACTCCAATGGGTGCATCCGCAAGACAGCGAAATGCCGCACTATTTGGATAGGTGCGATGGCTTGATTCACAGTCAGGGAGATGCGAGCTTTCCGGCCCATTTGCGGAAGCGCAATGTCCGGGTTACCGGTGGCCGGGGACGAGGTCTCAATCCGGCAGTATTAACCGATTATCTGGCCATTGGCCGGATGGGAGCGAGGTATTTGCTTGATAGCGGGTTTCAGCGGTTCGGTTTTTTGGGGGATGACCGTTTGGAATTCAGTAAGATGCGGGCAATGGGGTTTACCCAGGAGTTGGAAGAAAGTGGATACCATCCCTCCGTGTGCAACCTTGTCAAAGCCCATGAAAATCAAGTTTTGGAATGGTTGCGCGGGTTCCGTCCACCTTTTGCGGTGATGACGATGAATGATCACTTCGCGATGAATTTATCGCATTGGGCCCTCGCCGCAGGTATCGCGATTCCCGAGGAGATGACCATCCTGGGGGTGGACAATGATGATGTCCTATGTGCCTTCGGAGCGGTGCCGCTCTCGAGTATCGATCCAAACCTCTTTGGGGTGGGGTTCCGCGCAGCGCAAATGCTGAACGACCTTCTGGTCGGCAAAAAACTGGCTTCGCCAATTCTCTCCTTGCCGCCCTCGCGCGTAGTGGAGAGGCAATCGGTGGACATCTTTGCGGTGGAACATAAGGAAGTGAGAAAAGCGTTGCGGTATATTCGCGAAAATGTGTTTCAGGGAATTAGCGTGGACGAAGTGGTGCATCAGGTGGCAATGAATCGGCGGAATCTTGAAAAAGCGTTCCGGAAGCATTTGCACAAAACAATCCATGACGAGATTTCCCGCCTGCGCATTCGCAAGGCCAAGGAGTTGTTGTCGGAATCCCGGTTGCCAATCGCGGAAATTGTCGAGGAGTGTGGGTTTACCTATCCCTCCCAATTTGCCAACGCCTTCCGCAAAGCGACCGGTCAATCCCCCTCGGATTTCCGCAAGCAATGGTTCGCGCTTCGCGCAGGCTTCGCCAGTTGTTAGCAGGCTCGCCACAGACATACGCCGAATCGGGTTCAGAGGCCTTTGGAACTGTTCTTGCGCTTCCGGTTGTTTCCCACCACGCCTCGCGACGAAGCAGTTTCCTTCCGCTTCACCTCCGTTCACCGGTTCAGAGGCGTTCAGACTTTCACTGACTGGATGATATGTTTTCATGATCACACGAGCAAG
>JAFIGF010000040.1 GCA_020831535.1 Opitutales bacterium | reverse complement strand
CGGTTGTTTTCCACCACGCCTCGCGACGAAGCAGTTACCTTCCGCTTCACCTCCGTTCACCGGTTCAGAGGCGTTCAGACTTTCACTGACTGGATGATATGTTTTCATGATCACACGAGCAAGGACATTCCTGTCCTTGGGATTGGGAAGGATGGTGCTTGGCTGAGAATGCTCTCACTGAGGTGGTCGCCTGATCCTCTCCCCATGGGCACTAATGTCCTTGCTCCTTTCTGTAAAGATTAAAAGCGCGCGGCTACTGTATTCACGCAACCCGGCACTAGCGTGCTTCAACCTGCGCCCTCATCCTCTCCAACGTCACTGATTCCGGCCCAGGCACTCCACACAAGCGGTGGCGTCCAATTGCTGAAAAAGCCGTTCAAAGGGAATGTCCTTCCGGCAAACTTGGCACTGTCCATACGTGCCCCGGGCAATCCGGTTGCGGGCCTCGACCAGCCGAACCTTTTCTTCCTGCAGACGACGTTTCGAGGCCAGCGCCATTTGCTGCATCTGCATCGCATCCAGACGGGAAAGTCGCCCGATGGCGATATCCGGCTTGATCGGATTTTCCTGTTCCTTGGCCTTGGCCAATTCCGCCTCGACCTCTTCAAGCCGCTGATCAATGAAAGGGAGAAAATTCTGCTGATGTTCCGATAACATAGGGTAGGGGATTTGTCGGTTCGGTTGCTAGAAGCTGGTTTCGTAAACGAATCCTTTCTTAAAGTATTCCTCCATAGGCCTTAAATCGCAAACCTGTTTTCAAGGACTATAAGGCTTATATTGCTGTTGAATATTTGCCCACAATTCAAAAAGATCAACTCCTATGAGCTTCACCACCCATTTCACCGTTAACGACAGGGCCAAAACGGTTTCCTCTTTTCCCATCGGTATAAAATAGGCCATGACGAGGGAAACCCGCAACGCTCACCGCGCTTTTGCCCATCTGCAGGCGGATAAGGCAGATTTGTATCGGGCCATTTTGGAATTGTTTGTCTTCGAAAAACAGCATTTTGCGATCGCTCTGCGACCAGGGGAGGTCCATGCCAGGTTGTCGGAGCGGGTCCACGGGTTGTTCGCTGCTCCTTCTCTGGAGGAAATCGAAAATGCCCTTCGGCAACTTGCCGATTGGGGGAATCTGGAGAGCAGTGATGATCAGCGTGATGTGGCTACGGTCGAGGATTTTTACCGTCCCCGTTTTCTCTATCAACTCAGCGCTGCCGGGGAGGCGGCCGAGCAAGCTCTCGCCGTCTTCGATGAGCAACTGCGCAAGCCCGGCGAGTTGCAGACAACCGCCCTGCATGACATCATTGAATTGTTGGAATCCCTACGTGCGCTCGGACAGGCCGGGACGAACGATCCGGCCAAGGTCCATCATCTCCTGCGCAGCCTCTCGGAACGCTTCACCCAGCTCACCTCCCGTGCCCAGACCTTCATGCGGGGTGTTCAACGCACGGTCGATTTGCATGAGATGGACCTCGAGGCTTTTCTCGCCTACAAGGAGCGTCTTATCGAATACCTCCAACGTTTTCTCGGGGAACTCGTCACCGCCACCAACCGTATTGCCGCGTTGATTCTGGAGACCGAACAGAACGGCCTCGAAAATCGCCTTCGTGCGGTCGCGGAACGCGAAATCGCCGATCAACTCGACCCCGGACCCGAGGCCCTCGCCAGTGCCGAACACGAATGGCGCGAACGTTGGCAGGGTTTGCGGCGCTGGTTTATCAGTGAAAACAATCCTTCCCAAGCCGAACTCCTGCGAGCCCGTGCCCGCACCGCTATCCCGGCTCTTCTCAGTACCGTTGCCAATCTCAATGATCGCCGTACCCGCCGAACGGATCGTTCCGCCGATTGTCTGGCGCTGGCCCGGTTTTTTGCCCGGGCGGAAAGTGAGGCGGATGCCCATCGCCTTTGGCGAACGGCCTTCGGTCTGAATGCCTCGCGCCATCTCCGTATCGACACCGAAACCCTCGATGCCCGCGAGCAGAGCAATGAAACCTCGCGGACCTCCTGGCTTAACGGTATTCCCCTCCAGATTACTCCCCGTCTCCGCAAGTCCGGTCGCGCGGCTGCCCGTGGGCCCGCCCGTACAATGGTCGATCTTTCCGAGGAGAGGGAACACCTCGAACGGCTCGCCGCCGAGGAAAGTCGTCAAATTGAAGCGGCCCGTGAGCGTCTCGCTCTCGGTCGCCGCATGCGTTTGGGCGATTTCGAAACGCTCGACGATTTTGCCTTTCAACTGCTCCTCGATCTGCTCGGCGACGCTCTCAATCGCAAAACCAACCCGGAAGCTGCGGTAGAGGTATCCTCCGCCGATGGCTCCCTCCACATCCACCTCGCTCCCACCCAGGACGATATGGTCGCGACCATTCAGAGTGAGTACGGGGACTTTCACGGTCGCGATCACTGGATCACCATCGAACGCCAATGATTACCCGTAATCCATCCATTCGCAGTCGCCTCCAGGAGCGATCTCACCGTCTTCGCGAGGAAGTGGATGCCTCGGTCCGCGCTGAACGTCAGCAAGCCACCCGCACCCTCTTGCGCCGGCCGCTCCTTTTTCCCGAGGGTCCCACCGCCTCGGAATTCGCCCGTGTTCGCCGACACGGCAGCTACCTTGCCGAGTGGTTTGCCCATCATGCTGCCTGGACTCTCAGCATCGGCCCCGAGGTGATCCGGTTGCGGAAAACTCCCGCCGATCCGGAAGATGCCACCCGTCCGGCAACCGACCCCAAGAGCGGGGAACCTTTTAACCGAAGGCGCTACGCCCTTTTCTGTATTGCCTTGGGGGTGCTGGAGCGAGGTGACCGGCAGATTACCCTTGGCACTCTCGTTGAGCAGATGAGTGCGCTTCTCGCTTCCGAACCGGAATTTGAAGCCTGCGGGGTCTTCCTCGATCGCGAAAAACAATCCAGCCGCCGCGATCTTGTGCTCGTTCTTCGCCTGCTGGTCGAACTGGGGGCGCTGCGGCGCGTCCAGGGCGATGAAGACAGCTTTGTGCGCAACCGCGAAAGCGATGCCCTGTACAATGTCGAGCGGGCGCGTCTGGCCGCGCTTCCCGCTGGAAACCGAAGCCCATCACTCCTTTCTGCTGAGGAAACCCTCGTCCATCGAAAACTTATCGATGCCCCCGCGCCAAGTGCCCGCGACGCTCAAAACCGGGCTTTCCGACTCGGCCTTATTCGCCGTCTTCTCGATAACCCCGTGCTTTATTTCGAGGATCTTTCCGACGGTGAAAGGGCCTACCTCGAGAGTCAACGGACTTTCATCCTCCGGGATCTCGAAGATGGCACCGGCCTTGTTCCCGAAGTTCGCGCCGAGGGCATTGCCCTCTGCGATCTCTTTGGCGATGCCACCGATATCGGTCTTCCCGAAGAAGGAACCGAGGGCCATCTCACGCTCTTACTGGCCACCTGGATGGCCGACCATCTTCGCCGTGGTGGGGGCACTCTTACCCTTAAAGATACGCTCGCCGAAACCCGGAAACTCATCAGCCAACACGCCCGGCATTGGCGCAAAGACGCTTCCGAAGAAGGGGCCGAAAAGCGTCTCCTCCCCGACGTCCTCGAACGCCTTGAAGGCCTCGGTCTGGTCCGCCTCGAAGGGGACGGGATTCTTCCGTATCCTGCCATTGGACGCTATGCTCTGGCCGAAGCACCAGAGGAGGGTAGGGGGTCGTCTAAAACCGCCGCCGAAAACCGAACTTTTGATTTTTCCTGATTTCCTCCAACCGTTTTTGTTTTTAATCACCCATCATGCCAACGGAAACCACCAACAACGATCCTGCCACGACCCCCGACGAAATCATTGCCCCCATCCATTCCGTCGGGAATACCCTGCCTGCCCCCACCAAGGCCCGTTGGCAACCTCTTCGTTCAGGACTCCTCAACCTCTTCCGCTTCGACAAAGTTGAGTTTCCCTTCGCCGACGGTCGGCTCCTCCTGCGGGGTAACAATGGTTCCGGCAAATCCCGCGTGCTTGCGCTGCAACTCCCTTTTCTCATCGACGGGGAGACCAGCTCTCACCGGGTCGAGCCCGATGGCGATCCGGCCAAACGCATGGAATGGAATCTCCTCATGGGTGAATACGAAGACCGCCTCGGTTACAGTTGGATTGAATTCGGACGTATTCAGGAAGAGGGGACCCCGGAATATCTTACTCTCGGCTGTGGCCTCCGAGCCACTAAGGGGCGCGGCCTTCATGCGAAATGGTTTTTTACGACCTCCCTTCGTCCCGGACCCGACTTCGAGCTTCACAATGAGACCCGTCAGCCGCTCAGTCGCCCGCAGCTTATCGAGGTTCTCGGTGAGAACGGTAGCATTTACACCAGTGCCCGCGACTATCGCCGTGCCGTCGATTCCCGCCTTTTCGGGCTCGGCAACCGCTACGAGGCCCTGGTCGAATTGCTTATTCGTCTGCGTCAACCCAAACTCTCGGAAAAACTCGACGAGCGGGTTCTCTCCGACGCGCTCAGCGAAGCGCTCACCCCGCTTCCGGAAAATCTCATCAATGAAGTCGCCGAATCCTTCCGCGGGCTCGAAGCCGACCGCCTTGAACTGCATCGTTTCCAGCAGGCTCAAGAGGCCGTCTCCGTCTTTCTTGATGATTATCGGATCTACGTGCAGGTCGCCGCCCGTCGCCGGGCCGAAGCGGTACGTTCGACCCACTCTGCCTATGAGCAAGCCCAACGACGACTTCGCGAGGCCGAGGAAGCCCATGCCAACGCCACCGGTCAGCATAAGGCCCTCGAAGAGGAACGGGTCGCGCTGAAAGAGTCGCTTGCCGCCTTTGAAACCACTCTTCGTACCCTTCGCGAAAGTCCGGAAATGCGCAGTGCGGAAGCCCTCGACCATGCCCGGACCGACGCCGAAAAAACTGGTAAATACGCTCA
Source organism: Opitutales bacterium (assembly GCA_020831535.1). GTDB lineage: Bacteria > Verrucomicrobiota > Verrucomicrobiia > Opitutales > T3Sed10-336 > JAIUMY01. Next base: position 148 of record JAFIGF010000040.1, on the reverse strand, counting down.
GACAGCTGAAACCGAAGCCGACCGCGCCGAGAAGGCCTCCCGCGTTGCAAACCAAGAGCAGGAAAAAGCGGAAGCCGAGGCCGAAAAAAGCCGTGTCGCGGCCTTCGAAAGTCTTGAAGTCAGTCGTCGGGCCGCGACCAATGCTGCC
>JAFIGF010000036.1 GCA_020831535.1 Opitutales bacterium | reverse complement strand
ACTATCGCGAACGGTATGCGCCCAACAATTGCGTTCTGGTCATTGTGGGTGATGTCGAGCCCTATGAATGCCGGGCCATGGTCGAGGAAATTATCGGAGTTCGCCCGCGTCAGCGGGTGCGCTCCCTACTCAGTCCAAAGGAACCGCCACAATATGGTCCGCGTTCGGCCAGTTTGTACGGAGAAGTCAATCTCTCTCGGCAAGGACTGGCCTTTCGCATTCCCGGGATGGAACATGAGGATGCGGCCGCCTTGCGAATTCTTGCGGATTTACTGGGGCAGGGGAAAAGTTCCTTTCTCTGGAAAGAGTTGCGCGATGGAGCGGAGTTGGTTCACGATATCGAAACCGGGCTGTGGACTCCTTCCGGGGTGGGGCTTTTTACGGTGTATTTTCTCGCCGAACCCAAGCAACGCGAAAAAGCTTTGACTGAAGTTTTTAAAGCGATTGAGAGATTTGCCCGAAATCCCGTTGCCCCGGAGAAACTCAAAAAGATCTTTCGGCGCTATTGCGCCCAACAGATCGCCCAGCGAAAAACGATGTCTGCCCAAGCCGGAGCCTTGGGGAATGCTGAAGTTGTTTGGGGTGATTTAGAATATCCGAGGGCCTTTTTGCGCGCGATGTCCGAAGTAACTCCCGAGGATTTAATTCGCATGGTGAAGCGTTATTTCGCGCCGGAGAACAGTACTGAGGTTTCGCTGAATCCCGAACAATTGCGTCCTCCTCAGAAGAAAAGGCCTTCCTCGCGTGGGCAGGAAGGGGCATTTTCTATTGAGACTTTGGCCAACGGGGTAACCCTTTTGTGGCAACCGGACTCCCGTTTGCCCACAGGGGTGGTGCAGGCGCTTTGGGGGGGAGGACTTTGTTATGAGGGCGCGACCGAGGCAGGTGCTTCGTCCCTCATTGCCCGCCTTTTAACCAAAGACACCAAACACCATACCGCGCAGGAAGTGGAGGAGTGGACGGATGACCATGCGGTTCAGTTGCGGGGCGTGAGCGGGCAAACCTTTCTCGGTTTGGGCATGGAGGCCCGCCCCCATGAGTTTGACCTTGCTCTGTCCTTTTGGCAGCAGAGTTTGCGTGAGCCAATTTTCCGTGAAGGGGCTTTCCGTCGTGAAAAGTCAGCGGCTATTGCCGATTTTCAAGAAGAGATGGACGACCCGAGGGAATACGCAATCTATCGGTTTCGCCGCCATTTTCATGGGGGCGATCACCCCTTGGGGCATTTAGCAGGCGGCGACGCCGCTTCCCTGGAAGGCCTGCATGCGCCACGAATACGTGAGTTGCACCGTGAACTCTTGACGGGGTCAAACCTTGTTGTTGCGATGGGGGGCGACTTGCCCAGGGATAAATATCTTGGTCGGCTCCGCGAGAGTCTTTCCACTTTACCATCCGGGAAGCCGTCACGAGCACTGAGCCAGCGCAAAACCCCAGCCAAGGCGGGAGGTGACGTAGTGATTGAGGAACGGCCGGCAGAGCAGGAAATTGTCATCCTGGGATTTCCTTTTATCGGCATTTGGGATCCCCGGGCCAGGTTGGAGGTATCCCTGTTAAACGAAATTTTTAACGGCATGAGCAGTCGGCTTTTCGACGAGGTACGAAACCGCCGGGGGTTAGCCTACTATGTGGCTTCCTCCGAATCTTATGGAATCGATGAAGGCTCGTACTTCTTTTACGCTGGTACGGCCCCGGGAAAAGGGCAGGCGGTGTTGGAGGAAATGCACAAAGAGGTGGAACGCATCCGCACTTCCGGTCCGACCAATGAGGAATGGGAGAGGTGTCGGAATTTCTGTTTGTCCCGGCATGCCATGAGACGCCAGTCAATCAATCAACGTTTAAACTCCGCTTGTTTCTCCGCCTTACAGGGATACGATCCGAACGAAATTTTCACCTACCAACAACGTTTGTTTTCGGTCCCCCGGCAAGCTATCATCGATATGGCTACAGAGTTTCTCCAGCCCGCTCACTCTCTTGGCTACATCCTGAAGCCCAAGAGCTGAATGGACAACCCGTCTGGCTAAGTGAGAATGGCGTCCTCAAAAAAAGTCCGGCTCCTGTGGATTGCCAGGTTTGATTACCGTGGAGGTTTGCAGGTGGAAGAGCACCACCATTCTTTTTATCAATGTGTTTTCATTTTGCGTGGAGAGGCGGCGGCGCGAATCAGCGGAGAGACCGTTACGCTGAAGAGCGGGCAGTTTTTGTGGATTCCGCCAAATTCTCCCCACGGCTGGACTGTTCCGGCGGAGAGCTTTCTGGAAACCTTGGATATGAAATTTGCCTTTTCCTCCGCGAATGCGGGGACAGGCTTTCCCGAGAAACCCCAAAGCATGGAGCGACCGGATTTGGGTCCCCTGTTTTCCGCTCTATTGGCCACTGCCCAGGCAGGGGGAGAGCATCTGGAGAACCGTTGTGCCTTGGTCTTGCAGGCCCTTTTATGGCAATGGCAGGATTCCCGGGCATTGAATCTGTCTTACCCCTATGCGGAGTCTTCGGATCCGGCCCCGTCCTCCCTGGTTGAATCCTTGCGCCGTTGCTTTGCCCAGGCACCGGCAAAAAAGTGGACCTCGGCGGACATCGCTGCGGCGATGAGGTATTCCTACCGTAGGGTGAGTCAAATTTGCGACCAAGCCAGTGGGCAGACACCCTTGGCTCTATTGAAAGAAGAGCGCGTTCGGCAGGCGAAGGAATTGCTTTGTTTTGGCGAGATTGCCATCAAGGAGATCGCGGACCGGGTGGGGTTTGAAAGCGTTCACCACTTTTCCCGGATTTTCCGTGAGGCCACGGGCCTTCCCCCGGCGACATGGAGAAAGCGGGAGCAGGAGAAACCCAGTGCGAGCATCCAGGTGGCGCCCGGATTTCAAAACCGGAATCGGGTGGTGGGCGGGTAGGCCTGGCTTTCTCCAGCTGCAGCCTGCTGCGGTGTTACCGAACCTTAACGGTTCGCCAGCAGGGTTGGCTCACGGAAAGCGCCAGCAGGCTGGAGCAGTCCAAAGACGGCTTCGCCGTCGGATATGCGTGTTCGGCAAAACACAAAACGGGACACCCTTAGTGCCGTAGGCACCTTGGACTGCGGCAAGCTCTTGCGGCTTTCGCCAGCAGGGCTGCGGCAGATTTCCAAC
>JAFIGF010000034.1 GCA_020831535.1 Opitutales bacterium | reverse complement strand
TAAGATAGGGGTAGGGATGCCGAGTTTCTTCGGCACCCCTCCCTCCGAACCGGACGTGCGGATCTCCCGCATCCGGCTCTCCAGTCAGCAAGTTTCTCCTTTGTGGAGACTGATAGCTTCTTCTTTGGCTTCCTTTAGGCTGAGGAGCCCAAGTTCCGTAAAGTGTTGATTTGGCCACTTTGTATGATCTGTTCCACGTCCACGACCGCGTTTGCTATGCCGTTTCCGGTAGATCGAACGCAGACGCATCCGTATCCATCCATCCAGTCCTTGGTGCTCGCTTGAGCAGGCCTGTTTGAAGTATCCGAACCAATTCTTTAATTTCGGATTGATCCGGCGGATGATCTCGCTCATCGAGTGCCCATTGGCGCGTTTGGTATGCTGACGTATTTTATCCTTTATCTTGGTCTTGCTTTTCGGTGAGACCAGACGTAACAGGCGTCCTCTCCGGCTACGCTTAAAGCGGTAGCCAAGAAAGTCAAAATACGCATTTGATTCCTCCATGTTTACGATACAGGTCTTCTCAGGATGGAGCTTTAAACCTACGCTTTCCATCCAAGCGCGCACCTTCTCAAGAGCCTTTTGGGCCTCCTGTTCACTGCGGCATAAGATTACCATATCATCGGCATAGCGGGTCATTGCATAACCTTCGGACTCCATCAGGTGATCCAGCTCATTGAGGTAGAGATTGGACAGAAGTGGACTGATTATTCCGCCTTGCGGCGTCCCACTCTCTGTTTTCTCCAGTTCTCCTGTTTCCTCTATTACGCCAGCCTTCAGGAACTTACCGATCAGTTCCAACACCGAGGTATCCGCGATTTCTTCCTTTACCAAGCTCAGGAGCCGGTTTTGGTCAATCGCGTCGAAGTAGCCTTCGATGTCGATATCTACCACATGGGTGTAGCCTTCAACAAGTTGTCCGTCAACGCGCCGAAGCGCGTCGTGGCAACTGCGTCCGGGACGGAATCCATAACTGTGGTGAGCAAAGAGTTTCTCGAAGATCGGCTCTATAACCATGCGCAACGCCTGTTGCACCACGCGGTCACGGACCGTCGGGATGCCCAGCGGGCGCTTCTTCTTCGCTTTGCCAGGTTTAGGAATCCATACCCGTTTCACTGGCGAGGGAAGATAACGATCGCTTTCCAAGTGCTCTTTCACGGCGAGCAACCGAGTTTGGTTGTCTTTGTTGAAGCGCGCTATCGTGATGTTGTCCACGCCGCAAGCCCCTGCGTTGGACCGCACCTTTTCCCAAGCCAGCGACAGCGTTTGGCCATGACAGACTTTGTCCATCAGGCTAAACCATCTGCCGCCTTTTACCCCTCTTTCGAGGGCCATCAGCATCTTCTCACTCCAGACTCCGCGTTCGGCATTGTAGCGTCGCAACAATACTTCTCCCATCGGTCTATACGCCTTCTTCGACGTAACTCGGACAGGGATGTCTTCACGTTGTCTTTCATTCGAAGCATTTGCTTTCCTGCCGCCCTTTGCTCCATCCGCGTTACCAGACTTCGTTGCTCTTACGGCGGCTCTGACTGCTGTCCGGCTCATCGTGGAAGTCGCCTCCCACGACAAGGCCTTTCCGCACAGCTCTCACCACTTATGCATATCTCCTTCAGAACATTCTCACTCCAACCACGCATGTCCGCACCAGAATCATCGCTTCCCGGTCGATCCCGATCTTCTGGTTCGCGCTTCGCGCAGGCTTCGCCAGTTGCTCGCAGGCTCGCCGCAGATACACGCCGAATCGAGTTCAGAGGTCTTTGGGACTGTTCTTTCGCTTCCGGTTGTTTTCCACCACGCCTCGCGACGAAGCAGTTACCTTCCGCTTCACCTCCGTTCACCGGTTCAGAGGCGTTGAGTCTTTGACTGACTGGATGATATGTTTTCATGATCACACGAGCAAGGACATTCCTGTCCTTGAGAATGGGAAGGATGGGGCATATTCGGAAAACTCTCCCACTAATCAGGTCGCCTGATCGGCTCCCCAAGGACAGAAATGTCCTTGCTCCTTATAGAAGCGCTTCCCTACGAGAGTTGCGGAGGGACTGAGTTGTAGTGAAAGGCGAATGGACTTTTGTGTTGCCCACATATGCGCTCAGCGGGAGAGGGTTCCCAGTCGGGCGCGTTCCCGGAAGTAGCCCGCTGCTTTAGCAAGGGTTCCTGGTTCGACACGAAAACACCCGTCCCGCCCCCACAGATGCTTGCTGAAGCAGCGCACTACAAAAATCACCGGACCAAGCCGATCGAAGAACACGGCAAGGTCCCCGCCCTCCTCCCCCGGGAATTCCGGCTGCTTTCCGCACCAAGAATTGCGAAAACTTTTCCTTGACGGATGAATGTAGTTGTAGCTACGGTTACATTCTATGAATTCTATCTTCTTTCGTTTCTCAACTCTTTTGTTACTTGCGGCCCTGTCGCTGGGAATGTCCGCCTGTGCTCCGGAGGAGCAGTCCTCGGGCGCCACCGACCGGGAAGGGCCTTTTAAGGTGATCACCACCACCGGCATGGTGGCGGATCTGGTCCGGGCCGTCGGCGGCGAGCACTTTGAGGTGCGCAGTCTGCTCGGCGAAGGCACCGACCCGCACGAATACTCCCCTACCCGCAGGGATGTGGTGGCGCTCCAGGAGGCCGACCTGATTTTCTACAACGGCCTCATGCTGGAAGGCAAAATGACCGATATTCTGGTGCGCATGGCCCGACGGGGCCAACCGGTTTACGCGGCAACCGAATTCGTCGAGGAAAGAGAAGACTATCTGCTCATGGACGAGGACGATGATGACTATTTTGACCCGCATGTGTGGATGGATGTCCAAGGCTGGATTCTCGCTCTGGATGTGGTCCGGGATGCCCTGACCGAATTTCTCCCCGCAGAGGAGGCAACCTTTCGCCAAAATGCCGACGCCTTCCGTGCTGAACTGGAAGAACTGGATCACTACTCCCGCGAGGCCATCGCCTCGATCCCCGAAGAGCGCCGGGTTTTGGTCACCGCCCATGATGCCTTTCAATACATGAGCCGCGCCTATGACATCGAAGTTCGCGGTATCCAGGGAATCAGTACCGAAACCGAAGCCGGGGTCCGGGATATCGAGGATGTCGTCCGCTTTGTCACCGAACGTAACATCCCCGCGATTTTTGTGGAAACCTCGGTCAGTGACCGCAATGTTCGCGCCGTCATCGAAGGCGCCCGCGCCAAGGGGCATGAAATTCAGATCGGCGGCGAATTGTTTTCCGATGCCATGGGACCGGAAGGCACTTACGAGGGAACGTATATCGGTATGATCGACCACAATGTCACGACCATTGTTCGCTCCCTCGGCGGAGAAGCTCCGGAACGCGGAATGCAGGGTCGTCTGGGAGGCGAATAATCCACCTTGCCAAATTAATTTCTTCCGGAACCGGGGGCTGCTTACGGCTTTGACCTCTGGTTCCGGAAGTTTCATTTTAGGACCATGACCAAAACCAATCTCCCGCCGGCCGAGGACGATCCGCATCCCGAACATTCGCGCGATGCGCCGTTGTCCATTCACGACCTGACGGTGGCGTACCACCGCAAGCCGGTGATTTGGGATATTGATCTGGACTTGCCGGAGGGCAAATTGATTGCCGTGGTGGGTCCCAATGGAGCCGGAAAAAGCACCCTGCTGAAAGCTTGTCTGGATTTAATCCCCCGGGTTTCCGGGGACATTCGGGTTTACGGAAAACCGTATCGGCAACAACGATCCCTGATCGGGTATGTCCCCCAACGGGAGAGCGTTGACTGGGACTTTCCGGTCAGTGCCCTGGAGGTGGTAACGATGGGAGTGTACGGGAGCATCGGGTGGTTTCGTCCGGTCCTGCGCAAACACCGGGCCAAAGCCCAGGAGGCCCTGGAAAAGGTCGGGATCGGGCATTTGGCGGGGCGGCAAATCAGCCAGCTCTCGGGCGGCCAGCAACAACGGGTTTTCCTGGCTCGGGCGCTGGCCCAGGAGGCGCAACTTTATTTTATGGACGAACCCTTCGCAGCGGTCGATGCGGCCACCGAGAGGGCGATTGTCGCCCTCTTGCGGGAATTGCAGCAGCAAGGAAAAACCTGCCTCGTGGTGCACCACGATCTGGCCACTGTGGCCCGTTATTTTGACCATGTCATTCTCCTGAACATGCGGGTCGTGGCAGCGGGCCCAACGGCGGAGGTCTTTCATAACGAAAACCTGCAAAAAACCTACGGGGGCAAAATGCCTCTCCTGGAAGAGGCTGGTCAGGCTCTTCGGCAGAACCTTTCCTAAGGCACCATGTTTTTTGGCGACCCGATCCTGCTGGCGACCTTTTCCTGGGAAATTTTCCGGGAGGTCTTGTTCTTGCAGGAATACAATACCCGCACCGTGGTGACCAGCACCAGCTTGCTGGGGATCTCCGCAGGGATGGTCGGGAGCTTTTTGCTCTTGCGCAAGCGTTCGCTGATGGGGGATGCGCTTTCCCACGCCTGCCTTCCCGGTTTGGTGATCGCTTTTCTGGTCCTGGTCCTTTTCGGAGGTACGGGACGGAACCTCCCGATTCTTTTGCTGGGCGCCGGGGCCACGGGCCTTTTCGGCAGCGCCATGGTGCTATGGCTCCGCAACCATACCCGGATCAAGGACGATGCCGGCATGGGGATTGTGCTCAGCGTGTTTTTCGGGGCGGGGGTGGTTCTTTTGAACATTGCCCAGAAAATGCCCGGCACCCGCACCGCCGGGCTGGAGAGTTTTATTTACGGACAAGCCGCCGCGATGATGCGCGCGGACTTTATTCTCCTGTCGGTACTGGCGGTCGCGATCACCCTTTGGTGCCTGGCCCTGAAAAAAGAGTTTACCCTCCTCTGCTTTGACGAAAACTTTGCCCGCTCGCTGGGGTGGCCGGTGCAGCGGTTGGACTTGTTTCTCCTGCTGCTGATCGCCGCCGTGACGGTAGTCGGCATGCAGGCAGTGGGGCTGATTTTGATTATCGCGTTTCTTATCATTCCGGCCGCCGCCGCCCGTTTCTGGACCGACAACCTTGGGCGAATGCTATTCCTCAGCGCCTTTATTGGAGGAATCAGTGGATGGGTGGGAGCTTCGCTCAGTTCCCTGCTCCCGCGTTTGCCTGCGGGAGCCATCGTGGTTCTCGTCGCCTCTTCCATTTTTATCTTCAGTCTGCTCTTTGGCAGCGCCAGGGGCATTGTCCGCCGAAACCTGGACCAGCTTAGACTTCGTCGAAAAATTGGCCGACAACACCTGCTGCGGGCGGTGTACGAGACGCTTGAGCAAATGAGCCCAACCCCGGATGACCCCTTTCCCCGCAACCGACCCGTGCCCCTGGAACGGATTGTCGCACAGCGTTCCTGGACCCGACAGGATGTGCGCAAGCTCCTCCGGCGGGCCGAACGGGAAGACCATCTGCATGAATGGAATGAAAGGGAGCTCTCCCTTTCCGAGTCCGGATTTGGCGAGGCCTCACGCATTACCCGCAATCACCGGCTCTGGGAAATTTTCATGATCACCCACGCGGATATTGCCCCCAGCCATGTGGACCGCGATGCGGACTCGGTGGAGCATTTGCTCAGCCCGGAAATGGTGAGGGAGTTGGAAGAGAAACTGGGGCTGCAAAACATCCCGGCCAGTCCTCACCCCCTAACCAGGGAGGTACACCCATGACGTGGTATACCATGGATACCTGGATTGTCGTGGTGGGTGCCTTGGCGGGCATTGCCTGTGCCATTCCAGGCTGTTTTCTGGTGCTCCGCCAAATGAGTATGATGGGCGACGCGATCAGCCATGCGGTCCTCCCCGGCCTCGCCCTGGCCTTCCTCATCACCGGCAGCCGCGCCAGCGTGACCATGTTTATCGGAGCCGCCCTCATCGGGTTGCTGACCGCCGTCTTTACCCAATGGATCAGCTCCTGGGGCAAGGTGGAGCGTGGAGCCTCGATGGGGATTGTTTTCACCACCTTGTTTGCCGTCGGGCTATTGCTCATCGTACAAGCCGCTCACCATGTCGAACTGGACCCGGGCTGTGTACTCTATGGAGCCCTGGAACTGACCCCACTGGATACCGTGACCCCTCTTTTCTGGCTGGGACTCGGCTGGGAAACGCCGCGGGCGTTCGTGGTCCTGGGGATCATCACCCTGGTCAACCTCGCCCTCCTCCTCCTCTTCTACAAGGAATTTAAAATCAGTTCCTTTGACCCCAACCTGGCCACCACCCTGGGCATTAACGCCCAGAAAATGCACTACCTGCTGATGTCCATGGTCGCCGTGACCACAGTAGCCGCCTTTGAAGCAGTGGGCAGCATCCTGGTCATCGCCCTCCTGATCGTGCCTGCGGCAACGGCGTATTTGCTGACCGACCGCCTCAGCACGATGCTTTTGCTGGGAGGGGGATTCGGGGTTTTGGCGGCCGCCATGGGACATTTCCTGGCCGTCTGGCTGCCGGAGGTGCATGGATTGCCGGATGTATCCTCCGCCGGACTGGTCGCCGTCACCAGCGGTATCTTTTTTGCCGCCGCCGTATTGTTAGCTCCACGCTACGGGATGTTGGGAAAATTTCTCAACCGCCGTCCGCTTAAGAAGCATAAAGCCGCCACCCCTCTTTCGCCGGAAAAAACGTAAGCCGCTCAGTCGGAACTCCGGGCGGCTCTTCGTTCCTCCCGGGCCTGATACCACACGACTTGGTGCAATCTTTCCCCTAATTGCTCACGGTCTTCGGCAGAAAGGGAATCGATGGTGCTGATTTCGTCGCGGGCCACCTGATTCAATTCGCGAAATTCCTCAACCAGGTTCTGCCGAATTTCCATCAGTTCCCGAAAGGATTCACTGTCCCGGTCAAGCTCCCGGGCATCCCGCCTCACTCGACGGAAGTCCCCCATCATTTCGACAAAATTCCCATGGAGTTCCTCCACTCGCGGCGAGGCCTCCCTGGCCTCTTGCAAAACCCCGCCCAAACGTTGCAATTCTTCCCGATCCTCGTCACTCATCCGGCGGCCACGACGCCCTCCTCGCTGGTTATCGTTTTCCTCCCCACCTTCATTGGCCGCTGCGGAGGATTCCTCCTCAGTCTCTTCCTCCAACGTACTCACCCGACTGGTAGCCAAGCCGACCTCGCGCTCAAAATCTCCCAATGCCAAAACCAAGCGGCCTTCCTGCACATCGTACTCCACAATTTCATAGTCGTGCCGCACTTGCCCCGGCTCGAGCCAGAACGAACGGTCCAGGACCGGATCATGCAACGAGAACCGAATCTCGCCAGCCAACGAAAAAATACTGCGCAACTCCACGGACCCCAGACGCTCCTCCTCAGAGGATAGCTCTTCCTCCTCGGCTGAAAGGGACAAAAGACTGACCAGACCGAGAATAAGAGCGCTGTAAAGGAAGGTGATTGTTTTCATATGAACAAAGACTCCGTAAAACCCTAAAAGTTACTTTTCTTTTTCGCAACCCCAACCTTAGAAAAGACAAAAGAGCAAAGATGGCGAAGAAGAAGAGGGGATTGAGAAGTAAACAACCGTATGGGGAGGGTGAATCTTCCTCCCCTGGTCGCACCGAACGCAGGCTGAAGACAGAGCAGCTACCTACTCTTCGCAAGAACGAAGGCAATTCGGGTAGCGCGGCGCTTTAGCCCGCGTTAGGGGTCGACGGCCCTATGGGCTTCGCTTGGCAAGCTCTCCACCCCTGCCCTGCTGGGCAAAGGATTCTTTCCCGCAGAGTCAAAAATACGGCTGAAGACCACAGCTACCAGTGAGTCCCCATAAAACAACCAAACAATTGTTCTCTTTCCTCACACCTCCTCAAAACAAAAACCACCCGAAAACGCCGAGTAGAAAAAGCGTCGCCAGAACCAGGATGGCGGTCTTTTCTTGTTTGGTCAGACGGAAAGGTGTCACCCTTACAAGATTTTGCACTTCCCTCCCCGTGGCAAGAAAAGTTTCTTTGTCCTCTCCCGCAATTCCTTTAGACTCTGGCTATGAAAACGAAAAAATCCCGGCTGCCCCAACCCAACCTATACCTTGTCGGTTTTATGGGGACGGGGAAGAGCACCCATGGACGAGCCCTGGCAAGACGTTTGGGCTACCGGTTCTTTGATTCGGACCAAGAAATCGAAAAATCCCAGAAACGGCCCATCAAAACGATCTTCGCCGAGGAGGGAGAACCGTATTTTCGCAAACTGGAACAAACTTTCATTGAGGAAGGGCATCCGCCGGAAGGTTGTGTCGTCTCCTGCGGCGGCGGCCTGGTCGCCCGCGAGGGCATGCCGGAGGTCTTGCAACGCAAGGGTGTGGTTATCGCCCTCGTGGCCAGCCCGGAATGTATCCTCGCACGCACTTCGCAAAATCCTGACCGCCCCCTCCTGCAAGTTCCCGATCCCGACCAAAAAATCAGGGATTTGCTCGCAGAACGAGAGCCCTACTACCGCCAGGCCGGTATTCTGGTTTTAACCGACCACCGCCGCATGAAAGAAATTCAAAACCATATTCTGCGCATCTACCGGCGCAAACAAAAGGAATGGCGCTGACCGCCAAACAACCAAACCGCCGCCTCCCAAGTCCTCATTTTGTCCGAAGCACTGAAAGAACGTTTTCGCGAAAAGCTGCACGCCCTGGGCTTTTCCGAGGTGCGCTTTGCCCCCGTGGGCGAAGCCACCCCTGAAGCCGCCTCCCGCTTCCACCGTTGGCTCGCCGAAGACCAACATGCGGATATGCACTGGCTCGCCAAAAACCCGGAGCGCCGCATGGACCCCCGGAAAGTGCTCGAAACGACTTCCTCAGTGGTCGTCGTGGGCGCCCAATACCAGGAATCCCCCTTTGCCAACCACCAGCCTACCCCGGTCATTGCCCGCTATGCGCGCTATACCGATTACCACGAAACCATCGGCAAACCCCTTCGCGAAGCATGCCACTGGCTGGAAAAACAGCTTCACCTGCCGCCCCGGTCCCTGCGGGCCTATACCGATACCGGGCCGGTTTTTGAACGGGGCTGGGCGGCCCGGGCTGGCCTTGGCTTTCAGGGAAAAAACGGAATGCTCATTTCCCGACAGCACGGCAATTGGTTGATCCTGGGCGTTTTTCTAATCCCCTACCCCTTCTCCCCCGACCCGCTGCCGGATCGCCTGCGCGAGCCCGGCGAGGACCCGCCGCTAGCCGAGTATTGCGGCACCTGCACCCGTTGTCTCACCGCGTGCCCCACCGGCGCAATCAAAGAACCGGGACTGGTTGACGCCCGCCTTTGCCTGTCCTACCAAACCATCGAAAACCGGGGCTCTATTCCACTCGAATTGCGGCGCCCGATGGGCTACCGGCTTTTCGGATGCGACGATTGCCTGGAAGTTTGCCCGTGGAATAAATTCGCCCAAAAGGGTCACAGCCGCCTCCTCGAAGCCAGACCCCTGATCACCTCCCTGGGCCTTCTCGGATTCCTTCGCCTGGATCGGGATACCTATGTACAACTCTTTCGCAAAAGCCCCCTCAAACGAGCCAAACTCGAAGGCCTTTGGCGAAATGCCGCCGTTGTTGCGGGCAATTTCCTCCGCCACGAACCCCACCACCCGGATGTTCCCGCCATCAAGGAAGCCTTGGCCCAACTGGCCCAAACCCCAAATGAGATGGTCGCCGAACACGCCCGGTGGGCGCTGGCGCAAGAGGGGTGAAAGCCTTTCACCAAGGAGCAAAGTTTTCATTTGCCAAGTAGGCCCCTATTATTGAAAATGAAAGGGTTTCGTTCCGCTAAGAGAACCTACACTTTTACCTTTATGCGCAAGTTTCTTCTATTCCTTTCCCTGCTCACCACCTCCGTATTTTTTACCGGTTGCCAAACGAGCCCTCGCAGCCAACAAGGCGACTTTGAGCCTTTATTTGCCAAATTTTATCTCGAAGCCCCTGAAGACACCCGGCTGAGGGGACGCACCGAGACCATTACCCTACCCATCAGCGACGTGCAAATCGACGTCGATGTGCGTGCCGTCTTCGTTGAATGGGACATCACCCAAGTGGAACTTGTCGACACTCGCGACGGCCCCGTCTTTGCCTTCCGCTTAACCAGAGATGCGGCCCGGGACTTCATGCGCGACATCCGGGAACGCGACCGGCAACGCAGGTTGGTCGTGATCATAACCGCCGACGATCCCTCCTTTCGCCCCATCGTTGGGGCTGCTCCGGTAGTTCGGTCCTTTTCCGGAGGCATTGTTTATATGTATCTGGAAATTCCCGATGAGAGAGCCCCGGAAATAGCCCGAAGTCTTGATATGACCTCGGAAGCCATCCAGGATGAGATTGCCGGACGCCGCTAATAACTTAGCTGAAAATCCATCTTTTGTATCGATGAATGGTCTTTCCTTTTTCTCCGGACTAAGTTTAGGCTTACTTGTCGGAGCAGGGATTGTGGTGGTCTTTTGGTACCTTTGGAAAACACAAAAGGAGACGATCTGGCAGCGAGAACTTCAACTCATTAAGCATAAGGAGGAGAAGCGGGGACGATCAATCAAGGAGGAAGCTGACGCCCTCATCGCCGAAAAGGAAAAATCCTGGGTAAACATCCGCGCCGAACAGGAAAAGGAAAAGCAGGAAATTGCCACCATGCAGGAAAGACTTGGGCGCGAAAAAGAACAAATTGCGATAAAGAGAAAAGAGGTTGAGCAAGAGAAGGTCGATGTTCTTCAATCTCTCAAAGACGCCCGAGAGCACTTGGAAAAACTTTCCCATATCTCCTCCGAGGAGGCGAAAAGTTTGCTCTTGGAAGTCGTCGAAAAAGAAACCTCCACCGAACTCCGTGCCCTGCGACGCAGCCTCTTGGAGAAACCTCAGGCAGCCATACGCGAGGAGGCCAGAGAAAAACTTCTGACCGCTATGCAAAGACTGGCCAGCCAACCGTTGAACGATGTCACCGCCACCATGGTGCAACTGCCCAACGAGGAAATGAAAGGCCGAATCATCGGCAAAGAAGGTCGCAACATCAAAAGCTTTGAGTCCAACACCGGCGTAACCTTGATGATCGATGAATCGCCCCAGTCGGTCCTCATCTCCTCTTTCGATCCCATCCGCCGCGAAGTCGCGCGCATTGCCCTGGAGAATCTGGTCGCCGATGGCCGTATTCACCCGGCCCTGATCGAGGAGCAAATCCAGAAAGCCGAGCAGCAGGTCCAGGAAGATGTATCCAATTTTGGCCTGGAAGCCGCCGACCAACTGAAGCTCAGTGGTCTGCATCCGGATCTCATCGAATTGATCGGCAAATTGAAATACCGGTTTTCCTTTACCCAGAATGCCCTCGACCACTCCATCGAAGTGGCCTTTCTTTCCTCCATGCTCGCTTCCGAACTCGGACTGGACCCCCTCCCCGCCAAACGCGCCGGACTCTTCCATGATATTGGGAAAGCCATGGAACACCAATCCGAGCGCAGCCATGCTCTCGCCGCGGCCGATTTCCTCCGCCGTCACAACGAGGACGAACGGGTCGTCAATGCAGTTGCGGCCCATCATGAGGAAGTGCCTTCGGAAAGCCTGTATGCCCCTATTTTGATGATTGCCGACGGCCTTTCGGCAAGTCGTCCGGGTGCGCGGGTCGAGTCACAGATCACCTATCTGGAACGATTGGAAAATCTCGAGAACTTGGCCCGCCAACATGAGGAAGTGGAAGAAGCCTATGCCATCCAAGGCGGTCGCGAAGTCCGGGTTATCGTAAACCCAAAGAGGGTTTCCGACGAAATTTCCGAACAGCTGGCCTCTAAAATCCGGCAGGAAATTGAAGACAACCTAAACTACCCCGGTTCGATCAAAATCACCCTCATCCGCGAAAAACGGGTCACCGAAATCGCCAAATAAACGCGGGCCCCTGCCGCAGATTTCATTCGCAACCACCACCGTAGTCGGGCTGATTCATAGCCCGATCTGATGCGGCGATAAACCAAACGAACACCAGACCTTGCCCAACGACGCCGAAAACCTCCCTAATTCCGCAAGGCCCCCGACCGCCACGAATCGGGAGCTAAAGCCACCCCGACTGCTTCATTTCCCACCCTGGTAGCGCTGGCTTTTCTGTCCTTCGTAGCTTTAGCGAAGTAGGAACCCTGGGTTGTAACGACCACCGCGCGAATGAATCACCTCTTTTGTTTCCAAAAGGTCCAAACCATAATCCAGGCAAAGCCCGCCACGAACCCATACAAGTGAGCCAAAACATCGGTTCGCTCACCACCCGCCCCAAGAAAACCAAGAAGCGCCAATCCGGCCCCGATCACACCGATCAAAGTCCATTTTCCATAAGACCTCATTATCCGGTTGCCTCGCCCTTTGCCCAGAAGATCTTTGCATCGCAACCCGATCAACCCTCCGAGAAGGGCAAACACCGCCGTAGAAGCCCCAATGGATAGATGGGACCCATACCAGAAGGTCAGAAGATTCAGGAAATTCCCTCCAACGCCTCCCACCAGGGCGGTCCCATAGGCCATTGCCACGCCCTTCTGCCGAGCCACGAAATATCCGAAAAACAACCCTCCAAGAATGTTCCCCCACAAATGGGCCGCATCGGCATGAAGAAAGAGAGGTGTCAGAAGTCGCCACCATTCCCCCTCCCCGCGAATCCGCTGGCTGTCGAATCGGCCCCACTCCAAAATTACCGTACCCATCTCCGTAGCGGTCGCCGCAAAAACCAAGACCAGGATTGCCGGAGCGATCAGCAAATGCCACCCCGATACCGAATGCGACGGCCAAAGTGCAGTGAGATCAGGAGGATGCTCCACTTCCTCCTTGCGGTTTCGCAAAATCAAATCCGCCGCCTCCAAGGCAAAGGCGGAGGGAACGTATATACCAAAGCGGCCGTCGTCTTCGGGCTCCGGCAGCACCACGTACCAATTTCCCGTCGCCAACAAAACCGTCGCCGCCCGATGAGCTTGCCGTGAGCCAGCGTATCGACCCACGCAAATCAGATTGGCTTTTTCTTCGGGAGTTAACTCCCCTCGGTCCCGTGATTGTGACAAAAGTAATGCCTCCCTAATAGGTCTGCCAGTCGGGTTTCTCGATTATTCCTTTTCCGCGTAAGAGGAAGGCGGATTGCGGGAAATAAATTCTTCCACAAAAGCGGTCGTCGCCAAACCTTGGCGAAAGCCCGGATCACACATAATCGCCTTGGAGAAAGGTATGGTGGTGTAAATGCCCCGAATGATGTATTCATCCAACGCCCGATACATCCGGGCAATAGCGGTCTCGCGGTCAGGACCACTGGCGATCAGCTTCCCGATCATACTGTCGTAATGCGAAGGCACGCGATAGCCACCGTAAACATGACTATCCACCCGAATACCGATACCCCCGGGGGCATAGTAAAGTTCGATATCCCCAGGCGAGGGAGCAAAATTCCGCGCGGGGTTCTCCGCGTTGATCCGACATTCAATTACATGCTTGTCGAAGGTTATGTCGCGCTGGTCGAAAGGGATTTTCTCGCCGGCAGCAATGAGAATCTGCTGGCGAATCAAATCGACTCCCGTCACTTCCTCGGTCACCGGATGCTCGACCTGAATCCGGGTATTCATTTCCATGAAATAAAAATCCCCGTTTTTATCGACCAAAAATTCAATCGTTCCCGCGTTCTCGTACTTCGCCGCTTTGGCGGCCCGGATAGCTGCCTTGCCCATGCGCTTCCGCAAGTCCGGAGTCATAAAAGGACTCGGGGACTCTTCCACCAACTTCTGATTACGCCGCTGAACCGAACAATCGCGTTCCCCCAAATGCACGACCTTTCCATGCGAATCGGCCAAAATCTGAAACTCGATATGACGGGGGTTCTGAATAAATTTCTCTACATACACGGTCCCGTTACCAAAGACCGATTCAGCCTCGTTCTTGGCTTGGGCGAGTTCCTTGACAAAACTGACTTCGTTGTAAGCCACGCGCATTCCGCGACCCCCGCCACCAGCCACCGCTTTAATGATCACCGGATACCCAATTTTATTGGCAACTTTCAACGCCTCCGCTTCCGTTTCCACCGGCCCATCACTCCCTGGTGTGATCGGAACCCCCGCCTTGCGAACAGTCTCCCGGGCAACCGACTTGTCACCCATCTTGCGGATGGCCTCGGAACTCGGCCCAATGAAACGGATGTTGCAACGCTCACACTGCTCGGCAAACCGGGCATTCTCGGAAAGGAAACCATAGCCGGGATGGATGGCATCCACATTGGCCACTTCGGCCGCACTGATGATACGATCCGCTTTGAGGTAACTTTGGGCACCACTGGCCGGACCGATACAAATCGCCTCGTCCGCCAGTTGCACATGAAGAGATTCCACATCCGCCTCACTGTACACGGCCAGGGTTTTGATTCCCAGGTCTTTACAGGCACGGATAATCCGCAAGGCAATTTCTCCCCGGTTGGCGATAAGAATTTTTTGAATCATAAGGCAACGACTCTCAGCCGTAGGATGATGGAGGTTCTACTACGAATCGCCTCCAAAGGAACTAATAAGGCTTAAGCGGGTTTAATTTTGAAAAGTGGTTGACCGAATTCCACCGGTTGGCCGTTCTCCACCAGGACTTCCAGGATAACTCCCTTCACCTCGGCTTGAATTTCATTCATAACTTTCATCGCCTCAATGATACAAACCACGGTCTTTTCGTTTACCTTGCTGTCGGCATCGACATAAACCGCACTATCCGGAGAGGGTGACCGGTAGAAGGTTCCTACCATGGGGGACTTGATGTAGACCCCGTCATCGGCTGGTGCACTGGATGCCGGAGCCGGGATTTGCTTCGTCTCCTGTCCACCTCCCTGCGGAAGAGCTTCCGGAGGAAGAAAATTTGTCGTGGCATTGACTTGACCGGCGCGTCCGCGGGAAATCTTCACCCGCATCCCTTCCTTTTCGATCTCCAGTTCAGTGAGATCGGAGCGCTTCATCAAATCAACGAGTTCTTTTACTTCTTTAATGTCCAAGGGGAAAAATTTAAATGAGTTAAAATTCTCGACCATTGCCGAAATGTTCGGCAAGCGGGTCAGACTGAAAACAAACCCTCAAAATAGATTTTCCCAGCCCTTTGGCAAGGGAAAACACCTCCCCCAAAATTCCCCCTTCTAGATGACCTCATTTTACCCCTATGGGGTTCGCGCGATCTTCGACCCAAATCGACAACTCCTGGTCCCCGGAATTTTCCTCGCTTTTATTTGCAGTGAGGAAAAGAGTTGCATTATAATAAAAGACTTTATTGCGCAATTTTCGCAATAAACCTATTCTCTCATGTATTTCCTATTTGCCAAAAACCTTTTTCGCCTTATCTCCCTTTCGGCAATCCTTCTTCTAGCCGCCTGCCAGCCGCCGGAGGCCGAGGTTTGGCCGGAGAATCCGGGAGGCAACCGCCTGCAAATCGTCACCTCCTTCTCCCTTTTGCAAGAGTGGGTGGAAGCGGTCGGAGGTGATGCGGTGGTGGTTCGCTCCTTTGTCGGGCCAGAAGGCGACCCTCATACCTACCAGGCCCGTCCCGGCGACCTCCGCAAGATGGTTGACGCAGCAGTGGTCTTCGGCATCGGGTTCGAATTCGAAAGCTGGCTCCCCCGCTTGCACCGCAGTTCCGAAACTCCGGCACCCCTCATTCTCCTCGCCGAATCCCTGCCCGCCGAATCCTTACTCGACGGACACCACTGCGACGAACACGAGCACGGACATGACCACCACCATCACCACGACCATCTTCACGATTTGCCAGACCCTCACCTATGGATGGATATCCGCATGACCCAAAAACTGATTGACCTGATTGAGGCCGAACTCACCACCATTCAACCAGAACAGGCGGACGTTTTTGCGGAAAATGCCAAAGCTTATCAGGAAAAACTGACCTTGCTGGATCGGCAATTGGTCTCCTGGATTTCCACCGTCCCCGAGGAAAACCGAAAATTGTTTACCGGACATGATGTCTTTGCCTATTTCGCCGAACGCTTTGGGTTTGAAGTCATCGGCTCCGCGCTGGGGTCGGCTTCCACCGAAACCAAGGATCCCGGTGCGGGAGAAATCCGGGAATTGATTCAGCGCATTCGCGATTCCGGCGTCCAGGTCGTTTTCCCGGAAGCCGGCAGCGACTCGCGCGCCGTTCGCCGTATTGCCGAAGAAGCCGACGTTGCCGTGGCCCCGGACCTCTACACCGATTACCTTAGCCTGCCCGATGGCCCCGCCTACACCTATACGGAAATGATGCGCCACAATGTCCGGACGATCGTCGAAGCACTCGGCGGCACCGTTGCCGACGAGGATGAATAAGCCTCTTGCCGCAGAGAGTATTTTGGCGCAGCCTCGTGTTTTTCCGAAATGAACTACAGCGGCTGCCAACACCCTCCCCCACGACCAGAGGCCCCGCCGTTGCAGGTCAAAGACTTGGTCGTGGCCCATGAAGGCGCACACCTGCCCGCCCTGCACGGGATCAGCCTCACCGTGAAAAAGAAGGAACGGGTGGCCCTGATCGGCCCCAACGGGGCTGGCAAATCCACCTTCCTTAAAGCCGTCGTACATTTGTTAAAACCACGCGCCGGACAAATTGAACTTTTCGGACACTCCCCGGGCACCTGTCATCACCGGGTCGCCTACCTCCCCCAACGGGGCGAACTGGATTGGGATTTCCCCATCCATCTCCGCCGAATGGTTCTCAGCGGGCGATACGTCCAGCGCGGCTGGTTCAAACGACCTTCCGAATCCGACCGGAAAACCGTCGACCGCATCCTCAGCCTCCTGCGTCTGGAAGACTTGGCCGACCGCCAGATCGGGGAACTCAGCGGGGGGCAACAACAACGCGCGATGCTCGCCCGGGCACTGGTCCAGGAAGCGGAAATGCTCCTTCTGGACGAACCCTTCAACGCGGTCGACGATGAGACCCGGAAACTCCTTATCGAAGTGTTGGAAACCCTTCGCCAGGAGGATAAAACAGTCATTATCGCCACCCATGAACCCGAGCTTGAAGGTCTCCCCTTCGACCGGATTTTCCCCTTCCTCGAAGGCCGCTTGGTGGATAAGCCCGCCACCCCGCCCAAACCCGCCTGCCCACATGAGTGAAGCCCTGGACATTTTTTCCCTGACCGCAGTCCGCCGGGCTTACCTGGCTATCCTACTCGTCGGTATTCCCTGCGCGGTCATGGGTTGCTTTGTCGTTCTCCGACGCATGGCCTTTATCGGCGATGCTCTGGCCCATACCGTCCTACCCGGAATTGTCATCGCCTTCCTGAAAGGTTTCCACCTCTTCTTTGGCGCCCTGGTCGCCGGCATCATTACCTCCTTCGGCATTGGCTGGCTTTCCCGCCGGAAGGAAGTCCGCGAAGATACCGCTATCGGCATTCTTTTCACCGCCATGTTTGCGCTTGGTATTCTATTGATGGGCCAAACCGGCTCTTTCCGGGACTTTGAGGGAATTCTTTTTGGCAACATCCTCTACCTCGACCGCCTGACCCTCCAAGCCATGGCGGTGCTCGGCGGCCTTTCCCTGCTTCTGCTCGCCAGTGTTTTCAAGGAAATGGAACTCGTTTCCTACGACCCCTCCTACGCTCAGACCATTGGTATCAAGACCGAAAAACTCCGCTACCTACTGCTCCTCTTACTCGCCTTTACCGTAGTGGGAGCCATTCAGGCCGTCGGCGTCATTCTCACCAGCGCCCTCCTCATTACCCCCGCCGCCACCGCCGCTCTCCTCACCAAAAAACTCCCCCTAATGATCCTCCTGGCCAGCCTCTTCGCCCTCCTCGGCGGCTGGGGCGGACTCACCTTCTCCGTTTTCACCAACTTCCCCTCCGGTGCCGCCATCGTCCTCGCCTGCACCCTCTTCTTCGGCCTCGCCTACCTCTACCGGAGTGTTTTCCGAAAATAAACCTCCCTCCGGAACCTCCCAATTTTGTCAACATGTTAAGAGCCTGTCCCTTAGTTCTCTTAATTCTGAATTGCCCCACCTCTCCCCTCTCCGGCCCAAGGCTGGCGCAGGCCACTGGGAAAGAGGCTACGCGGTTCGCCAGCAGGGCTGGCTCACGGAAGGCCGCAGCAAAACTTTTTCAGTCCTCGACGGTGAAGCCGATCTTTACGGTGACTTGAAAGTGCGCCACTTTTTGGTCTTCCAGGTGCCCGCGGGTTTCCACAACCTCAAACCAACGCATGTTTTTCACGGACTTGGCGGCGCGGTTGACGGCATTGTTGATGGCATCCTCGATGGATGTTTTGGAAGAACCTACGATTTCGATTTTTTTGTAAACGTGATCACTCATGATGTAAATGGGTTGAGGGTTTTTTGCTTCGTCCTAAGAACATACTCTCTTTTTCCTATTATTCCAATAAAAACAAGGCCCGGCCGGGTTTATTGACCAGGAACCAACCTGAATCAAACCCCACGACCGGGCCTTGTGTTTGATTTAAAAAACCCCCTTAATCCATGCGCCAGCCATCACGACCGGAAATTTCCCCGAGTTCGGGCAAGGTGTCCGCAGGAACAAGGATTTCCACGGGGCCGCCGTTCTGGCTGACCGTAATACCGCCCTCGGAGTCCATGAAGATCTCGTCGACTTCATCGCCGAGGGAGACCCGGACACCACGACCGTTGTCGAGACTTTCGATGGTCGGACGCTCACTACCCTTTTCGTAAGGATAAAGCACCCACAGCAAAGGGGTTCCGGCATCGGACTCGACCCGCAACCAGAGCTGGATCTCGCCCCACTTCCATTCATCATCCCAGAAAGGAGGCGTCTTCAAGGCACCACCTTCAGTGGCCTCGATCAAATCGAACCAGTCCTGATTCAGGTCCGGATGCTGCCACCTTGGCCGGAAGTCCGGGAGCGGTAGGGAATCGACCCCATGCTCGTCCATTTTGGCCTGCATCCGGTCTTCCCATTCGGCGATGCTTTCGCCTTCCTGCAGGACATAGTCTTTAGGACCAACCATCCACCTATCGTTGTAGTGCCAACGGCGGAACTCGTGGCGGGGATTGGTCACATCGGCAAAATAAACCAACATATCTTTACCCCACTGCCCGTTTCCGTAAAAAAGCCGATCCGATTCGGCGGTAAGCTCGCGGGCGGTCAGATGAATGTTCACCTGTTGCCGCTCTCCGTGGGTTTGGGTTTCGTCGCGCACCACCAGGTAGTCGGTCATGCGGCTGTCTTCCGGATGCTTTACCATCATAATAGCCCGGCGATGGGTAATCGGCGAAACATCCCGCATGGGGTAATCCCGATTGAACTCATGGTCACGGGGGAAGGTTGGGTACTGTTGCAACCGTTCACTGGTTCTCTCCGAGACCGTGACCGCCGCCGAGTTACTATCCACAAAGGCCCCCACTTGCGCCGTTGAGGTAATTTGCTCCAGGGCCTCAAAGGAATAATCATCCTCATTGTGCCGCAGTGTTCCGGGCCGCCCAAAGGTCATGGAGTTGTGCAAGGCGGCATGATCCCCACGGGGCGAATAGGATGAGTTGTAATTCATCGCAATCGGCGTGTTGTTGGCGATGTAATGAAATGAATTTTCGTCATTGTGGTAATGCCCCCGAGCCGGACCGGCTTTGTAGGAAAGAAAGGTTTCCCGATCCGTGCCGAAGTGGGTGCGCTTAATCGATCCGAACCCAAACCAGGACTGGCTGCTCCAATCCATTTCCATCGGGTCCATCGGATCTATTCGCGTATCCATTTCAATCAACTGATTGCGCAGCGGTGAACGGGAAGGCGTACGATAGCCCATTTCCTCCAGCATATTCCAGATTCCCATCATCTCGGAAGCAAATTCAGGATCCGCCTCTCCATAAAACTTAGCCAACTGGCCATGCCCATAGCGTAGGCCGCTTTCCCAGCGATGGGTATCGCCGATAGGTGCGGCATGCCGCATTCCCAGTCGGGTGGTATAGGGCGTCAGAAGGTGGCGGTGCCAGCGACCATGATTAACGAAGAGAGGGTTATCGGCAATCGGATTGCCGAAACCCGTATTCATCAGAATGCGGGCAATGCCCAATTGCAAACGGGTCGCATAGCCGGAATACCCCGGACATTCATCCCCCACCCCATCCGGGGCAATGATTACTTTTTCCAGGTCTTCCCGGAAATTTTCGTAGCCGTACTCTAGCCACTCATCAGAATGCGGGTGATCCCGCAAGGCTCCCCCGATATAGATGGCTGCCATGTATTTATCGGTATGGAAATTCGGGTTTCCGGGACGCCAGCCCTGGTGATAACCGGGCCAAGAATCCAGATCCGTTGCAATGTATCCAAAGGCCGCTTGATCGGCACCGCCAATGGGTTCGCCATCGGCATACAAGTCCGCAACCGCAAAATTTTTGACTTCCCGGGTCGGACGGGATGTGGGATTCAGGAAGTCGTCCTGGTAGCGGCGAGCCCGCCACAAGCCACTGGAAGGTGGACTCGGATCGCGGCTTTCCCCTCTAACCAAGAGACGAACCAAGTCCATGTCTTCATCCCCGATCTGCCGACGCAGGCTACCGCGCTGGTCATCCAGTTCCTCTTTTTCGGCCTCCAGCATAATTTTTTCTTCGCCTTCCGCCTCGGCAATCAAGTCGTCTATCTCTTCGAGTCGGGCCTCCACCGTTTCCAGCTCGGCTTCCATTTCCACCAAGACTTCTTCTGCTTCCCGGACAATGCGGGTAAAGTGAGTATCCCGATCAGCCGCCAGATCTTCTTTGATCTGATCGTATTCCTTGCGGGAAATCAGCATATTCGGACCCGCCATTTCCGGATCCCGCTCCCAATCCAAAATGTATTTATTGATCTCCGCATTAAGCGTCCAGTCGGTGTGTCGCCGCACAATACTGTTCAGACTACGCATCCGGTCGCGGGGGCCAATCAACAACCCGTAGGCCCGCTGACCGTAGTGCATCTCCGAACGCTCCCCATCAATCAACGGAAAGCGGGCGTTCCCCCGGTCACCATCGTGCGCGTAAGTCGCTATCGTAGCCGGATACGGTCCCACCCATTTGCTGGCAAAAGCCGCCACAACCCCCATGGCCGGATTGTCCGGACTGTAGGTTTCCTCCACCGGGCTAACCTCCCAATCGATCAACGATCCGGCTTCGACGATAAAGTTGTGGCGTTCACGAAAATTGCGGTCCTCCTCCCGGGCCTTGTCCAAAAGTTCATCCACCTGCGCCTTGATCTCCTCATCAGCATTCCGGTATTCCCGGCGGCGCAGAATACCGCGGCGACCGTCGATCAAATCCTCGATGGATTGGGGAGGGCTTCCCCCGGAAGTCAGCACAAAATCCTGCGCTCCGCCACCACCTTGATTCCACCGTGGCCGCAAGAGGGCAAAAGGCCGCCCACGCTGCGCTTCCCGTGGTTCCGCAGGCACATAGTTTTGGTCAACATTGCCCCCAAACCGGTCGTATTCAAACCACCTGACCCAAGTCACCGTATCGACGGGCATGTCCTGCTCGCCCCAGTCAATCCAGTATTGGGTGATTCCCCAAGGTTCATTCTCCGGATCGCGGGGAAAGTGGAACCGCTCATTTGCCTCTACCCAGAGGTCGTCCATCACGAAGCGCAGCATGACCTCGTAATGGTTGTCATTTTTCTCCACCAACTCACGTGGTGGACTGTTGGGCTCCCATTTGAAAGTTTGCTTGCCGAGTTCCAGCGGCAACGCCTCCACCAACTCTTCATGATCCCCTTCGTCCACAAAATGATACTGCACCCGAAGGTCGATATGCACCGGACCTGCCGCGACGACCTCAGTGGTCGCTCCGCGGGTCATCGCCCTACTCTCGAAATAGGCATCTCCATCCCAACCGTCCATACCGAGGGTACGTTTTCCCTGGAGCCAATGCTCCACTTCACCCAATTTCTTTGGTTCTTCAAAATCACCATCGAAATTCATCACCCGAAACTCATACGTTCCGTTGTTGATAATTAAGAAATCCCCTTCCTCGCGCATGGAGATACCGGGTTCGCCCTCTCGGTATTCCAAGTGGGCCTCGATATTTTCCAGCTCCCGACCTTCGGCAGATTCGATGGTCACATAACTCCAGGCTTTGACGATTTCCTCCCCGTCGCGCTCAACGACTTCCCATTGCACGGGCCGAACGACATCAAAAATCCGCAAGCTCGCCGGGCGTGAAGTATCCACTTCATCCGGAGAAAACTCAAAATACACATGCTCCCCTTCCCATTGGCTTCCAAAAGTATTGGGAATGGTCCGGACCAAAGTTTCGGCTGTTGCCGAGAGGCTTCCCAACGACAGCACTGCCGCCCCCAGGGCTCCCAGGGGCAAGTTACGTTTACTAAAATAATTTCTCATAAAGCACTAAGATTGAAAATAGGAGACCTATCTCCTCAAAATACTTCCGTTGGATCAATAGTAATCGACCTCCAGCCCCCAAAATCGTTCTCAGCTTTCCTTGACAGAACAAGATTTGCCCTGAGCCTGTCGAATGGCCTTGGTAACACCCCGCTTCAGCTCGCGCTTGGGATTGCTCCCCAAATTTTTCAGGTGAACGGATTAATGGCCGTTAACCCCTCGATTCCCGAAAAATCACTGACGTTTTCGGTCAGGATTGTCGATATATTCTCACTTATCATCAGGGCGGCCAGTTGACGATCAAAGTAGTTTTGTCGGCGAACCGAGCCATCGACGCATAGATCCAACGCTTGCTGAACGATCTCCGCGGTCATGGGTAAAACCGTTAATCCACGCAAACCGGAAATAGCGCGAATTTTGTCACGGGCGACTTCAGGCGGGTCTGGAGGTTGATTTTTCGGTCCGGTCAAATTCGGATACATTTCGGCGAGATTTTGCACCGAAATAAACATAGTAATATCTTTTCGGTGACGAAAGGAAAGCACTTCAGAAGCCTGTGCGTAACGTGGATCTCTCTCTAACGTGGCGTAAATCAAAACGTTGGTGTCGACCAACAGCCTACCTGAAAGATTCTCAGCGTGCATAGGTTTCGGCGCGATTGAATTGTCCGGAAAAACGTCCCCCGGAAGTTACGATTTCATTCTTATTGGCAGTACGGTCCCTAAGGTAATTCTCCAACGCCAACTCGATAACTTGACTCCGGGATCTCCTCTCCTCCTTAGCAAACCGATTCAAATCGGCCAACAACCTTTCATCCAGAGTAGCACTAATATGTGATTTCATGCTACTATAATAGCCTTTTTTTCTTTTTCATCAAGGATAAGAGATCCGACGTGATTATCGGAGTGCTGCCTTAACCAAAAATAGGGTACGACCTCAAAGATGAAAACGAAACGAAAACCGAACCTAAACATTCCCTCCAAACGCACTTGTCGAACACCATTTCTTGAATCATAACAAGACCATGCCCAAAAATTCCTCTGCCTTTTTCACTGTCCTCACCCTTTTCCTCCTTTTGTCCGCCCCGGCAGTGGAAGCGCGTTCCCCGAAAGTCCAACTGGGGATTGATGTATTGGTCGATAACCAATTCGACCTTCTCCGGGACAAGCGGGTGGGCCTCCTGACCCATCCGGCGGGTGTTGACCGCCATGGCCGCAGTACGGTGGAAATCCTTTACCATTCCCCCGCTGTCAATCTGGTCGCTCTCTTCGGTCCGGAGCACGGAATTTACGGTGATGAAGCCGCCTCCGTTCCGGTGGATGACCGCATCGACCACCGCACCGGCCTGCCGGTCTATTCCCTCTACGGTCGCTATCGCAAACCCACCCCGGCCATGCTCCGGGGGCTGGATGTCATGGTGATCGATCTGCAGGAAGTCGGGGTGCGCTCCTACACCTTTGTCAGCGCCATGCGCCTGACTATCGAAGCCTGTTTTGAAAACGGTGTTGAGGTCGTGGTACTGGACCGCCCCAACCCCCTCGGCGGGCTCAAGGTTGATGGCCCTCCCCTCGACCGCGAATGGCGCAGCTACGTCGGCGCTTACCATGTTCCCTATGTCCATGGCCTGACCATTGGCGAACTGGCCCGCATTTCGGTCTCCCGGAGAAACTGGTTGGAAATCCCCGATGACGTTCGCCGCGAAGGCCGTCTGCATGTGGTGCGTATGCGCGGTTGGCGCCGCGATATGCGCTGGGAGGACACCGGTTTGGAATGGATCCCCACCTCCCCCTTTATTCCCACCGTGGAGGCTGCCGAAGGCTATGCCATGACTGGCCTGGGGGCGCAGTTGGGAGGATTTCAGCATGGCATCGGAACCCAATACCCCTTTCGCCATGTGCGTTTCCGGGGGCAACCTCTGGAGGTGGTGGAACGGGAACTCCGCCGCGCCAATATTCCCGGGGTTCAGTTTCGCCGGACCACCGCCCGAACCTCCGCTGGTGCCCCGGTCGAGGGATTTTATGTGGAAATTTCCGATTGGGACCGTTTTCGCCCGACAGAGCTGAGTTTTCACATGATGCGCATCGCCTGCCGCCTGCGGGGAGACAACCCTTTTACCGCCGCCAGCGCCAACGACAAGGATCTTTTCAATAAACATGTGGGCTCCACCGCTTGGTGGGATGCGCTCGTTCAGCACGGCCCGAATGTCAATGTGGAGCATTTCATCCACCAGTGGGAGCAACAAAGCGAACGTTTCAAACAGGCCGTACAACGCTACTGGCTTTATTCACATCCTTAGGGAATGCCTCCGCCAACCGAGACGCGATCATGACGGTGTCCGAGGAAGGGTATCTTCTACGCCACACTCCCACCGGGGAGAATGGCCGCCGTATCGATTTCCTGACGCCTGAAAATGGTATCCTAACCGTTTGGCAAAGAGAATCCCGTAAAATCAAGAACACCCAAGGGCATCCTGATCTTTTCAACCAGTGCGAATTGCAAATCGCTCCGGACCGCGAGGGGCGACCCCGGTTTCTCCGGGAAATCCGAATTATCCGGCGCTTTGAAGGCCTGGGGCGAAAGTACGATGCCCTCCGATTTTGCTCCCGCTTTGCCAAACTCCTCCTCAGCCACCACTTCCACGAGGAAGCACCCGGCCGCCTGTACCAGCATTTTGGCCGCGCGCTGGAAGCCTGGGACCAGCCGGAGAAAAAGTCCCCGGAATGGGTGTACCTCAAATTACTCTACCTCTTCGCCGGTGACGAGGGTCTACCGGTGCAACAGGAATGGCAACCCACCCTGAGTGTCGATTTGCAGGATTGCCTGCACCACCTCCTTCACCACCCAGCCGAGCCCCAACTTCCCTTCCCCGCGCGGGCCAGGGAATTGCGGGAAAACCTGGAAAGGTATCTTGCCTCCACCGGAGATTTCCGGTGGTAATAGAGCTTTTTTTCATGCAAACTGCCTCCACCACCAAAAATAGAACAGGCTTCCCGCTGATTTGTTGTTAACTCGATATTTCGGCGTGATTAATACGATTGCAGTAGTCTTTATTCGTGGTTCCCACTCCTTTTCAGCTTAAGATCCACGACCAGATTGTAGAAAACCCACCCCACACCTTCCACCTCCCGAAACATGTCCTCCTGGCACGCCATCCGATTTACCATTCCCGCCGCCTGGGTCCCCACCCTCGAAGAATTGGCCGACCAATCCGAAGAGTGGCCCTGGCTGCTTTCCAGTTCCAAAACCGGCGCCAAGGAGGGGGAAATTTCCGGGTATTTTCCTGATCCGGAAACCGCCTGCGAACAACAAACCAAACTTCGTAACGCCATGAAAGAGGCAGGCCTAACCCCCTTACCCCAACCGGTCCAACCGGTGGAAGAGCAAGAAACCGACTGGGAGGCCTTGTACCGGGCGCACTTCGAACCTTGGTCCTGGGGCGGCATTCACTGGGTCCCTATTTGGCAAAAAGAATCCTATCCCATCCCACCCGACGAATCCATCATCTGGCTGGATCCGGGGATGGCCTTCGGCACGGGCAATCACGAAACCACCCGACTATGCCTCAAGGCCATGACTCGATGGATTTCCGCCCAAAAACAATACGGCAAAAACCCCACTGAATACTCTCTCATCGATGCGGGCTGCGGGTCCGGCATTCTAGCCTTTTCCGCCGCCGCGCTGGGCTTTTCTCCGGTTTGGGGATTCGATATCGACCCGGTTTCCGTTGAAGTCGCCAACAAGAATATCGCCTTGCAGGAAATCCCGGTCGGAAACCTACAATTCCACCAAGGCGACCTGACCACTGGCTGGCAAGGGAAACGCGCCAAAGTCGTCGTCGCCAACATTCTCGGACATATTCTGGTCGCCCACCGCAATGATCTCGTTCTGGCCGTCGAACCGGGAGGGTGTCTCATCCTTAGCGGCATACTGGCGTCCGAGGCCGAGGAAGTGGCCGACTCCTTCCGTCCGTTTTTCCGCCACTGTGCCATCGAAAAAATGGGCGAATGGGCTTCTGTCGTGCTGGAACGCCCCTCCCGCTGAACCTTTCCCTTGCGCCGAACGGGTGACTTCCTTACGCTTTACGATTTTATCATGCCCCCCTCTCCTCCATCGGCCAGCAACCCACCACCGCACCATGTCGCGATCATCATGGACGGGAACGGACGTTGGGCCGCCAAACGAAACCTCCCCCGTATCGAAGGGCATCGCCGGGGAGTGGAAGCGGTTAAGAGAACCATCCGCGCCGCCGCGGATCTGGGCATTCGCCATCTTACCCTTTACGCTTTTTCGGTCGAAAACTGGAAACGCCCGGCGGACGAAGTCGAGGCTTTGATGAAAATGCTGGAAAGCTTTCTCAAACAGCAAAACAAAATCCTCCACCAAAAGAAAATTCGCCTGCGAGCCATTGGCCGAATCCATGAATTGCCGACCAGAGTGCGGGATTTGCTGGAAAAAATCATCCGCGAGACCGCCCATTACACCGAATGGAACCTGACCGTCGCCTTGAATTATGGCTCCCGCACGGAAATCGTCGATGCGGTTCAGAAATATGCCCGCGAGGTGGAAGAGGGCCGGGAAAAACCTTCCGGCCTGACCTGGGATAAACTGAGCCAGTATCTCAACACCTCCGAAATTCCCGATCCGGATCTGATCATCCGAACCTCCGGGGAATGCCGGCTTTCCAATTTTCTTCTCCTCCAAGCGGCCTATGCCGAAATTCATGTCTCCCCGGTGCTCTGGCCGGATTTCGACGAACAAAGTTTTCGCACTGCCCTGGAGGATTACCAAACCCGGGAACGGCGCTTTGGCCTCACCGGCGAACAGCTGAATCAAAAAACCACCCCTGCCCCCACCCTTTCCACTCCGTGTTAAAAAGAACCTTCAGCACCCTACTCCTCTGGGTCATTGTCGTATCGGTACTATACTTTCTGGGCGCCACCGGAGGCATCCTCCTCCTCACTATCCTCGCCCTGGCCACCCAATGGGAATTTTACCAACTCCTGCAAAAGGCCGGTCAAAAGACGCTCCCCTTCCTCGGGCTGGCCGGAGGCCTTTGCATTTTCCTGGCCCCCTTCATCGCCTCCCAAACCGACCTCTCCGACAACCTGCCCTTCGAACTCTCGGCTTCCGGATTTTTAGTTCTCTTTGTGACCCTCTCCGCCCTGTTCGCCCTGCGGGAAAAGGCCAAAGACCGCCTGCCCGCCTTCCTGGGAACCAGCCTGGGGCTGCTGTATGTACCCTTCCTCCTGCACTACCTCGTGGAACTGGTGCTCCTCCCCGCCGACCCCTCCCAAGGCCTCTTTCTGGCCGTTTGGGTCATCGCCGTGGTCAAGTTCACCGATGTCGGCGCCTACCTAACCGGCAGCCTTTGCGGGAAAAACAAAATGGCCCCCTCACTCAGTCCCGGCAAAACCTGGGAAGGGGCTATCGGGGGAGTCGCCCTCTCGGCCCTGCTCGGTTTCCTTCTGGTGCAATTCGGCGGAGATTTGGTCCCCGCCGCCCTGGCCCCCTGGCAAGGAGCCCTTTTCGCTCTGCCTCTCGCCATCCTTTCGATTCCCTCCGATCTCCTCGAATCCCTTTTCAAGAGAGCCGCCAACGCCAAGGACTCCGGCACCTTCATCCCCGGCATCGGCGGGGCCTACGATCTCACCGACAGCCTCCTCCTCACCGCACCCCTGTCCTTTTTTCTTATCCAAATAGTCCTGTAGCTCCAGGATACCGACAGAGGTCTGCGATCAGAAGTCAGTACCGCCCCAGCGGAGCTGGAATATGCGATTAAGAGACTCGCGCGGTCGGAGTGTTCCGCGCAACCGCTTCCGCCTTCGCTAAAGCTACGGCGCGACAGGGAAAGCGGCAGTGTGGCGGGGTGGGACGTGTCTTATGCCCCTGGCTTGAAGCACTCCGCGCAGGGACACAAGGTCCCCGCTTGGGCCAACCGCGAACGGGGGCCTTGTGCCCCTGAGCGCAATGCTTCGGAAAACGGAAATGTCACCCCTTTTCGACAGCGAGCGGGAACTTTATGTCCCTGCGCGCAACATTCCAGAGGCCGCGAAAACACCTTAGTCTCACACAAATAATCAGCGTTTCAACGAGCGCTTAAAACTATTTTCCCGCCCCAACGGGGCAATATAACAAACCCGCGGGCAACGCCCCGGGTCGTCAGCGCCCCAGATCTTCAAGCCCTGTAAGGGCGACATCCTCCGCGCCGCCGACGAGCCAACCGAGTGGGCTCGGCTACACCATTCCACTCGGAGCGAAGCGAAGATCACGCCAAAGCTCGCAGAGCGACGGCGGACACTCCTTTGCGCCTCCCTTCTTTTTCCGCTTTAGCCCAAAGAGCTTTTGCTTTAGAAGAGATCTTCCCATGGGTAGTTTTTCACAACGGGGCCACGGCCTCTTCTTTGCCGCTTTCTTCAGCTGGATGGTTTTTTCCAGCAGTCCCGGCGAAGCACAAAGTATTCTCACCGAACGGCTGGACAATTTCTGGCCGGGTCCGGTCACCCGCTACGACGCCTCCGATGAAGCGGTCCACCGGGAAGTCCTCGGCCCGCTCTTTTTCCGGCAAACCCGCCAACAGGATGAGGTTTCGGGCCTGCGTCCGATCTTCCTCCGCCGAACCTTTCATGAAAGCGACAAGCAAGGGGATTATCTCTTCTACCCTCTCTTCACCCGGGAAATGCGCGAAGACTATACCGAATGGAATTATCTCCTTGTCGGAAATTACCGCCGCCACCAACGCCAGCCGGACGAAGAGGCCCAACGTCAAACCACTATTTTCCCGGTCTATTTCCGCGGCACCGGACCCCGGGAGGAGGACCAGTACCTTGGCATTTTCCCGATCGCCGGACGGGTACCCAATCAGCTTTTTCATAATGAAGCCGCTTGGGTGGCCTTTCCTTTCTACACCCGCCTGCGTAGTGGGGAGGTCAATACCTACTACACCCCCTTTCCCTTTGTCCGCACCCGCCGGGGCCCCGAGACTCGGGGATTCGAGATCTGGCCCCTCTTCGGGAGAACGGTGACCACCGACCAATCCCGCGACACCTACGCCCTCTGGCCCCTGATCTACGACCGAAAAACGTTTAGCGAAAACGAGGGTGAAGTCTCCCTGCACGGCCACTCCCGGGGCTTTCTGCCCTTCTACAGCCACCATGATGATCCGGATTTGAAAGATCGGAACTGGGTCTGGCCCTTTTTTGGCTACACCGAAAGCCAGGACCCCGAATTCCGCGAAGTGCGCTACTTCTGGCCATTTTCCGTGCAACGCCGCGGCGAAACCCACTACACCAACCGCTGGGCTCCCTTCTATACCTACAGCGAACGTCCCCAACGGGTGCAACGCTGGGTTATGTGGCCATTTTACCGGCAGCGCTTTACGACCGAACGGGGCAATTTGCTCCAAACCAAAACCCAGTTTCTCTATTTTCTCTATTGGGACGTAAAACAGGAAGATCCCCGCAATCCAGAAGCCGGCACCGCTCGCAAAACCCACCTTTGGCCGTTCTACAGTCACTGGGACAACGCTGCCGGCACGACCCAGAACCAATTTTTCAGCCCGCTGGAAGTCTTTTTCCCCCGCAACCAAGTCATTCGCGACAAGTACTCCCCCCTTTTCGCCATCTACCGTTCCACCCACAATGAGGCGGAAGAGTACCGCAGCCGACAGTTTCTGTTTCAGCTGCTGACCTACGAAAGGAAAGCAGACGACTGGGACTTTCAAGTTGGTCCCGTTTTACAATTGCAGCGGGAAGAAGGTTCCCACGGCGTTTCCCTGCTCCGGGGCCTCCTCTCTTTTGACCGCCAGGAAGGGCACCGCATCCTCTGGATCCCCTTTGGCGGAAAAAAGGATTCTGAAGAAAAGTAAAACGACGGCATTGCCACCACCCACAAACCTTTACAAACTACACTCTTGCGCATTCTCCATCAATATCTCTCGGAATTCGGACAGGCCTTTCTCCTGCTCGTCCGTTCCCTGCGCCACCTTCCCTCCCTCCCCCGGCAAATGGGACGGGTGATCGAGCAATGCTACCTAATCGGCTATACCACCTTTCCCATCGTCGCCATCCTCAGTTTTTTTATTGGTAGCGTCCTCGCCCTGCAAACCGGGTACAGCCTCCAAACCTTCGGCGCGGTGGATTTCATCGGCACCATTGTCGGCTTGTCCATGGCCCGGGAACTGGGACCGGTTATGGCCGCCATTCTCCTGGCCGGGCGGGTCGGCAGTGCGATCTCTGCGGAATTGGCCTCCATGAAAGTTTATCAGGAAGTCGATGCCCTGATTACCATGAACATCCCCCCCGAACGGATGCTGGTGCTGCCCCGCCTCATCGCCGTTTTGCTGATGATGCCCGTGCTGGCCATCGTCGCCATTATCATCGGTTGGCTGGGAGGCGCCGTAGTCGCCTCACAAGTGAGTTTTATTGGCCTCGACCCACGCATCTACTTTGATGGCATCACCAATTTTGTGGCCTTCAAAGATGTCTTGGATGGTCTGATCAAAGCGCAGATTTTCGGTTTTTCGGTCATCCTTATTTCCTGCCACGTCGGTTTGCAAACCCGCGGCGGTCCCCGCGAAATTGGAAATTCCGTGACCCGTGCGGTCGTTCTCTCGCTCATCGCCATTCTCTTCCTCGACTACTTTATCACCCAGGCCCTACTCTAAACCTTTTATGCCCGAAACCGACACCAGTCCAGCCCCCCGCCGTGCCCTCGGGATTAGCGTGGAAAATCTCCGCAAATCCTTCGGCTCCACGGAAGTGCTCAAAGGCATCAGCCTGGAGGTCAAGCCAGGGGAGATATTCGTCATGATGGGCCCAAGTGGCAGCGGCAAATCGGTTTTCCTCAAGCACCTTGCCGGACTGGAAATTCCCACCGAGGGGAAAGTCCGTATCGACGATATCAACGTCGCCGATGACCGTGAACGCCCCAAAGTCCGTCTCGCCCTGGTCTTTCAAGCCGGCGCTCTCTTCAACTCGCTCAGCGTCTTCGACAATCTCGCCCTCTATCCGCGCGAACACCGACTCTACGATCGAAAAACGATCAAGGAAAAAGTCGAAAAAGCCCTGGCCATGCTTTCCCTCTCCGATGCCGCCGAAAAAATTCCCGCCGAGTTGAGCGGGGGAATGAAAAAACGCGTCGCCATCGCCCGCGCATTGGTGATGGAACCCGACCTTCTCCTCTACGATGAGCCAACCTCCGAACTGGATCCCATCATGGCCGCCACCATCTCCGAGATCATTGCCGATCTGCGTGAAGAATTTGGCGTGACCAGTTTGGTCGTTTCCCATGACCGCGACCTCGCCATGACCATCGGCGACCGCGTAGGCATTATGCAGGAAGGGGAGTTGCTCGCTATCGATACCCCCGCCGGCATTCGCCAAATGGATGACCCCCGCATCAAAGAATTTCTCAATCCCGCCATCGATCTCAAAAACCCGCGCTTCAAACGGAGCGCCTGACCGTACTTTAAGCTATGAAAGAAACACTAAACACCGCCCGCGTGGGCTTCTTCTTTCTGATGGGCCTCGTCCTAATCTACATTGTCGCCCAAAGCCTCAGCACCGGCACCTTGTTCCGAGACCGCGGCTACGAACTGCAAGCCCAGTTCACCAACCTCCAACAAGTGAAAGAAGGCGACGATGTCCGGGTCGCCGGGGTCAAAATCGGAACCGTCCGCGGCACTGCTCTCGAGGACGGCAAGGCCACCGCCATCCTGACCATCAACGATGAGGTCCAGGTTCCCATCGACTCCAAAGCCCGCGTCATTCTTTCCGGTCTACTGGGGACCAATCAGGTCGATATCCAATACGGCGAATCCTCCGAGTATTTATCCGATGGCGACACCATCGAAACCCTGCCAACCACCGACTTGAACGAGATTTTCGCCAAAATCGGTGATGTTGGCGACCGCCTTGACGGCGCCTTTGATCAGGTAACCGAGGCCCTTCGCTCCATCACCGGCGACGAGGATGAACCCGGCCTCTTTAAGAACCTCAACGAACTGGTGGTTGAGAACCGCGAGAGCATCCGCACGACCACTAAAAACCTCGAGACCATCACCGACACCATCGCCCGGGGGGAAGGAACCTTGGGCCGCCTTTTGCAGGACGACGAGGTGTACCAAAGCATCCAACGGATCACCACCGACCTTGAATCCGTAGCCACCAACGCCAAAGGCTTCTCCGGTGAAATCCAAGTTCTGGTGGAGGATGTTCAGGGCATCGTCCGCAAAGTCGAAGCTGGGGAAGGCACTCTGGGCCGCTTGCTCTCCGACGACAGCATTGCCCGTGAAATCGAACTCGTCGCCAAGAACCTCCGGGAAATTTCCGACCGCCTCAACGCAGGTGAAGGCACTTTGGGCAAACTCCTCTCGGATGACGCCCTATATTACGAAGCCACCGCCGTTCTGCGCAAAGCCGAAGCCACCCTCGACGGCCTCGGCAACCAAGGCCCCATCACCGCCGTCGGCATCGCCGCCTCCGCCCTTTTCTAAACCCGTCCACCGAGTAGCTATTTGAGGTTCGCCCCTTTCCCATCTCCCCCCTGCGGCGGAACCGCAAGGAGCAACGGACCCATCAAGCAGAAGTCTGAATGATCAGAGGGCAGGAATCAGAGTTTTGACGAGCCCTTACAGCTATTGCCCCGCCCCAACGGGGCAACATACCAAAGCCCGTGGGCGACGCCCCGGGTCTATCAACGGTCCCAACACCCCCAAAGCCCTGTAAGGGCGACATCCTCCCCGCACCAACGAGCCAACAGAGTGGCGACGACAAACCATAGCAACGCCGCAGCGAGCTGCGGCAGGAAAAAGCGGCAGCCACTGTCACTGTTGTTCCCGAATCGATTTCCCAATACATCCACCTGATCAAGGCCCTCACCCACCAAAATACCAATTCTCGTATGAGTAAAGAAATCACAAAAAAGGCACTCGCCGACCCGGAAAGCTTAAAAACATTCTATCCGATTCATAATTCCAAAGACAATTTGGAGCAGGAAATCCTCAAGAAGCTCAAGGTAGATTTGGAGGAAATACAATGGTCGCAAACACCAGCCCCTGGCACGAGTCCTGAAGAAAAATATCGTAGTGGGTTTGGGCGAAAGGAGGCGGCATGAGGAACCGATCCGCCCCGTGTCCTTCGCTACGCGGCACCCCTACGGGGACACGGCCTTCACGAAGCGGAGGCAGAGACACACGCAAATAACGGAACATTTACTCATCAACAACACATCAAATTAGATCATTTGAACGAAATCACCTCTAAGTTTTAACAACTGACGGGACATCCCCCCGTTTCGCCGGAACGCTGTAATGCGATAAATCCCGGGAGTTTCCACCATTGCTGCAGACCCTCACGCAAGCCCTTGATACCTTCTCTCCTGAACTGTATAGAAACTTTTTAAAACACAGTCAATATGCGCCAAATTAAAAGGAATTTGCTCTAGTCAGACCACTGCACCGACTGTTTTCATTCAACATTTAAAGAAGGATTCTCTCGACAAGTATCCTTTCTCTCTCAAAAGAATCCTCGCCGTCGAAACTTTCTTTTAGCGGAAACCAAGCCATCGTAAATTTCCAAAGGGTCTTTATCTGGACCGCTCGAAAAGAAATTCTTGAAAGGCTCCACAAACAAGCGACTTCCCACCACAATGCCCTCCGTTAAGGCACGCCACAAGCGCCAACGGCCAGACTTTCCATCAGCATCATCACCCAAATAGCGTTCTCTTAGAATCTGCGCCATCTCCTCCTTCGCCCCATCGCCCCCGGCCTGCCCCAACAACAGCATCCGGTACTCCCGCAACACCTCCTTACCCCACTCATCCCCTCGCAAACCCCGCAAAATCTCCACCAACCGCGCCTGCGGCTCGCCCTCCTTCTCCCCTTCCCCATACCCACTAAAAGCATAATCACGAGGATCCTCCACCAACCCCGCCCGCACCGGATTCAAGTCGATATACGCCGCCATCACCAACAACGCCGTCCCACTTCCCTTCACCAACACACTCTTGAAACGATCACTCCACAGCGGACCATAACGGTCATGGCTCGCATTGTACCAAATGCTCACCTGTTGCTTGTAAATCTTCACAAACGCCGACAAATCATGCATCCGCGAACGCAGACTCAAACGCATCTTCTCCGCCT
>JAFIGF010000028.1 GCA_020831535.1 Opitutales bacterium | reverse complement strand
ATCGCGAAAATAGGCTTCCGGATAGACCGCGTTCAGGGTGAAGACAAAATCCTCCCAGCCCGTTTCCAGGGACTCCCCGACTTCCAATCGCCCGGTTCGGCTCTCCCCACGACGGGTCGAAACCTGATAATAGACCGCCCCTTCTCCCGCCGGAGCAACTTGCAAGATATTCCCAATCCCGGTGTCCACCGTGCTGTCGTCATGAATTTCGTCCACCAAAACAATCGAAGCCTGGCCCGCCAGATCCAGGAAGGAATGTTCCGCCGGATGGGTGATCATGATTTGATCTTCCCGCATATCAGCTCCCATTCCCGAAAGCATGAAACTATCCAGGCTAAAAGCGATGCCGGGATTTCCACTCCCCGGCTCGGGACGCAACTCGCGGATCTGTTCCAGACTCGCCGAATAGCGGTCAAAAACCAAGGTCGGCTCGCTGGGATCGCGCTGAAAAAATTGATCCAGAATCCGCGTTCCCGTCCCGGCGGGCTCCGCCCCGGGCCCACGGTAAAACGTTCCCTGAACGGGCACATACATTTTCCGGCTTTCCCGCGGCATCCGCAAATCGATGGGAAAATCAAGGGTCCACGCGCCACCTCCCTGTAAATCCCAGATCTGAATCCCGAAGTCCGCCTTGGTCAACTGGGAGGTCGGCTCATCATCTTCCAAAAGACGGATCGACCCCTCATACCCGAATTGCCGTCCGATCATTCCTCCGGTCAACAAAATGATGATCCCCGCGTGCGTCACAATAAATCCGGTATGTTGCTTCTTCCAGGGCCAGCGGGTAAAGGCCGCACAAAACAGGTTCACACAAAGCAGGATGATCCACACATCAAACCACGGGGCCTCATACACATAGGCCCGGGCAATGCGCAATCCAATAAACGGGTCATCGTATGAACTCTCGACCGTGATCCCGATAAGGCTGGCCACAATGATGACCAGGAAAAGAAACATCGCCAGCTTCAGATTCCCGAAGAAGTGAATCACATCCCACATCGGCCCCTTGTGGGCAACGGGCCGGGCCTTGCCCAAACGCCATTTCGTCTTCCCACCTTCAGCCTTTGCCGGAAGTTTATCCACTGATTCTGCCTTCTTCGTCATACCGTAAAAATTGAAAATCTTAGCCCATATCTTGGCTTACCGACAATAAGAATCGGGTTTAAGCGAAGACTATTGAAAAATCTTTTTCCCCTCATTTCCAAAACTTACACCCCGTTCCACGAAATTCCCGGAAAAACCATTCGCTTGATGTAGTACAAACGCCACGAGGTCGTGTTCCGAAAAAAACCCTTAGGGCCTGCACTTACTCCCGAAATCCCGGCGAGAAAGCCCCCTGAATCGATAGAATGCGGAAATACAAATAAAAACTTACCGGGCAACTTCAATCTCCGACTCAATCCAGCGCCGAAGGTCGTTTCTCTCGGGAAGATAACCACAGGACTTCACATCCTCATTGATGACCAACCCCGGAGTCATCATTACCCCAAAAGAAACTATACTGTTCGCATCATTCACCCATTTCACTTCGAAGGACTCTTCCAACTCCAGCCTCTCCAGTTCTTTGACCACAAGTTGATGCAATGGCTGACACTCCGATTTGCTTTCACCAAGGATTTTGATGCACTTCATACCTAGAGATAAACAATCGATTTTGCCTCTGACAATGCCTTTTTTCAAGAAAGTAACAAATTGGCCTATCCTTCTCTAGACCCTGAGCCGCAATGAGCTATGACTACCACTTCCAAGTCCAACCCCTCCTTCTTGTTTGCGTCTTTCGTTAAAGACTGCCTATATCCGATTTATGGGACGTCTATTTATTACCGGAGCGAACGGTTTTGTTGGTCGACTGGTCGTCGAGCACCTCGCTAAAACCCAGGATCGCACCCTCATCACCGCCAGCCGAACAAGCTTTTCGGAATCTTCTGGAATCGAATCCTACCCAGCTCCGGATTTAAACGAGACAAGCCAATGGGAAAATTTTCCCGATGACGTCGAAACCATCATTCATCTGGCCTCTCGGGCTCACGTTATGGGCGAAAAAGCAGACCAAGCCTTACCGGCCTACCGCAAGGTCAATGTCGAAGGAACCCGGGGACTTCTTGAGATGGCCGGACAAAAAAAAATAAAACGTCTCATCTACCTCAGCTCCATCAAAGCCGTCGGTGAATCCAGCGAACCGGGCCATCCTCTGTCGGAGAACTCCCCTCTCCGGCCCGAAGACCCCTACGGTATCTCCAAACAAGAAGCGGAGGCCCTCATTCAATCCGAAGCCCCTAAGCAAGGCCTGTCCTGGACGATCATTCGCCCCCCGATGATGTACGGCCCAGGCATGAAGGGCAATTTACCCGCCCTGGCCAACCTTGTAAAAAAACCATGGCCCCTCCCCTTCGGTGGAATCCGCAACAACCGCCGGAGCCTTCTCGCCACGGAAAACCTTCTCGACTTTCTGGCCTTGTGTCTGCGTGAAAGCCAGACCACCGAAAACCAAATTTTCCATTTGGCCGACCCCGCCCCTCTTTCCACCAGAGAACTCATAGAGCACCTCGCGAAAGCACAAAACCTCTCCCCCAAGCTTCTCCCGGTGCCTCCTTTTATCCTGAAAACCATGCTGAGCCTCCTGGGCAAAAAAGACGTAGCCGACCGCCTACTGGGCTCTCTGGAAATTTCCTGGCAAAAGGCGCGGGAAGAACTCGACTGGGAACCACCACACCAAACGTCGTCCGCGCTGCACCGGACCTTTGCTTCTTCCGCGTAAAATTAAGATTGTTCTGTCCCTCTTGAAGGGTTAGAAAAACCCATCTATGTCGGATAAAGAATGGTATTTCGCCCGCAATAATCAACCGGAGGGACCCGTTTCGGAAAGCGAACTTAGGGGGATGCTTCAATCAAACCACCTCTCGGCGGAAACTTTGATTTGGGCTGCGGGCATGCCCGATTGGCAACCAGCCCGACAGGTTACGGATTTTGCCGACCTTTTCCAGGAAGCCACCCTGCGCCCAGCCGCTGAAGTCCCTCCCGTTATCACCAATGCCCCGGGCGAGCCCCACAGCTCTGCCGGAGATTTCGAAAACCACCCTTCCTTCACCGGCTATGCCGGGTTTTGGAAAAGAGTGGTCGCCGCGATCATCGATGGGTTTGTCTTACTGCCCATCGGCCTGATTGCCGGAGCATTTCTGGGGTTCGCCGCTGCCGGAAGCGGGGCTTCCCATGAGGGCATGGAATTAATGGGAAATATGTTGGGCGTTCTTATCGGCTGGCTTTACCATGCCTTGATGGAAAGTTCCCATCGTCAGGCCACCCTGGGCAAAATGGCCATGGGCATTGTCGTCACCGACCTAAATGGTCAACAGATCAGTTTCGGACGCGCCTCCGGGCGCTTTTTCGGCATGTACCTATCCGCCTTCATTTTTCCTCATCGGCTTCATCATGGTCGCCTTTACCGCCAAAAAACAGGGCCTCCACGATATTCTCGCCAGTTGCCTCGTGGTGAACCAACCAACCGACCGACCATAGATAAAAACTCCCCTAAAAAAGGTCCACCTCCCTGGGAGCGCGAAAGCTAAGAGGGACCTTCGCCCTCCCGGCGGGGTGGACAGTATTCCTAAAAGAGAGGCAGGCTATATCTTCCGGCTGTTCACTTCTTAACTCTTAATTTTTCCTTCTTACTTTTCCCTGAGGGTCTCTCCGAGCTCGAGTGGTTGTTTGAGGTTCGCATTCTTGCTGAGCGTTCATTTACAGCGCGGGTGCGTATGGAAACGATTGGTCGGTTGCCGCGCGAAAGCTCAGAGGGACCTTCGCCCTCCCGCTGAGAGTGCATTTTTGGGGAGGGCGAGGGTCTCTCCGAGCTCGAGTGGTCGAACCAAGGTTCCGGCTTTCTTGACGAACGTTCATCGACCAAGCAGGTCCAATCCAGAACACTTTAAACCCAACCGCACCGCGACTCCTGCACTCGCTCTGCGAGGCATTGTTTTTGAAAGCACCGCTGTTCCGTGGGTTGCCACCCACGACTACCTTCGATTTGCCCCTCCGGGGCTTGAAAGACTCTCAATTGGATGGTAGCCGGCTGTGCGAACTTCAAACAACCTCCCGGCAGACTTTTTGTGGAGGGCGCAATCACCGCTCAGCGGGATTTCGCTTTGGCTCAACAGAAGGCGTAAAACCCCCGTTCGCTTTTTTGCCCCAAGCGGGGACCTCGTGCTCTGTTGAGCTTGCGAAATCCCGTCTCAAGAACGCTCCGACAATTGCGATTTTGCGTTTGTCAGATGGCTCAAGCTTTGCTTGTTTGTATCTCTTTCACCCCCTCCCCAAAATTTCCAACCGATTTCTCCCATGTCCCTGATCGACCGACTCACCGCCAAATTACAACGCCATCCAAAGCGCATCGTTTTCCCCGAGGGTTCAGATCCCCGTATATTGCAAGCAGCCCGCCAATTCAAGACACGCCGCATGGGCGTGCCCATCCTTGTTGGCGACCGTTCGGTCATTAAGGACCGGGCTGCTAAATTGGATATCGACCTCACCGGAATTCGCCTCATCGAACCGGAACGAAGTGAAAGCTTTACTGATTTTGTCAGAAATCTGGACAATGTACGCCGCTATAAGGGAATGCACGTCGAGGAAGCCACCGAGGCGATGAAAAACCCCAGCATTTTTGCCACCATGATGCTCGCCACCGCCCAAGCCGATGCCATCGTCTCGGGTGCCACCGCCTCCGCCTCCTCGGCCCTGCGGCCACTTTTTCGTATAATCCCACGACAAGAGGGAGTCGAAACGGCCAGTTCCATGCTCATTCTCGATTTGGAGAATAAGGACCTCGGCTTGGATGGCGTCCTCTTTCTCGCCGACTGTGGCGTTTTGCCCGACCCCACCGCCGAACAACTCGCCGACATTGCCGTCACCACCGCACGCATTGCCCATCATTTAACCAATGAGATTCCCCGGGTCGCCATGCTGGGGTTTTCCACCAAAGCCAAAACCGCCAAGCACCCGGCCATCGCCAAAATGCAGTCCGCAACGGCTTTGGCACGACAGAAAATCCGGTATTCCGGCGATCAATTCGAAATCGACGGTGAAATGCAGGTTGACGCCGCGCTGGACCGACGCACCGCAGAAATCAAAGAAGTCGGCGGCTTTGTCGCCGGCCGCGCGAACGTGCTTATTTTTCCCGACCTGAATAGCGGAAACATCGCCGCCAAACTGGTCCAAACAATTTCCGGGGCCAATGCCTACGGCCAAATCATCACCGGCTTGCAAAAGCCTGCCGCCGAAGTCAGCCGCGGAATGAGCGCTCACGACGTCTTTGGGGCAGCCACTATTGCAGGTTGCCAGGCTATCGACATGCGCTT
This sequence comes from Opitutales bacterium, assembly GCA_020831535.1. GTDB lineage: Bacteria > Verrucomicrobiota > Verrucomicrobiia > Opitutales > T3Sed10-336 > JAIUMY01. The sequence continues at coordinate 2,720 of JAFIGF010000028.1, read as the reverse complement.
GCTTTATGGAAACCTTAATTAACTGTATTTATGGTGCCGTCCACTGAATCCGAGGAACCAAAAGTGTTGATGGAAAAACCCATCAACCGAGAGACAAAACGTATTTTCGTGGCCGCGACGCGGCAAAACGACGGCAAAACGACCTCCTGCTTGGGCCTTTACGCGGCGCTGCAAGCGCGCTTTCCCCGAGTGGGCTTCATTAAACCAGTGGGACAAAGGTTCATCGAGGTCGATGGCCTTAAAATCGACGAGGATTCTTTTTTGCTCGATACGATTTACAATGTGGATGTCCCCATCAGCTCGATGAGTCCCATTGCTATCGATTCAACCTTCACTCGCCGTTATTTAAAAAACCCCGGCACTACGCTGGGCAAGTTGGTCGATCAACTTTGCCGCTCTTTTGACCGGGTTTCCTGGGAAAAAGATTTTACCCTGATCGAAGGCACCGGACACGCGGGAGTCGGCTCCGTCTTTGACCTCTCCAACGCCCGCGTGGCGAAAATCCTCGGAGCCAAGGTCATTATTGTTTCGCAAGGAGGCATTGGCCGTCCGGTCGATGAAATCTCCCTCAACAAGGCCCTTTTTGACAAAGAAGGGGTCGAGGTTATCGGGGCCATAATCAACAAGGTTCAGAGCGATAAAATGGAGATGGTGCAGGACTATGCCGGACAAGCCCTCAATCGCATCGGGATTCCACTGCTCGGTGTTCTCCCCATCCAACGCATGTTGACGGCTCCCAATTTGGGCCAGGTCGCCGAAGAAATCAAAGGACGCTGGATCAACGGTAAAGCCGACGGAGAGGATGAACGCATTATGCGTTTTGTGATCGGAGCCATGACCGCGAAGGGAGTTATCGATTATCTCCAACCAGGGGTTTTGATCATAACTCCCGGTGATCGCGACGATATTCTTCTCGCCGCCATCGCAAATGCCGGCATTTCCGGAAAAAAAGTTATCTCCGGCATCATTCTTACCCGCGATATTATGCCCCATCCAAAGCTGATGGAACTGCTCGCCCAAACCAATATTCCGGTCATCGCAGCGGTTGAGGACAGCTACGCCATCGCTTCCAAAATCGCCGGCATGACAATTAAAACCCAACCCCGGGACAAAGATAAATTCCCCATCATCAAAAGCCTGATCAATGACCATGTCGACATGGACACCCTGATCAATTCATTTTGAATGAAACCAGGAAATGACAAGGTCGATCCCCATTATCGACCAGCGAAGAGTCCATCCCATCCCCCTTTTTTGGACACCCGGGCCATCCTGAGAAGAATCGAACATTCACCCATCCGAAAACTCGGACAGAACTTTCTCACGGACCCAAACATCATTCGCAAATCCCTGGAATTGGCCCAAATTACCGACAAAGATCTGGTTGTTGAAATCGGCCCGGGTCTAGGAACCCTAACCCGCGCCCTCCTCCAACAAGGAGCTACCGTCCAGGCGGTGGAAAAGGACCCCACTCTGGCGCAATGGTTGCGAGACGATCTTTGTCCACAGTATCCGGACACGTTTCATTTAATCGAAGGGGACGCTCTGGATTTTCCGTCCGCAGGTTTGGGGGACCAAGCAGATTACAAAATCGTGGCCAATCTACCCTATGCCATCAGCACGCCTTGGATCGAAAGAGTACTGGCCCTGCCCAATCTGCCCTCAGTGATGGTTCTTATGCTACAAAAGGAAACAGCGGACCGGTTTGCCGCATCATCCGGTACGAAACATTTTTCCGCCATCACCATCCTCTTACAAATGGCCTACACCTTTGCTCCCGGTCACCGGGTCTCGGCAAGATGCTTTCATCCGGTCCCCAAAGTAGATTCCTATCTTTTACCCCTACGGCAGAAAGCCGAACCCGTGTTTTTTGATGAGGACCAAAAGAATCTCCTGCGCCAGGTCTTTACACAGCGACGGAAACAACTTGGGGGACTGCTGCGAAAACTTGTTCCGCAAATTCCGGCCAATGAATGGGAGTCTTTTTTACGCAAACAAGGGTTCTCCCAACAAAGTCGGCCCGAGGATCTCCCGCCCACAATATGGGTAAAGCTATTACGCCTCCGCGCAGAATCTCTTTCCGGCGGCGAGCCCCCTCCAACGGCCAATTCCTAACCTATACCTCCTAAGGAAAATTTTTAAGATTATTGAACTTAGTTGTTGACGATTAGTGGATTTTTGCTTTTTTTGGGGGGTATGCAGCGAAAAAGATTACATTTTACGGATTGTCCGGCGGTTTATCATGTGATGTCGCGAACGGTGAATGGAGAAAAGATTTTTGGGGAGAAGGAGAAAGCCGTTCTCGCCAAAATGTTACACCGGGTGGCGGCCTTTTCAGGGGTCAAGGTTTTGACCTACTGTATGATGGCCAATCACTTCCATATTCTGGTGGAAGTGCCCAGTGCGGAGGGGGTCGAACTGACCGATGAGGAATTGTTGGAGCGGTATTGGCATCTGCACGGGGAGAACAATCACTTGCGCAAGACCCCTCGCTCGATAACCTATGCGCCCAATTCGGTGGAACAGGTGGAGCGGACGCTTAAACGGGGCGGCAAGGAGGCGGAGGAGTTGCGGGAGGCTTTGCACAAGCGGATGCACAACCTGCCGGAGTTTGTGAAGACGTTCAAGCAGCGAGTGAGTATCTGGTACAACAGTACTCACCGGCGGTATGGACCGTTGTGGAGTGAAAAGTTCAAGAGTGTGTTGGTGGAGGGGAGGGC